>DATNAM010000069.1:0-10151 GCA_035572595.1 Gemmatimonadaceae bacterium
ATGAACGCTTCAAAACAGGTGCAAGCAGACATCGCCGTTCGCGCCCGTGAATTGCTCGGCGCGATGCATCGTGCGGCGGACGCAGCCGCGCAATACATCGCCGAACGGAGCCTGCATCGCGACACGCTCGAGTGGCGGTCCAAGGCGCATCAGGACTACGTGAGCGACGTCGACACGGGCGCGGAGCGCATCGTGCGCGAGACACTGCTCGCGGCGGCGCCGGACGCGCAGATCCTCGGCGAAGAGCTGTCGCCGGATGCGACGGTCGACGCCCGCGCATTGTTCGTCGTCGATCCGCTCGACGGAACCACGAACTTTTTGCACGGCTACCCGCAGTACGCGGTGTCGATCGCGCTCGTGTTGGATGGCACCATCGCGGCGGGCGTCGTGCGCAACGTCGTGTCGAGGGAGACGTTCGCCGCTCTGTTGGGCGAAGGCGCCACGCGCGACGGTGTCCCCATCCGCGTTTCGCTTATCGATGATCCGTCGCTCGCGCTCGTCGGCACCGGTATTCCGTTCCGCACCCCCGAGCAATTGCCGCCGTATTTGCGACAGCTCGCGGCGGTCGCGCGCGCGACGGCCGGCGTGCGTCGCGCGGGATCGGCGGCGCTCGACCTGTGCGACGTGGCCTGCGGACGATTCGAAGCGTTCTGGGAGCTCATGCTGTCGCCGTGGGACTTTGCCGCGGCCGCGCTCATCGTCCGCGAGGCGGGCGGCATCATCACGGCAATCGGCGGCGGTCCGCTTCCGCTCGCGCCGAGCAGCGTGCTCGCGGGCACGTCGTCCATGCACGCGTGGCTCGACGCGCTGCTGGCGCGCGCCGTGCGCGACGATGCATGAGGCAGCCGCGCGGGCCAACGATCCAGCGGTCGCAGACGCGCACACGCTCCCGGAGCGATCCCGTGCCGGATACATTGACTCGAGCTGCGCGACACCTCGCGCGACGGACACGGTGAGATCACGATCAGTGAACGGCCGGAGGGCGATGTTCGCGTTCGGTAGTCGATTCGGAGCAGCGTTGGTCATGGGCGTCGCGTTCGCGACGGCCGCGCATTCACAGGCGACGCCGAAGTCGGCCGCGCCGGCCGTCGTCGCCTCGCCTAAACGGGCGCCGTCGTCGCGCGCGGCGCCGGTGACGGGCGACCAGGTGCTCGAGCACCTGCACCTGACCATCGCGTGGTATCACCAGTTGTCCGCGCTGTCGCAGTCGTCGGGGCTCGCCGACAACGAAATCGCGCACGATCGCTTGCAGCGCACATCGCTCGCGGCGGTGCAGTACGCGTTCGATTTTGCGAGCGCCGCGGCGCGCCTCGTCGACGCATCGCACGCTCCGCAGGATACGACGGGAGGAGCGGATTCCTCGGATGATGCGGCGCGGCTCGAGCGATCGGCCACGCGCATGGCGGGCCGCGTGGCGGGGCTGCAGTCGCGGCTGGCTGCGTTAGACGACCAGATCGCGCACGCGCCGGTTCGCGCGCAGCGCGATCTCGCCGCCCAGCGCGACGAGCTGCAATCGGAGCTCAATCTCACGCTCGAGGTGCAGAAAACCATCCTCGAGCTGCAACGGTTCGCGACCAACATGGCCGCGCACGGCGTCGCCGGCACCGGCAGCCTAACGGGGCAGATCGGCGAGCTCGAGCGCTCGGTCCCCGAGGCGCGGCACGGATCCGCGTCCACGGCGCAGTCCAGTACCTCGACCGCTGCGAAAACGGATACGAGCGCCGCGGCGCGCACATCGGCCGCGGCTGCCCCTGCCCCGCTCGAGACGGCCGCATCCAATGGCCGCGCGCGCGGGCTCATCGCGCTCGCCTCCGATTGGTTCGCGCTTCGGAGCACGCGGAAGAGCGTGCTGGCCGCGATCCAGGCAACGAACGACCTGAGTACGTCGATCGACTCGTTGCGCGTCGCGGTCGAGCGCCAGGCGCGTACGCTCGTGCGCGCGCATGCGGCGGATTCGGGGGCGGTCGACCCCGCGCAGCTGCTCGACGTGCAGCACCAGTTCGACAGCGCGACGACGCGATTCAAGCAGCTCTCGACGCTGCTGGTGCCGATCGGCGAGCAGGACATCACCGTCGATGACGCGAGCGGCACGCTCAGCGAATGGAACGACATCATCAAGGCGCGCGCCAACGACGTGTTAGGCGACCTGGTGTTGCACGCGGCGCTTCTGCTCGCATCCATCGCGATCGTGCTCTTCATCTCGGAGATCTGGCGCCGGGCGACGTTCCGGTATCTGCACGACGCCCGCCGCAGGCGCCAGTTCCTGGTCTTGCGGCGCGTCGCCGTGGCAATCGCGCTGCTGCTCATCATCGTCATCGGGTTCGTGTCCGAGATCGGATCGCTGGCCACGTACATTGGGTTCCTGACCGCCGGTCTCGCCGTCGCGCTGCAGAATGTGATTCTCGCGATCGTCGCGTACTTTTTCCTCATCGGCCGCTATGGCGTGCGCGTCGGCGACCGCATCACGTTGTCGGGCGTCACCGGCCGCGTGGTGGACATCGGGCTCATCCGTCTTTACTTGATGGAGCTCACGGGGCCGGAGCTGCAGTCGACGGGACGCATCGTGGTCATCTCCAACGCGGTGCTGTTCCAGCCGGCGGCGCTGTTCAAGCAGATCCCGGGGGCCGATTACACGTGGCACACGGTCACGCTGTCGGTGGCGCCGGCCACCGACGCCACGACCATGCAGGCGACGCTCAAGAGCGTAGCCGACAAGGTGTACGCGGGATACCGGCGGTCGATCGACGAGCAACACGCCACGGTGCAGCGATTGGTCGACTTCGAGACGTCGATGCCCGAGCCGCAAGTGGACGTTCGGTTCACGGAGCACGCGCTCGAGTTCGTGGTGCGCTACCCGGTGCTGCCCGAGCAGGCCGCGTCGAACGACCAGGTGATGATGAAGGCGCTCCGCGAGGCGGTCGGCGAGGACGCGATGCCCGCGCCCGCGACGTCTGCCTAACGCAAGATTTCCCCCACGTCCCGAGGTGGCTTCATGAGTGTACTCACGGTCGTACTGCGGCTCGTCCACGTGGTAGGCGGCATGTTGTGGGTAGGATTCGCGGTGTTCGGCGCATGCTTTCTCTTTCCGACGCTCGCCGAGACTGGCCCCGAGGGCGGCCGGGTGATGGCGGTGTTGCAGCGGCGGCATCTCCTCACGGTGTTCCCCATTCTGGCGCTGCTCACGGTGATCAGCGGGCTGTGGCTCTACGGCCGCGCGGCGAGCACGGCGCCGGGATTCGGCGGCTCGCGCATGGGCATCACGTTAGGCTTTGGCGGCGTGTGCGCGCTCGTCGCTCTCTTCGTCGGGATGCTGGTGGTCTCGCCGTCGATGAATCGCGCGCTGGCTACGGCGCAGCAGGCAGCGCAGGCCGCGACGACCGACGAGCGCCAGGCGCTCATCGCGTTGAGCGCGCAACGCCGGGCCCGCGCCGCGCGCGGCTCGCGGATCGCGACGCTGCTCCTCATCGTCGCGGCGTGCGCGATGGCCGTGGGACGGTACGTGTGAGCCAACTGGCGCGCGCCGGGCCGCCAGTCCATCTTCCGACATGAAAAAGAAACGCATCCCGCCGTCCGCGCCGGCCCCGCAGCAGGGCGGCCCGCGCGGGCCCAACCGTCCGCCCGTTCCGGGCGGGTCGTCGCGCAAGACCGGCCCGAGCGGCCCTCAGGGCAAGCCGCGGCATACCGCCGCCCGTACCGGCCAACGCGGTCGTTAGGCACCGACGCCGAATATGTCGCTCGTCGAATGCGTCCCGAACTTCAGCGAAGGCCGCCGCGCTGACGTCATCCAGGCCATCCGCGACGCCATCGCGGCGGTGGAGGGCGCGGTCGTCCTCGATGTGTCGTCCGATGAATCGCACAACCGGTCCGTCATCACGTTCGTCGCGCCGCGCGAGCGCGCGGTGGATGCGGCCCTGGCCGGCATCCGCGTCGCCACCGACCGCATCGACCTCACGCAGCACAGCGGCGAGCACCCGCGGATGGGCGCGACCGATGTCGTGCCGTTCATCCCGCTCGAGGGCACCACGATGGACGAGTGCGTGGCCCTGGCTCGTGCGTTAGGCGAGCGCGTGGGTCGCGACCTGGGGATTCCGGTGTATCTGTACGAGCGCGCCGCCACGCGCCCCGAGCGCGAGAACCTGGCCGACGTGCGCCGCGGCCAGTTCGAGGGCATTCGCGCCGAGATCGAGACCAATCCGGCGCGCGTCCCCGATTTCGGTCCACGCCGGGTGCACGCGACCGCCGGCGCCGTGGCCATCGGCGCGCGGCCGTTCCTCGTTGCCTACAACGTCTACCTGGGCGACGCATCGCACGTCGCCCACGCCAAGCGCATCGCCAAGGCCGTACGCGGATCCTCGGGAGGCCTGCGCTACGTGAAAGCCTTAGGGCTCGAGGTCGACGCGCAGGCGCAGGTCTCGATGAACCTGGTCGACATCGATCAGACACCGGCCTACCGCGCGTTCGACGTGGTCGCCATGGAAGCGTCGGCGGCGGGCGTGCCGGTGACGTGGAGCGAGATCGTGGGCCTGGTGCCGGAGCGGGTGCTGATCGACGCGGCCGTGCGGCACCTGCGCCTGGCCACGTTCTCGCCCGATCAGATTCTCGAGCGGCGCGTGCGGGCGGCGCAGACCGGCGGCGCACCCGCGCCTTCGCCTAACGGAGATCTGGTGGCGGCGGTCGCCGCGCCGACGCCCACGCCGGGCGGCGGGAGCGTTGCCGCGTACGCCGGCGCGCTCGCCGCGGCGCTGGCGCAGATGGTCGCGGGCCTCACGGCCGGCCGGAAGAAATTCGCCGACGTCGACGACGCGATGCGCGATGCCGGCACGCGCGCGGCAGCGTTAGTCGCGCGCCTCCGGCAGCTGGTGGAGCTCGACGCCCAGTCCTACGCGGCCGTGTCGGCGGCGTACAAGCTCCCCAAGGAGACGCCGGAGCAGCGCGCCCAACGCGACGCGGCTATCACCGCGGCGCTCATCGGCGCGAGCGAGGTGCCGCTCGAGACGGCTCGCGCCTGCGCCGCCGTCGCCGGCCTGGCCGAGCTCGTGGCGACCAAGGGCAATCCGAGCGCGGTGTCCGACGCCGGCGTCTCGGCGCTGCTCGCCGAGGCCGCGTGCCGCGGCGCCGCCTATAACGTGCGCATCAACGTCGCGTCGCTCTCGGATTCCGTCAAAGGTCACGCGCTCGTCGAAGCGGCCGGAGAGTTCGTGCGCGAGACGTCGGCCGCCGCGGGCCGCGTGACAGCCGAGGTCGAGCGGCACATTTAGGCCGGGATCACCGGCATGGCGCGAAGTTAGGCGCTGCGCCGGGTGAGCACGCGCGGCCCCTGGTCCGTGATCGCCACCGTGTGCTCGAAATGCGCCGAGCGCGAGCCGTCGGCCGTGACGATGGTCCAGCGGTCGGGCATCGTCCGCGTCTTCGGCGCCCCGGCGTTCACCATCGGCTCGATCGCGATCGTGAGCCCCGGCGTCAGCTTCATCAGCCGCTTGGGCTTGCCGTAGTTAGGCACCTGCGGCTCTTCGTGAAACTCGGTGCCGATCCCGTGTCCCACCAGCTCGCGCACCACGCTGAACCCCGCGGCCTCCACCACCTGCTGGATCGCCGCCCCGATGTCGCCGATGTGGTTCTCGGTGGTCGCGGCGGCGATGCCGGCCTCGAGCGCATCCACGGTCACGGCCAAGAGGCGCGCCGACTCGTCGTCGATCTCGCCCACCGGCACCGTCGCCGCCGAATCGGTGAAGAAGCCCTTGTAGCCCACGCCGACGTCGATGGATACCAGGTCGCCATCGCGCAGCACCCGCTTTCGTGACGGGATACCGTGCACGATCTCCTCGTTGATCGAGGTGCAGATGGAGCCGGGAAAGCCATAGAGGCCCTTGAACGCCGGCGTCGCGTTATCGTGCGCGCGAATGAACTGTTCGGCCAACGCATCGAGGTCGAGCGTCGACATTCCGGGTTCGACACGCTCGGCGAGCATCGCGACGGTGTCGGCGAGAATCTTGCCGCCCTCGGCCATCACATCGAGCTCGCGCGGCGACTTCAGCTGAATCATTTTCCTAACGATGTTAGGACCCGCGCGGTGACTTGGTCCACCGCGCCGATCGCGTCCACCGTGACCACGCGCGCCGCGGTCTGTCCGCGGAGCGCGCCGTCTCGTGCGCGGGCGCGATACCACTCGATGACCGGCGCCGTCTGCTCGCGGTACGCGCGCATGCGCGTACGGATCGCATCCGGCTCGTCATCCTTGCGGCGCACCAGCTTGCCGCCGCACTTCTCACAGGTGCTCCCGGGCGCGCGGCCCGTGTACGGCGTCTGGCAATTCTCGCACACCGTGCGCGTGCTCAGACGACGCACCAATTCTTCTTCGTCCACGTCGAACAACAGCACCACGTCGAGCTTGCGACCGAGCTCGCCTAACACGCGAGCCAGGCCTTCCGCCTGTGGCACGGTGCGCACGACGCCGTCCAGCACCACGCCGCCGGCGGCGTCGGGCTTGGCGAGCGCGTCCTTCATGATCCCCAAGATGACCGAATCGGGCACGAGATCGCCGCGATCCATGAATCGCTTGGCCTCGAGCCCCTGGGGCGTCCCCTGCCTAACGGCCTCCCGCAGCACGTCGCCGGTGGCCAGCTTGGGAATGTGGAGCGTGTGGGCGATGCGCTCGCCCTGCGTGCCCTTGCCGGCGCCGGGAGGGCCGAGCAACACGATGTTCATGTGTCCTTCCGCTCCCTCAAGCCGGTGGTGGCGCGCGTGATCAGTACGTCGTGGCCCGCCCGCGGAACCGGACGCGGCCCTTCTTCATGAAGCCGTCGTACTTGCGCAGATAGAAGTGCTGCTCCAACTGCACGAGCGTATCCAACCCGACACCGACCACGATCAGCAGCGACGTACCGCCGAAGCGGAACGGGACGTTGATCAGATCGATGATCCAGATCGGCAGCAACGCGATCAACGTTAGGAACACGGCGCCCGGGAACGTGATGCGCGACATCACCTTCTCGATATACTCGGCCGTCTTGGCGCCCGGCTTCACACCCGGAATGAATCCACCCTGCTTCTTTAGATTCTCGGCGATGTCGACCGGATTGAAAATGATCGCCGTGTAGAAGTACGTGAAGAACAGGATCAGGATCGCCATCAGCACATAGTATTCCCACGTGCCGGGATTGAGCGCTTCGGCCATCGCCTGCGCCCACGGCGCGCGGCTGCCGAATTGCGCCAGCGTGCCCGGCACCACGATCACCGTCTGCGCGAAAATGATCGGCATCACGTTGGCGGCATTCATGCGCAACGGGATGAAGTTTTTGGACGACTCGCGCTGCCGCCCGCGCGCCATCGTGCGCTGCGGGATCTGGATCGGCACGCGGCGGGCCGCGACCGTGATCGCGACGGTGAACGCCACCACCGCCACCATCACCAGCGTGAGGATCACGAGACGGAGCGGCGACAGCGCACCCGTGGAGACGAAGCCGAACGTCTGCACGATGGCCGGCCAGAAGCGCTCGATGATCGAGAAGAAGATCAGGAGCGACGCGCCGTTGCCAACGCCGCGCTCGGTGATCTGCTCGCCCAACCACATCACGAAGATCGCGCCGGCGGTGAGGAACAGCGTCATCTGGATCACGAACACGAGACCCGGATGCGCCACCGCGCCCTGGAGCGACTCGGTGAATTCCGCGTAGCCCGCGCCCTGCATGATGGCCACGCCGACGGTCATGTACCGCGTCCACTGCTCGACTTTCTTCCGGCCCTGTTCCTCGCGCTGCAGCTTCTCGACCTTCGGCAGCACCGCGCCCAGGATCTGGAACACGATGCTCGCCGAGATGTACGGGATGATGCCTAACGCGAACAACGTCGCGCGCGACAGGCCGCCGCCGACGAACAAGTCGTAGAGGCCCAACAGACCGCCGGCCTGTTGGCTCTTGAAGAAATCGATCAGCGCCTGGGTGTCGATTCCCGGCGCCGTGACGTGCGAGCCGACACGAAAGATGATCAGCGCCAGCAGCGTGAAGCCAATGCGCGACCGTAACTCTGGCGTCTTGAAGATCGTGCCGAACAGCTGGGCCGCCGCCTTCTCCTGCGCCATGTTAGTCCTCGACGCGGCCTCCAGCCGCGACAATCCGCTCACGAACCGCGGCGCTCACCTTGATCCCGCGCACCGTAACCGCGCGCGTGAGCGTCCCGTTCGCCAGCAGCTTGGCAGGTCCTTTGCGCTTCCGGATGAGACCCGCTTCGACCAGCACGTCCTTCGTGATCTCATCCTTGGCCGACAATTCGTTGATGTCGCTCAGGTCCACGATCTGCGACTCGACGCGGAACGGATTGGTGAAGCCGCGCTTGGGCAGCCGGCGCGTGAGCGGCATCTGGCCGCCTTCGAATTGCGGCTTCCCGCCGCCCGGGCCGTGATGTCCCGCGCGCGCCTTGATACCCTTGTTGCCCTTGCCCGACGTCTTGCCCGTGCCGGATCCCGGACCGCGGCCTAACCGCTTCCGGTTGCGATGCGATCCCGGCGCCGGCACCAGATTGTGCAGGCCGATGTGCTCGGGAGGGAGCGTCTGCTGCTTGTCCTTGGCCACTGTGCCTTACTCCTTGACCGGCGTTACCGTTACCAGGTGACGCACGTGCTTGATCTGACCGCGCAACGACGGCGAATCCGGACGCACCACCTCTGCCTGATGGTGCCGCAAGCCCAACGACTCGAGCGTCCGCCGCATTTCGGCGGGGTGCCCGATGCCGCTCCGCACCTGCTTGATGCGCACCATGCCCGTCGTCAACTCGTTAGGCGGCGTGTGCTTGGGGCCGCGCGTGCGGTGCCATACGAACGTCCGCGGCATTAGACGGCCTCCTTCGACTTGGCCCGCGAGCGATACTGCAGGCTCGACGGCTCGATCTCGCGCTCGCGCGCGATCTGCTCGACCGTGGTCAACAGTCCGAGACCGTGCATCGCCGCGCGCACCATGTTGTGCGGATTCGTGGAGCCGAGACTCTTGGTGAGAATGTCGGCCACACCCGCGCATTCGAGAACAGCGCGCACCGCACCACCGGCGATCACGCCGGCGCCGGGAGCGGCCGGCTTCATGAGCACGCGACCCGCGCCGTGCTCGCCGACCACTTCGTGCGGAATCGTCCCGCCCGTGAGTGGCACGTGCACGAGATTGCGCCGCGCGGCATCCACCGCCTTGCGCACCGCTTCGGACACTTCGTTCGCCTTCCCCGTGGCGACGCCAACGCGGCCCTGTCCGTCGCCGACGGCGACCAGCGCGTTGAAGCTGAAGCGCCGTCCGCCCTTCACGACTTTGGCCACGCGATTGATCGCGATCACATTCTCGACCAGATCGCTGCCTTCGTGATCGCGATCGCCGCCGCGCGCACCATCGCCGCCGCGGCCGCGTCCACGGTCACCTTCACCACCGCGTCCGCCGCCCGGACCGCCGCGACCTGGACCGCCGCCTGGACCGCCGCGACCACCAGGGCCGCCGCCTGGACCGCCACGTCCGCCACCACCGCGACCGCCGCGTCCGCCACCCGGACCACCACGACCACCGCCGGGCCCGCCGCGACCACGTCCGCCGCCTGGACCTCCGCCGCCGCGACGCGGCGCCGCGCCGCCTTCGGGGGCGCCCGTTCCTGCGCGATTGCTTGGATTATCTGGCATTTCTCAAAACTCCAGGCCGCCCTCACGGGCGCCGTCGGCCACCGCCTTCACGCGGCCGTGGTATCTGTACCCCGCTCGATCGAACACGACGCGGCTGATGCCTGCTGCCTTCGCGCGCTCCGCGACCGCCTTTCCGACGGCCGTCGAGCGTTCCTGCTTTTTGCCATCGCCCACGGTAAGATCGGACACCGTGAGCAGCGTGCGGTTCGCCATGTCGTCGACGATCTGCGCGTAGATGTGCTTGAGCGTGCGCCGGACAACCAGACGCGGGCGCTCCGCCGTGCCTTCGACGCGCTTGCGCACGCGCAGGTGGCGGCGGTGTAAACGCTCCGCGCGCGTTTTCGGCTTGTGAATCGATTTCATTGCTTACTTGCCTCCCGCCTTACCGGCCTTCCGCCGGATCTGCTCGCCGACGTACTTGATGCCTTTCCCCTTGTACGGCTCCGGCGGACGCAGGCCGCGGAGCTCGGCCGCAACCTGTCCGACCATTTCCTTGTCGGCCCCT
>DATNAM010000070.1:0-20999 GCA_035572595.1 Gemmatimonadaceae bacterium
GCGAGCGGACTCTTGCTCACCGACCTGCCGGTGGGCGCGGATCCGGCGCTGGAATCCCGCATCGCGGCCGGTCCGCTGGCGTTCGTGCGGCTGGTGGCGCCCACCACGCCGGCGGCGCGCATGGCCGAGATCGCGCGCCACGGCAGCGGGTTCGTCTATCTCATCAGCCGGTTAGGCGTGACGGGCGTCCGCGACGACGTCGCGGCCGATCTGCCGGCGACCATCGAGCGGCTGCGCTCGGCGCAGTCGCTTCCGATCTGCGTCGGCTTCGGCATCACGCGGCCGGAGCAGGCGGTGGCCGTGGCGCGGCTGGCGGACGGGGTGGCGGTGGGCAGCGCGTTAGTCCGCCACGCTGGACAGAGCGTGGACGCGGCCGCTACCTTCGTGGCGTCGCTCCGGGCCGCGCTCGACGCACACGCCTAACGGAACCCACGTCGCCCATCCCTTCGTCCATTTCGACATGACCCGTCACCTGCGGCTCGTCGTCCTCCTGGCCGCTTCCATGTCGCTCCTTGCGTCGCGTGCCGGCGCGCAGTACGCCACGCCGCGCGGCCAGACCATTTCCGGCATCGCGTGCGATGCGCAGGAAGGCCAGCGCATCCACATCCACCAGCACCTGGCGATTCTCGATCACGGGAAGCCGGTCGAGGTGCCGTACGACGTGGGACGTCCGAGCGGCGTGCCGTGCCTCTACTGGCTGCACACGCACACGCCCGACGGCATCATCCACATCGAGGCGCCCGTGAACCGCTCTTTCACGCTCGGGGATTTCTTCGACGTGTGGATCCAGCCGTTGAGCCGCACCGAAGCCGCGAGCGCGGAGCGACAGAAGGGCGATGAGATGCGGGTCTGGGTGGACGGTCAGGTGTACGCCGGCGACCCGCGCGCGATCAAGCTCGGCGACCACACGGACATCGTGATCGAGGTCGGCGCGCCGTACACGAAGCCGCCCAAGTTCACGGCCTGGAACGGCGCGCAGTAGCGCGCCTAACGCTGCCTAACGTTGTCCTGGCCAGGCTACCGCGGATCGCGCAGCGCGCGCTCCACGGTGGCGCTGGGCCGTACCATGAGCGTGCGCTCCTCGCGAATCACCACCGCGCCGGGCCTGGCGCCCCGCGGCTTGCGCACGTGCTTGCGGCGCGTCCAGTCCACCGGCACCATCGACGCCCCGCGCGACTTGCTGTGCCACGCGGCGAGGATCGCGGCGTCGCGCAGGTCGCGCGCCGGCGGCGCATCGGCGGCGGTCCAGCGGAGCACCACGTGGGCGCCCGCGGCGTCGCGCGCATGGAGCCACACATCGTTGGGCGCGGCCGCGTCGAAGGTGAGCGCGTCGTTGGACGCGGCGCCGCGCCCCACCCAGATCTCGAGGCCGCCCGACGAGCGGTAGGTGCGATAGGGCACCTTGGGCGCCGCGCGCGCGGGCGACCCGCCGCGACTCTTCCCGCCTAACGGAACGGGACGCACGCCCGCGGGCGCCGCCCGTGCCGCCGCGAGGCGCCCCGGCAGCGAGGCCAGCGCTCGTTCCTTGGATCGCGCCTCCGCGTAGAGCCGCGCTGCGACGTCGGATGCGCGTTCGCCCGGCCGCGACGACACCGGCCATTCCGCGCCGCCCGGCAGGCGCACCGATGCCGGCACCGCGGCGTCGCCCAGCGCGACGAGCGCGTCGGCCGCCGCCCGCACGAGCGGGGCGTCGTGCGCACGCTCGAGCTCGACGCGCATTCGATCGATCGCCCGCTGATGGCGCGCGTCGACTGAAACCGGTGCGCCCGTTTCATCCGCCGTCGACTCCGCGACATCGATCAACGACCCAGCCGGCACAGCGTTCGCGCAGAATGGAAACGGCAGCAGGTGCGGTCCACATCGAGCCGGCGCCGCCGGCGCATCGGAACACATCGCGTGGTAGCGTTCCGTCGCGCGGTCCGGGTTGGCGATCATCCACCGGACGATGAACGGGCTCATCCATCGACCGGCGAGCAATGCCGCAGCGTCGCCGGCATGCACGGCAGCCGCGAGCGCACTGTCGCTCAACACCGGGCGCGGCTCGACGAGCGGCGGAAGCTCCGCGCCCACGGCGGCAATCTTGGCACCGCCGGCGTCGCGTAACAGCGCCCCACGCGCGCGCGGCACCGCGCTCACCACGAGATCGGCGCGTCGCTCGGCAGATCCCTTGAACCGGCCTGGACGGACGAGCGTGATGACGAGCCGCCGATCGTCGGTTGGTGCGCGCACCGCGTCGATGGACCAGCCGTGCAGCGGACCGCTCGCGCGCTCCAAGGGTTCCGCTTGGGTGACGAGAACATCCGGTTGCGCGAGGTCGAAACGGACCGTGCGCCCGTCCACCATGAGTGAAACGGCGCGCGCGTCGCGGTCGAACCGGCAGCCGTCGAGCCGCCGTCCGCGCCAGCGCTCGTCCAGCTCGCGCGCGAGATGCCGGGCTGTCAGGCTGTCCACGACGCGAGGTTTGACACGCGCGGACGATGCCCGTACGTTCCCGCGCTGTCAACAGATGCGTGACATCGCGTACATCGCGCTCGGCTCCAATCTCGGCGATCGGGCCGGCTATCTGGCTTTCGCCCGCGCGCGGCTTGCAGCGCTTCCGGGAAGCCGCCTCCTCGACGCATCTTCCATCGAAGAAACCGCTCCGCTGGGAAACATTCCGAACGGGGGCGGCCCGTACCTCAACCAAATGGTCGCGCTCGAAACGACGCTCGCGCCGCACGCGCTGCTCGATGCTTTGCATGGCATCGAGCACGATGCGAAACGCGAACGCACGATCCGGTGGGGACCGCGGACACTGGACTTGGATATCGTCATGTTCGACGCGCAGACCGTTTCGGATCCGGACCTCACGGTTCCGCACCCGGGGCTCGGGGCTCGAGACTTCTGGGATCGGGAGCTGTCCGAGCTCAAAGCGAAGGGGCGATGAGCAGCGAGGGGAGCCCGTCCCACCCGAGCGTCAAACGCGTCGGCATTCGCGACGTGCGCGCGCGAAAGAACAGTCCGGAAAAACTGATCGTGCTCACGGCGTACGACGCGCTGTTCGGGCGGCTCGTGGACGAGAGCGGCGTCGACATCGTGCTGGTGGGCGATTCGGCAGGCACCGTGCTGCTGGGATACGACACCACGATTCCGGTGACGCTCGATCAGATGATCCATCACGCGTCGGCCGCGCGCCGCGGCGTGAAGCGTGCGTTAGTCACGGTCGACATGCCGTTCCTCACGTACCAGGTGAGCGCCGAGCAGGCGGTGACGAATTGTGGGCGGGTGATGCAGGAGTCGGGCGCCGACAGCGTGAAACTGGAAGGCGGCACCGTGGAAGTGCTGCGCGCGGTGCGCGCGGTGACGGGGGTCGGCATTCCCGTGATGGGACATCTGGGGTACACCCCGCAGTCGGAACATGCGTTAGGCAGGAGCCGCGTGCAGGCGCGCGACGCGCGCGACGCGGCGGCGTTGATCGAGCAGGCCAAGCGTCTCGAAGACGCGGGCGTGTTCTCGATCGTGCTCGAGCTGATTCCGGCGGCGGTGGCACGCGCGGTGACGGACGCGGTGTCGGTGCCGACGATCGGCATTGGGGCGGGCGCCGGCTGCGACGGACAAGTGCTCGTGCTACACGACATGTTGGGTCTCAACGACAAATTCACACCCAAATTTCTCAAGCGCTACGCGACACTCGCCGACGACGTGCGGTCTGCCGTGCGTCGGTTCGGTGAAGATGTGCGCGCCGGCCGCTATCCCGATGACGACCATAGCTTCTAGCATGCGGATCATAGATCGGATCGCTGCACTGCGCAGCGCGCTCGTCGAGGCGCGGCGCCGCGGGCAAGGCATTGCGCTCGTCCCCACGATGGGCTACCTGCACGAAGGACATCTGCAGCTGGCCGACGTAGCGCGGCATCACGCGCCCGTGGTGGTGATGAGCGTGTTCGTCAATCCGATGCAGTTCGGGCCGCACGAGGATTACACGCGCTATCCGCGCGATCTGGACGGCGACGCCCTCAAGGCCGAGCGACGCGGCGTCGACATCTTGTTCGCGCCGCCGGTGGACGAGATGTACGCGGGCGATCGCACGGTGGTAGTGACGCCGCTCAGTCTCGCCGATCGGTGGGAAGGCGCGGCGCGTCCGGGGCACTTCACCGGTGTCCTCACGGTCGTGACCAAGCTGTTCAACATCGTGCAACCAACGATCGCCGTGTTCGGGCAGAAGGACATTCAGCAGGCGACGCTCATTCGCTCGTTGACGCGCGAGCTGGACTACGGCATGAAGATCGTGGTGGCGCCAACGGTGCGTGAGGCGGATGGGTTGGCGATGTCGAGCCGCAACGCCTACCTCTCGCCCGAAGAGCGGCGGCGGGCGTTGGTGTTGTGGCGGACGTTGCACGGCATTGCGGAGGCGTTCGATGGCGGGCAATACGACGCCGTGGAGTTGGAGCAGTTAGGCTGGGAGATTCTGGCGACAGAGCCGGAGGCGCAAGTGGACTATCTGGCCATCGTCGACCCGATCCGGTTGGAACCGGTGGCGGTCGCGGAGCAGGGCACGATCGTCGCGATCGCGGCGCGTGTGGGTACGACTCGTCTCATCGACAACGTCATCCTCGGCAGCTCGTGACGTGGAGTGCCGTCGTCGCGGCGCTGGATGACGGTGATACGTTCCGGTCGCGGGTCAGCGTGTATCTGCATCCGTTAGCCGGGCGGCCGATCGTCTGGCACGTGGTGCGCGCGCTCGAGACGGTGACCCCGCCGCCGGCGGTGGTGCGCATTTTACATCGCGCGAACACGATGTTCGCAATGCCGGAGTCGTCGGTGCCGATGTTGGTCGAGCCGGTGCGCGACGGCCAGGATCTGGTGGCGCTGCGGGCGGCGGTGACGGCGCCGGGCGTGTGCGTCCTCATGGATGGCGCGTCTCCGTTAGTCGCGGCGCCGACCATCGCACGGCTGCTGCGCGCGGGCGAGGGGGGCATCGCCGGCTTACCGGATGCGCAGGACGACGGGCGGTACATTGCCGTGGGCGGCGAGGGTCCGGCTCTGGCATCGGCGGAAGATCCGCGGCTGCCGGTGGGCGCGGTGCGCATTGCGGCGACGTCGCCCGATGAGCTCATCCGCGTGCTCGACCGTCACACGCTGGCCGACGCGTCTGTTGCCTTACGGAACCGCCTGGTCCGCAAGCACGAAGCGGCCGGCGTGAGCTTCGTGCTCCCCGAGACCACGTGGATCGACGCGGACGTGCGCATCGGCGCCGACAGCGTCATCTATCCCGGCGCCGTGCTCGAGGGGCAGACGGACATCGGCAGCGAGTGCGTGATCGGACCGTACACGCGCATCGTCGACGCCTCGATCGGCCGCGGCGCCGAGCTCAAGGGATGGAATTACGTGGCGCGCACCAGCATTCGGAATCACGCCGTTCTCGAGCCCTATGTTCGACGCGGCTTCGATTGAGCTTCCGCCATGGGCACAGGTGTCGACGCCGCGGCGCGAGCACATCGCGCGCGTGACGTCGCTGCTCGTGGCCTGGGCGTCTGCGTTAGGCATGTCGAGCGACGCGTGCGCGGCGTGGCGCGACGCGGGCTTGTGGCACGACGCGCTGCGCGACGCCGGCGAGTCCGACCTGCGCGCCTGGTCGGGCGAGCGCGCCCTGCCGGCGGGCCTGCTGCACGGTCCGGCGGCGGCCAACCGTCTCGAGAAACACGGCGAAGCACGAACCGACGTGCTGGACGCGATCCGGTGGCACACCATCGGCTCCGATGCGTGGGGCCGCACCGGCCGTGCGCTCTACATGGCGGACTATCTCGAGCCGGGCCGCAAGTTCTCGCGCGCCGACCGTGCGTATCTCGCCGCGCAGGTGCCGCGCGATTTCGACGGCACGTTTCGCCAGGTGGTGCGGCATCGCCTCGAGTGGGCGCTGCGCGAGGGACACGAGCTCTACCCACCCGCGGTGGCGATGTGGAACGGCGTGCGCTGATCGAGCGATGGGGGGTGGGGATCCTGGTGGCGCTGGTGCTGCTGGGGGCGATCATCGGCGGCGCGCTGGTGGCCACGCGCAAACCGGCGGCGGCGCCGGGCCGGCCGCACGCCGTTGCGTTAGGCCCGACCAACGCGCGCGCGCCCGACGGCGTCCGCATCCGGGTGGAAGTGCTCAACGCGTCGCACGTGATTGGACTGGCGCGCCGCGCCACGTTTTTTCTGCGCGATCGCGGCTTCGACGTGGTGGAGGCGGGCAACGCCGGCGGCCCCAAGCGCGACACGACGCTCGTGCTCGTGCGCTCGGGGCATCAGGATTGGGCGGCGCTCGTGGCGAACGCGATGGGCGGGACGCCGATGGTGTCGCGCCCCGACGCCTCACACGACGTCGACGTGACCGTGCTGGTGGGCGCGTCGTGGCGCCCCCCGGCCGAGCCGTTCTACCCGTAGCTGGCCGCAGGCGGCGGCGATGTCGGTGCCGCGGCTTTTCCTGATCGCCACCTCGACGCCCACGCCGCGCACCGCGCGCGCGAACTTGGCGATGTCCTTGGGGTGCGTGGCGCGGAACTCGGTGGCACCGCCCTCGTGCAACGGAATCAGGTTGACGAACGCGCGGCAGCCCTTGGCCAGCCGCGCCAACTCGAGCGCGTGCGACGCGGTATCGTTGACGCCGCCTAACATGACGTACTCGAACGTCACCCGCCGGTCGAACGCGCGCGCCGCGGCGATGACATCGGCCAGCGGATACTTGGTATTGATGGGCATGAGCTGCCGCCTGAGCGCGTCCGAGGGCGCGTGGATCGAGAGCGCCAATCGGAACTGCTCGGGCCGTTTGCCGAGCGCGACGATGCCGGGCAGCACGCCCACCGTGGAGACGGTGATGTGCCGCGCCCCGATGCCTAACGCATCGGCCGAATTGAGGAGGGTGAGCGCGGGGTCCACGGCACCCCAGTTCATGAGCGGCTCGCCCATGCCCATAAACACGACGTTGGTGACGCGGATGGGATCGTCGATGATCCGCATCTCGCGGACCTGTCCCGCAATCTCCCACGCCGCGAGGTTGCGCTGAAATCCCATCCGGCCGGTGGCGCAGAAGGCGCATTGCAGCGCGCATCCGGCCTGCGAGGAGATGCAGAGCGTGACGCGATCGTCGTCGGGGATGGCGACGGTTTCGATGCCTTGGCCGTCGGCGAGGCGGAACAGAAACTTCTGCGTCCCGTCCGCCGAGCGTTGGCGTTCGACGATCTCGAGGCGGGGCAGGGCAAATCGCTCGCCTAACGCAACGCGGAGCGCGGCGGGCAGCTCGGTGATCTCGTCGAACGACCGGGCGGGCGTATGCCACAGGCGCCTGACGACCTGGCGCGCCCGATACGCTGGCTCCCCACGCTCGGCGAAGAATGCATTGAGCGCGCGCTCGGCGTCGGCGAGGGAGAGGGCGAGGAGGTTGGTCTGAGTATGCTGCACTCCGGAATCTATGAGGCGAGGGAAGCGCTCGCTGGCGCTCGCTTGGGGAAGCACTTCGCTTGGGGAACGGGGAATCGGCGGCTACGCCGCCTTAGGGGCGGAAGAACATCAATGGTCTGCGCGACGAGGGTGCCGAATGCGCATCCCGCGGCGGTTCGCCTATCCTCATACAACTGATGTCCTTCCACCCCCAAGACGGCATCGCCGCCGATTCCCCGTTCCCCAAGCGAAGCGCTTCCCCGCGCTCCGCATAGCCGGCCACCGGCCGCGCCGTTAAATTCAAGGAGCGCAAACAGATGCCCCAGACCGGGCGCTTCCGTGAGGTAGATGGCGTGGTTAGTCTTTCAGATTCACCCCCAAGTGACGGAGCACAGGTGCTGCTTTCCGAGCTACTGTCGGCGGAACGGGTCAAAGTGCCGCTGGCAAGTCGCACGAAAGGCGACGTCCTGCGCGAGCTCGTCGAGCTCGTGGCGCCGTCGGCTGGACGAGGGGGCGACGCGGTCGATCCGGAGTCGATTCTGGAATCCGTGCGTGAGCGCGAGTTGGTGTTGAGCACCGGCATCGGCGACGGTGTCGCGATTCCGCATGGGAAGACGCCGCACGTCGACCAACTGGTGCTCGCGGCTGGTGTCGCACGCGAGCCGGTCGACTTCGATGCGCTGGATGGGAAGCCGGTGCAGTTGTTCTTTCTGCTGGTGGGACCCGAGAGCGCGGCCGGCGCGCACGTGAAGGCCCTGAGCCGCATCTCGCGTTTGCTGCGCCGCGAGTCGTTGCGGGCCAGCTTGGTAGCCGCTCAATCGGCGCCCGACTTCCTCCGGCTGATTCGAGATCTGGAGGTGGCGTGAGCGCGTCGCGACCGGTGCCGTCCGTGAGGGCGGCGCTCCGCGGCGCGGCCCGTCGTGTCGCGCCCATGCCCAGACGAACCGTTTTGACCGAATGACCACGACCAACTCGAACGAGGCCACCACACTTCGGAGCCGTCGCTGCGGCGCGCTCCGCGCCACCGACGCCGGCTCCAGCGTCCGGTTAGGCGGATGGGTTCACGGGAAGCGCAATCTGGGGGGCCTGGTGTTCCTCGATCTGCGCGACCGGGACGGCATCGTGCAGGTGTCGGTCGATCCGGCGCTCGTCGGCGACGCGATCCGCGACATTGCGGCGGCGGTCGGCAAGGAGAGCGTGGTGCTGGTGGAAGGCGACGTCGTTAGGCGCCCGCCGGCCGGCGAGAACCGCGACATGGCGACGGGCGAGATCGAGGTCAAGGCGCGCTCGGTGCGCGTCGTCGGGCCGGCGGTAACGCCCGCGATTCCGGTGGCGCGCGGCAAGGGCGAGGCGCTGCCGTCGGAAGAGCAGCGGCTCCGCTATCGCTATCTCGACCTGCGCCGTCCCGAGCTGCAGCACAACCTGATGCTCAGGCACCGGCTGATGCAGGCCACGCGGCGCTTCCTCTCGGCGGAAGGATTCCTCGAGATCGAGACGCCGATTCTCACCAAGCCGACGCCCGAAGGTGCGCGCGACTACGTGGTGCCGAGCCGGTTGCACCGCGGCGAGTTCTACGCGCTGCCGCAGTCGCCGCAGCTCTACAAGCAGCTGCTCATGGTGTCGGGGTTCGACCGCTACTTCCAGATCGCGCGGTGCTTTCGCGACGAGGACCTGCGCGCCGACCGGCAGCCGGAGTTCACGCAGATCGACATCGAGGCGTCGTTCGTCCAGGCGGCCGACATCATCCGCCTAACGGAAGCGCTACTGGTGGAGCTGTGGCGCGAAGGGGGCCACGCGGTGCGTTCGCCGTTCCGCCAGCTCCGGTACGCCGATGCCATGGAGCGGTACGGCATCGACCGTCCCGATCTGCGCTACGGTCTCGAGCTGTTCGACGCCGGCGACATCTTCGGCGCCACGGAGCTCGGCATCGCGCGATCGGCGATCGCGGCCGGCGGGCGGGTGCGCGGAATCCGTGTGCCTAACGGAGCGTCGCTGTCGCGCAAGCAGGTCGACGACTTGGAGACCGTGGCCAAGGGCGCCGGCGCCGGCGGGTTGCTGCGGCTCAAGCGCGAGAACGGCGAGGTGACGGGCCCGCCCGCCAAGTTCCTCGACGCCGCTGCCCGCGAGCGTCTGGCCCTCGCCGACGGCGATCTGGCGCTGTTCGCCGCCGGACCGGACCGCATCACCAGTCCGGCCCTGGATCGCGTGCGCCAGGAAGTGGCCCGCCTGTTGGGGCTCATCCCCCCGGGCGCGCTCGAGTTTCTGTGGGTGATCGACTTCCCGATGTTCGAGCGCGACCACGAGACCGGTGCGTTAGGCGCGGTGCACCACCCGTTCACGGCGCCGCACCCCGATGACGCCGAGCTGCTGGCGTCTGATCCGGCGCGCGCCCGGGCACAGGCGTACGACGTGGTGCTCAACGGCATGGAGTTGGGCGGCGGCAGCATCCGCATCCACGATCCCGAGATGCAACGCCGCGTGTTCTCGCTCCTCGGCATCGACGACGAGACGGCCCAACGGCGATTCGGATTTCTGCTCGAGGGACTGCGCTCGGGTGCGCCGCCGCACGGCGGCATCGCGTTGGGCGTCGACCGCATCGCGATGCTGCTGGCGGGCACGCCGTCGCTGCGGGACGTGATCGCGTTCCCCAAGACGACCACGGCCAGCGCGCTGTTCGAAGGCGCGCCGTGCGCGGTGCCCGAAGCCGATCTTCGGGCGCTGCACGTGCGCATCGACGGCGCGGGCACGGAGTAGACCGTGAGCGACGAGACGGTCACCCATCGCCTGAGCACCGAGGGCGCGGACCTGCTGACGCTCGCCGGCGTCAACGACGCGAACCTGATCCAGTTGTCGCGCACGACGGGCGTCAAGGTATCGCTGCGCGGCGACGCGCTCACGCTGAGCGGCACGGCCGCGTCGGTCGAGCGCGCGACGTCGGTTGCCCAACGAATGCTCGATGCGGCGCGGCAGTTGCTGCCGCTCGGCCCCGACGACGTCGTCCGGTTAGGCGAAGACGGCGGCGCGGATGGCAATGGGAACGGCGCCGGCACGAGCGATGACACGCGCATCGTGCTGCCGGGCGTGCGCCGCATCATCCAGCCCAAGACGCCGGGCCAGGCGGCTTATCTCAATCTGATCGCCGAGAACGACATCGTCGTCGGGATCGGGCCGGCCGGGACGGGCAAGACGTATCTCGCCGTCGCGATGGCGGTGGAAGCGCTGGCGCGCAAGCGCGTGCGGCGCATCGTCCTCGCGCGGCCGGCGGTCGAAGCCGGCGAGAGCTTGGGCTTCTTGCCCGGCGATCTGCAAGCCAAGGTGGATCCGTACCTGCGCCCGCTGTACGACGCGCTCGACGACATGATGCCCCCCGAGCGCATCATGAAGGCGCTCGAGACCCGGGTGATCGAGATCGCGCCCCTGGCCTACATGCGCGGGCGCACGCTCGCCGACGCGTTCGTGATTCTCGACGAGTCGCAGAACGCGACCAGCGCGCAGATGAAGATGTTCCTTACCCGGTTAGGCGTGAACTCGAAGGCCGTCATCACCGGCGACAAGACGCAGATCGACCTGCCGTCGCGCGAGCAGTCGGGCCTCATCGAGATCGAGCGCATCCTCAAGGGCATCGACGGCATCGGGTTCCACTATCTGACCGACGCGGACGTGATCCGGCATCGCCTGGTGCGCGACATCATCCGCGCGTACGCGCGCGACGGGGGCACCGACTAACGGTGGCGATTCGCCTGCCGGTCGAACGCAACGCCGCCGGTGCGGGCGGCCCGCCTTTCTCGGCGCGGGCGCGCCTCGGATATCACGGGCTCCGCATCGCGCTGCTGGTGTCGCTGGCGGTCGTCACGTATCTGCTCTTCCCGAACGCGCCGGCCGTCGACTCACCCATCTTCGAGGTGGGGTCGGTGGCCACCGAGAACGTGATCGCGCCGTTCGCGTTCGTGGTGCCCAAGTCGCCGGCCGCGCTGGCCGAGGAGCGCAACGACCTGGCGCAGTCGGTAAAACCGATTCTCGAGTACCGGCAGGCGGCGCTCGATTCGTCACAAGCGCAACTGCGCGCGTTCATCGACACGCTCACGCACACGGTCGACCGGGGCGCGGCCGCTCATGCGAATGCGAGCGCCCAACGAACGGCACTGGCGGCGGCGGCCGGACTGCAGGGAGTCACGCTCACCGCGGCGGAAGCGGACTATCTCGTATCGGGCGCACGACGGCGCGCGATGCTCGACGCCGTGCGGCGCGCATACGCGCGCTGGCTCTCCGTCGGAATCGCGGCGGGGACCACCGTCGACAACGTGCGCGGCGAAGTGATCGTGCGACGCGAAGGCCAGGAGCGGAGCGTGATGGTCGACAGCCTCATGTCGTTCGCCTCGCTGCTCTCGCGCTCGCGCGCGTTCGAACCGGATGCCAACTCATCGGTGGCGAGCTCGCTGTACCTCAAGTTGCTGAGCGCGTTCTTCCGCCCAACGGTGACGCTCGACCAGGCGGCCACCGAGCAGCGTCGCGACGAGCTGCGCAATTCGGTGAACGTGAACGCGTACATGGTGCGGGCCGGCGAGAAGATCGTCGGCGCGCACGAAGTCGTTGGGCAGCCGGAGTTCCAGAAGATGCGCGCGCTGCACGACGCCATGCAGGCGCGCACGCGCGGACAGCGTGCGTTCGGCCGCATCGCCGGGAGCATCGCGTACAACGCGCTCGTCCTCGCGATCTTCGGGATCGCGATCGTGCTCTTCCGGCCGCAGCTGTACAACGCCTTTCGCTCCCTGGCGCTGTTCGCGTGCGTGTTCCTGCTGGTGCTCATCGTGGCGGCGGTCGCGGCCACGTGGCAGCCGGTCCATCCGGAGCTCGTGCCGGTGGCGCTGGCGGCGATCATCTGCAGCGTGCTGTTCGATTCGCGCATCAGCATGATCGCGGCGATGATTCTCGCCGTGCTCGTGGGCGGGCAGAGCGTGTATCGCGGGACGAACGCGCTGTTCATCAATCTGGTGGGCGGCGCGGCCGCGGCGTTGAGCGTACGCGTGATCCTGCGACGCGAACAATCGTACCAGTACGTGATCACCATCGGCGTCGCGTACCTGTTCGCCGCCATCGCGATCGGCCTCACGTTGGGCTGGGGATCGGGCGAGATCGCCACGAGCGCCGGGTTAGGCATCGGCAACGCGGTCGTGTCGGTGGTGTTCGCGATGTTCCTGGTGCCGCTGGCGGAACGGTTCACGGGCATCACCACGCACCTCACGCTCATCGAGTACTCGGATCTCAACCGGCCGCTCCTGCGGCGGCTGAGTCTCGAAGCGCCGGGCACGTATGCGCACACGATCGCCATGGCCAATCTGGTCGAAGCCGCGGCGACGGCGATCGGTGCCAATGGATTGCTGGCGCGCGTCGGCACGTACTATCACGACATCGGCAAGCTCACGAAGCCGCAGTATTTCGTGGAGAATCAGGCCGGGGGCAGAAATCCGCACGACAAGCTCAAGCCCGGCACCAGCGCCGCCATCATTCGCAATCACGTGCGCGAGGGGATGGACCTGGCGGCGGAGTACCACGTCCCAACGGCCATCTCGGCGTTCATTCCGGAGCACCACGGCACGGCGCCCATCGCGTATTTCCTCGAGAAGGCGCGCGAGCACGAGACCGGGTCACTGCCTAACGCAGCCGACTTTGCCTATCCGGGCCCGATTCCGCAGTCCTCCGAGACCGCGATCTGCATGTTGGCGGATGGCGTCGAGGCGGCGGTGCGCGTGCTGGCCGAGCCGACGCCGGCGCGCATCCGCGACGTGATCGAGCACATGGTGCGGCAGCGCATGGACCAGGGACAGTTGCGCGACGCGCCGCTCACGCTGCGCCAGATCGAGATCATCAAGGAGCAGTTCGCGCGCGTGCTGACGGGGATGTATCACAGCCGCATCGACTATCCGGCGTCGAGCGGCGGGATCTCATCGGAGTTCGCGTCCGCATGACGCGGGTGGTGCACGTGACGTCGCAAACTGGCCGGCTGCCGATCGCGCGCCGGCGCATTGCCGGACTCGCCGAGCGCGTGCTGCACGCGGAGGGCGTGCGCGCCGCCGAGCTCTCGATCGCGTTCCTCACGCGACCGGCCATCGCCAGGATCAACGCGCGGCACCTGGGGAAGGGCGGCCCAACGGACGTCATCGCGTTTCCGTTCGAGCGGACGTCAGGCGCGCCGGTGGTGGGCGACGTGTACATCGCGCCGAGCGTCGCGCGCGAGAATGCCCGGCGCAACGGCGTGTCGGTGCGCGAGGAGCTGGCGCGTCTCGTGGTGCACGGCACGCTGCACGTCCTCGGCCACGATCATCCGGCGAAGGGCCGCGAGGCATCGGCCATGTGGAAGCGTCAGGAACGGTTGCTGGCGCAGGCGCGCGGGGTGTGGGCGTGAGCGCGCTCGCGCTCGTCGTCGCCGTCGTGGCGCTCGTCGCCGCCGCGTTGATCGCGGCGGCCGACGGCGCGCTCCTGTCGGTGTCCGATACTCCCAACGGCGGCATCGGATCGGAGGCGCCGACGGGCGGGACGCGCGACGCGACGCATCGCGGGTTGTCCATTGCCCGGTTGATTGCCTTGGTGGTGGCCACGGTGTGCGCGGCGCGTGCGTTCGGACTCGGCGCGCAATCGGCGGGCGTGGCGCTCGCCGCGGGCGTCGGCATGGCGATCGTCGCCGTGGTGTTAGGCGACCTCATCCCGCGGGCGGCCGGCGAAGCGCTGGGCGGGCGCGCGCTGAATGCGTTAGGCGCGGTGGTCCGTGCGGCCGACATCACCATGCGGCCGTTGGTCGCCGGCGGCGCGACGCTGGATCGGGTGCTGCGCCGCATGCTGCCGCCCTACACGCCGGGCCACGGCGACCGCGAGATCACGGCCGAGCAGTTCCGGCGCGTCGTCACGCCGCAGGAAGCGGCGCCGCACCGCGCGATCGTACACCGCGTGTTCTCGTTCAGCGACACCGAAGTGCACGAGGTGATGGTGCCGCGCGTCGACATTTTCGGACTCGAGCGCGGGACGCCGTGGTCCGAGGTGCTGGACCGCGTGCGCAGCTCGCAGCACGCGCGTCTCCCGGTCTACGACGAGACCATCGATCACATTACGGGCATCGTGTTCGCGAAGGACCTCTTGCCGGCGGTGATCGCGGATCAGGAGCCCGCGGGGGGATGGGAATCGATGGCGCGCGCGGCGTCGTTCATCCCCGAGAGCAAAACCATCGAAGCCCAACTCCGCGACTTCAAGGCAACGCGCTCGCACATCGCGATCGTCGTCGATGAGTTCGGCGGCACCGCCGGCCTGGTGACGATCGAGAACATCCTCGAGGAGATCGTCGGCGACATTCGCGATGAGAACGATCGCGAGGAACCGCCCATCGAAGCCGAGGACGGCCGCCGATGGTGGGTGTCGGGCCGCGTGACGCTGGACGAGCTGTCGGATGCGTTAGGCCACCGGTTCGATCGCCCCGACGTGAGCACGGTGGGCGGGCTGATCTTCGAGGCGGTGGGACACGTGCCCACGGCAGGGCAGGAGCTGGAGCTGGACGGATTCCGCATCGTGGTCGAGCGCGTGAACCGGCGCCGCGTGGATCGGGTGTACTTCGAGCGGCCGGAGTCGCCGGTGGAGCACGTATCGTGATCGCGACGACGCTCCTGCTGGTGCTCTGCGTGGTGATCGTGGCCTGGCTCACGGCGGCGGCGACGGCGGTGCGATCGGTGAGCCGCGTGTGGCTCCGGCGGTGGGCCGAGCAGCGGCTGGCGACGCCGGCGGGGTTGGGCGAGAGCGCCTTGCTGGCACGGCCGCAGCGCCTGGTGCTGGCGGCCGGCGCCGGCACGGCGCTGCTGGTCGCCCTCGCCGGCGCTCTGTTAGGCGCGGGCGACGGCCAACCGGTGTGGGCGCTGATCGGCGAAACGATCGCGCTCATCCTCGCCTTCCTGATCCTCGGCCAGTTGGTGCCGCGGGCGATTGCGCGCCGTTGGGCACCCGGCCTCTTGCCGGTGCTCGTGCCTCCGTTGGACGTGGCCGCGTTCATTCTCGCGCCGGCGCTCGACGCCGCGCGCGCCGTTGGGCGGTCGCTCACTCCCGGTGCGGGGCTCTCAATCGCGCCGGCGAGCGAAGGGGTCGAGGACATGCTGCGCGAGGGGGAACTGGAAGGCATCGGCGAGAACACCGAAATCGACATCATTGCCGGCCTGGTCGAATTCGGCGAGAAGGTGGTGCGCGACGTGATGACGCCGCGCACCGCCGTGTTTGCCGTGGACGAGGCGATGCCGCCCGAGGCGATGGCGCGCGCGATCGCGCAATCGGGTTACAGCCGCGTGCCCGTCTACCGTGAGTCGATGGACCACATCATCGGCATGGTGCACGCGTTCGACGTGCTCGAGACCGGTGGACAGCGGATGCCGCCCATTCGCCAGGTTGCGCAGGCACCGCTCACGGCGCGCTTGAGCACGGTGTTGTTCGAGATGCTGCGCGCGCAGCGCCACCTCGCGGTGGTGCTCGATGAGTTCGGTGGAACCGCGGGCATCGTGACGCTCGAAGACTTGCTCGAGGAACTGGTGGGCGACATCCGCGACGAGCACGACGAGCCGGCCGCCGTGGACCAGGCGGCCGGCGCCGAGCGTCGCCCGGTGGTGCTGGACGCGTCCACGCCGCTCGACGACGTGGAGCGCCGCACGGGGCTGTCGTTAGGCGGAGACGGCGACCGCACCCAGACGTTGGGCGGCGCGGTGGTGCGCGCGTTGGGACGCATCCCAGCGGTGGGCGAGCGCTTCCACCTCGGCGACTACGAGATCACGGTGGTGGATGCCGAGCCGTCCCGCATCCGGCGTGTCCTGGTGCAGCGGGCCGAGTCGGCGCGCGTACTGGATCTCAAGCCGGCCGCGCCGCGTTAGCGTGCGCCCGTTCGTCGTCTTCTGGCGATTGTTCCCGTTCGTGGTCGCGTTCCTGCGCGATCGCAAGCGATGGATCATCGTAGGCCGCCCGCGGCGGGCGAGCGAAGCGGCGCACCGGCGACGCGCCGAGCGCCTCACGAGCACCGTGGCCGCGCTCGGCCCCGCGTTCATCAAGTTGGCGCAGGTCTTCGCGTCGCGCGCCGACATCCTGCCGGAGCCGTACCTGAGCGAGGTGGGCAAGCTCACCGATCGCGTCCCGCCGCTGCCGTCGGGTGCGATTCAAGAAGTGATCGTCCGCGAGCTGGGCAAGCCGCTGGACGAGCTGTTCGACCGGTTCGACGTCGAGCCGCTCGCCGCCGCGTCGTTGGGCCAGGTGCATCGGGCGGCGTTAGGCGACAGGGAAGTGGTGGTGAAAGTCCTGCGGCCCGGCGTCGAAGAAATGGTGGCCGTGGATCTCGATGCGGCGTTCCGCATTCTGTTCTTCGTCAACGTGCTGTTTCCGAACCATCATACGCGCGCCATCACGACCATCGTGCGCGAGTTCGCCAAGCGCATCGACGAGGAGATGGACTTCCACCAGGAAGCGCGCAACGCGGAGGTGATTCGCGCCAACTTCGAGGGCGACGCGCGCGTGCTCGTGCCGGAGGTGGTCGGAGCGCTCACGCGGCGGCGCGTGCTGGTGCTGCAGTACATGGAGGGGACCAAGGTCGATCGCCTGCACGCGCGGATCGCGTCGGGCGACATCGTGCTCGGCACGCTGCTCCAGACGGTGGTGGAGGTGTACGCGCAGATGATGCTGATCGATGGCATCTTCCACGCCGACCCGCACCCGGGTAACCTGCTGGTTGCGCCTAACGGAGCGCTGGTGCTGCTGGATTTCGGGATGGTGGTGCGGGTGGAGCGCGAAACGCGCATCCGCCTCATCGAGACGATTCTTTCGGCGGTCCGCAAGGACGTCGACGGCGTCATCGCCGGCTTCTACGAGCTGGGCCTCCTCGATCCCGAGATCGATCGCGGCACGGTGCGCGACGCGGCCCGCTCGCTCATGTCGGTGGCGTTCACGCCCGACGCCGAGCCGCGCCAGGTCCAGCGCATCGTGAACGAGGTGATGTCCACGTTCTATCGCTGGCCGATCACGCTGCCGAGCGAGTTCGTGTACCTGGGACGCGCGGCGGCGCTGGCGGAAGGCATCGCGCTGCGCTACGATCCGGCGTTCAACGCGGTACAGTTCGCGTCGCCGGTGATTCGCCGCATGGGGGCCACGCTGCTGGCGTCGGTGGCATCGGGCGACCCGCGCGACCGCATGCAGGATGCGTTAGGCGAGCTCGCGGGGATCGCGCGCGAGCTGCGCGACGTGTTGCGGCGCGCCGGCCGCGACGAGCTGCGGGTACGGGCCCACCCGCGCGACGTGATCGAGATGCAGCAGTTCCTGGCCGGGCAGACGCGGCGCATCGTGCTGTGCACGGCAACCGGCGTGCTCGCCATCGTCGGCGCGCTCCTCTATGTGGCGGACCACAATACCTATGTGCTCGTGGCGACCTTGTTCGTGACGCTCATCATGTTCGTGTTGTTTCTCATCGTGCCGTGGCACTTGCTGTCGCGGCCGCTCAAGGGGATGCGGCGCCACCGATGACGACGGCATCCGCTCCTCGCGACGCGCATCGCGCGCTGCTGGCCGACTTCGATGCGCGGCGTCCGGCCGCGCTCGCGCGCGCGGTGAGCATCGTCGAGAACCACCGCTCGGGCTTCGAGGATCTCCTGGGCGCGCTGCACACCCGGTTAGGCCGAGCGCGGCGGATCGGGATCACCGGTCCGCCGGGAGCCGGCAAGAGCACCATCACCACGCGGCTGGCCGCGCTCTACCGGACGGCGGGACTGTCGGCCGGCATCATCGCGGTGGATCCGACGTCGCCGTTCACCGGCGGCGCTCTGTTAGGCGACCGCATCCGCATGGAAGCGGTGGCGCTCGACGACGGCATTTTCATTCGCTCCATGGCCACGCGCGGATCGTTGGGCGGCCTGGCCGCCGGCACGCGCGAAGTGGCCGACGTCCTCGATGGCTACGGCTTCGACCGCATTCTCATCGAGACGGTCGGCGTGGGGCAGAGCGAGCTCGACATCGCGCGCACGGCGGACACCACGGCGGTGGTGCTGGTCCCCGAGTCCGGCGACTCGGTGCAGGCGATGAAAGCGGGCCTCATGGAGATCGCCGACGTGTTCGTCGTCAACAAAGCCGATCGGCCCGACGCCGAGCGCCTGCGCCACGAGATCGAGATGACGTTGGGCTTGCGGTTGGGCGGGGCGTCGACGATGCGAAACGTTCCGGCGCACCACGGCGTCGATCTGAAGAAGCTGCGCAACCCGGCGCACGCGGCGCGTCAGGCGGCGCACGACGATGCGGGCGACGGCTGGACGCCGCCGGTGTTGGCGACGATCGCCGATCGTGGGGAAGGCATCGACGCGCTTGCGGCGGCTCTGGACCGGCATTTCGAGTATCTTTCCCGCAGCGGAACGTTGGAGATTCGGCGGCGCGAGCGGTTGCGCGAGCGCGTCGTGGAAGCCGTGGAACGCCGCCTGCGCCAGCGGTTGTGGGGCGACCCGGCGATCACGGCCTGGGTGGACGAGCAGCTCCCGGCGCTCGAGGCCGGCACCACGACGCCGTTCGTCGTGGCCGACACGCTCTTGGCGCGGAACGCGTCGCGCCTAACGCAATGACCGGCGGCGCACGCCGGCGGAGACGAGGCACCGAGGCATGACTACCATTCGAGATGCAGCCCAAGTCCAGCCCGACGAGCAGGCCGAGCTGGCGCGGCTCCGCGCCGAAGTCGCGGGCTGGCGCGCGCGGTACGACGCCGACACCACGCGCGACCTGGCGTTCACGAACTCGGGCGGCGACTTGGAGCCGCTGTACACGGCGCTCGACACCGCCGATCTCGATCCGGCTGCGTTAGGCACCCCGGGCACGTACCCGTTCACCCGCGGCATCCACCCCACGGGCTATCGCGGCCGGCTGTGGACCATGCGCCAGTTCGCCGGCTTCGGCAGCGCGCGCGATACCAACGAGCGCTACAAATATCTGCTCGCCCACGGCCAGACCGGACTCTCGGTGGCCTTCGACTTCCCGACGCTCATGGGCTACGACTCCGACCATCCGCGGTCGGAAGGCGAGGTGGGGAAGTGCGGCGTCGCCATCTCGAGCGTCGCCGACATGCAGACGCTGTTCGACGGCATTCCGCTCGACCAGGTCTCGGTATCGATGACGATCAACGGTCCGGCGATCATTCTCTACTGCTTCTTGATCGCGGCGGCCGAGCGCCAGGGTATTCCGTCCGACAAACTTCGCGGGACGATCCAGAACGACATCCTCAAGGAGTACATGGCGCAGCACGCGTGGATCTATCCGATCGAACCCGCGCTGCGCCTCATCGTCGACGGATTCGAGTGGTCGGCCAAACACGCGCCACTCTGGAACACCATTTCGATTTCCGGCTACCACATTCGCGAAGCGGGGTCCACCGCGGTGCAGGAGCTGGCGTTCACGCTCGCCGACGGATTCACGTACGTCGAGCGCGGCATCGCGCGTGGTCTCGACGTCGACGAGTTCGCGCCGCGTCTCTCGTTCTTCTGGGACATCCACAACGATTTCTTCGAGGAGATCGCCAAGCTCCGCGCTGCGCGCCGCATCTGGGCGCGTCACATGCGCGAGCGGTACGGCGCGCGCAAGCCGCGCTCGTGGATGATGCGATTCCACTCGCAGACCGCCGGTGTGACGCTCACGGCGCAGCAGCCGATGAACAACATCGTACGCGTCGCATACCAGGCGCTGGCGGCGGTGTTGGGCGGCACGCAGTCGCTGCACACCAACTCCATGGACGAGACGCTCGCGCTGCCGACCGAAGAGTCGGTGCAGGTGGCGCTGCGCACGCAGCAGGTGCTCGCCTACGAAACCGGTGTGCCCAACGTGCTCGATCCACTCGGCGGCTCGTACTACATCGAAAGCCTAACGGAAACGATGGAGCGCCAGGCCGAGTCGCTGTTCGAGGAGATCGCGCGCGCCGGGGGCGTGGTGCGCGCGCTCGAGAGCGGATGGCTGCAGCGGAAGATCGCGCAGTCGTCGGCGCGGCAGCAGTGGGAGCTCGAGCAGCATCGGAAGGTATTGGTGGGCGTCAACGAGTTCGTCACCGACGAGCCCGAGCTCACGATTCCGCTGCTCAAGGTGGGCGCCGACGCGGAAACCGACCAGCGCGCGAGCCTTGCCAAGCTCCGTGCTAACCGTGACGCGGCGCGCTGCACGGCGGCGCTGGCGGCGCTGCGCGATGGCGCGCGCACGTCGGCCAATCTCGTGCCACTCATTCTCGACGCCGCGCGCGCGGATGCGACGCTGTTCGAGATCCGCGCCGCTATGGAAGACGTGTTCGGCGCCTATCGCGAACCGGTGTTCTTTTAGCCGAGCACTTGTGCAGTTACGGATCGCATGGAGTGGTGTGCAGGCGAGCCCTATTCAGTTACGTGTCCTCGGCATCCGCGCCCAGGATCGCGACCGCGCCTACGGGTTAGCGGCATGTCCGCGAAGGTAGGCGGCGCCCGGATTGGAATTGCTCGGCGACGCAGGAACGGCGCGATGCAGGTACACGAAGGTCGGCTCCGAATCGCCTAACGGTACCGCCCGCACGCTGCCTGTCGGCAGGTCGATGATGAGGAGCCGCGCCG
>DATNAM010000071.1:0-3406 GCA_035572595.1 Gemmatimonadaceae bacterium
GATGGCCGAGGGGATCGGCACGTCGATCGAGGAGCCCTTGTTGCCCGCGATCGCGTCGTATCCGCGATTCACGAGCTGCGGCATGACGGCCATCTGGCGGAGCGCCAGGAGCCCCTGCGCCAAGAGTTTGGGGGTTACCGAAGCAAGTGTATTCGCCACGAGTCAGACCTCAGCTGTAGGCCCGGCCGGTGGCCGGGGACGGTAACGCTTGGTTAGGCGCCAGTCCCCGCGACCACAGCTTTCCCGCTGGCAATGTCGGCGAGATGCCGCCCGATGCTCATGGGATCGTTGGGCACCACGCCGGGCGTCGTGTCCTGCGCCGACTTCGGATTGCCCGAGCCCACCGATTGCCGCTGTGGTTCGAAGAACTTGGCGTACTTCGTGTCCTTGGCGATCCCGGCGAAGTAGTCATCGACGGTGGCGTAGAGCGATTCCTGTCGCGTGCTGGGCTGGAATCCGTCGCCGTCTAACTTCCGCGCGTAGAACTCGCCATCGTCTTCGTGCAGACCGAACGCGGGCTCGAGCATCGTCACGATCGCGGGCTGGTTCCCGCCGGGCAGCGTTTCGAGCAGGTCCTCGCGCACGCGATGCGCGCGGGCCGAGGCGAGGATCGACTTGTGCAGGATGCGGCGTTGGAGTTTCCCGGTCGCGTCGTCGCGAGCCTTGAGCTGCTCTTGCAACGGCCGGAGCGCCTTCGCCTCCCACTCCTGCTTCGCAGCGGCGAGCTGCTGATCGCTCAGTTTCTCGCCCGACCCAGTGCCTAACTTCGTGAGATCGATGTCCCACGCCGCCAGCGCTTGGACCTTGAACTGCGGGTCGTTCAGGGCGCCGGCTAACGTCGAGCGTTTTGCCTTCGCCTTTTCCTCGCGGACGATCTGATCGACTTTGCTCTTGGCGACGTAGCCCGCATCGACATCCGCCTGCGGGATCCATCCCTCGAGCTCGACCTCGATGTCCTTCCCTTCGTGCTGCACCGTGATCTTTCGAGCCATGTTGGTCACCCTCGCCCGCTGTGAGCGCCGCGGTCGCGCGCCGGCGATGTCCCTCGCCGTGAGGTCAGTACACAAACGAAAAGGGGCGGCCAGCCATCGGTGAGATGGCGAGCCGCCCGCAGCGGTCCTCTCGATTATCCCGGCGCGCTCGGCGCCAGTGTCCGCAATGTTATGCGGCTTTGCTCCCGCGCGCAAGAATGTCTCCCCTGATCTGCGCAACGACGTTGGGCCAATCGCGCGTCGAGCGGCGCCGGTAAAGGCGGTGCGTGGTCGGATACCAGGGGCTATCCGTCCGTCCGCGCGTCCAGCGCCACTCGACGTGCGTCGGCGGGATGAGATAGGTCGGAACGCCGAGCGAACCCGCCAGGTGCGCCGTCGACGTATCGACTGAGACGAGGAATTCGAGCGTCGCGAGCTGCTCGGCGGTCGCGAGCCACGTGTCGCCGACCGCGCTCGGCAGCGCGTACTCCTGCTCCCGCTGTCCTTTCTGCGCTGAGTGCCACCGGACGCCCGGGATGTCGAGGAGCGGGGCGAAGCAGCCGCGCGCGCTCGAGCGATCCAAGTCGAGACTCGCACCGGCGCCGCCCGCCCAACAGAGCGCGGCCTTCCCCGGCTCCGGCGTGCGTGCGATGCGGAAATCGGCGGGCGGCGGCGCTTTGTCGGGCGCGTCTGTGCCCATGATCCACTGCGCCGACATCATCGGCGTGTGCGCGTGGTGGAACGGCACCTGGTCGGTGCGGAGCGGCACCGTCTCGTAGCCCATGCGCTGAATGAGCGGCACCGCGGGGAGCGGCACGGCGATGACGAGATGGTCGCACCGCGCGGCCATGAGCGGCGCATACCGGACGAGTTGGAAGAGATCACCGAAGCCCTGCTCGGACCAGAGCAGGACGATGCCGGGAAACGGCTTCCCGTTCCACCGACGGTGGCCGAGCATTGCCTGATACGTCGGCGTCGGTGCGAAGAGGCCGATCCGCCAACGGTTCTCGAACTGCGCCCACCGCGAGTAGTCGCCCCACCAGGCGGCGAGCGTGGACTGCTCGTGCCGATCGCTCGCGCTCTCACAGGGCAGCACGAGCGCGGCGGCGAAGAGGGATTCCGCGGCCGCGATGTCGCCGTGCATCTGGAGACAGAACCCGCGGCCGATCATGGCTGCGACGTGCGTGGGTTTGAGTCCGAGCGCCTGCTGGTAATAACGCGCGGCGCCTTTCCAGTCGCCTAACCCGCGGCAGCAGGCGCCCAGGTGAAACCACGCTTGCGGGTCGAGCACATAGGCCGCACGCACGGCGCGCGTGAGGAACGGCTTGGCGTCGACGAACTTCTTCTCGCCTAAGAGCGAGATCGCGAACGCGTACTGCATCGTCGCGTCGTTCGGTGCCAAGGCGTAGCACGCCCGCCAGTGCGGGATGGCTTCGCCTAACGCGCCGCGGGTGATGGCGTCGTTGCCCTTCCGCCAGTGGTCCCACGCGTCGGCGAGCCGCGCGTTGGGCGTGCCGCCGACCACGAATCCCGACCGCATGACTACCGGTGCGCCTCGAGCGCGCGATCCAAGACTTCGAGCAGCCGCACGCGGAAGTCACCGCCGAGCGGGAGGATCAGGCGATGCGCCGGGCGCGCGCCGCCGGCGCCGATGTGCACGTCCGTCGTCTCGAGGAGGTGCATCAGCTTCTCGATGATCACCTCATCGACGGCGACCGGCGCGGGGCTTTCGGTCGCCTGCTTGGTCTCGGGGGCCTCGTCCTCGCGGAATTTCGGCATGGGGACTCTCCGGTCAGGGAACGGTGACGTGCGTGGCCGCGCGCCAACGGCGTGCGGTGTCGTAGCTCGCGGTGAGGAGCGCGTGTTCGTTGGGCGAGAGCGGCGTCTCGCTCGCCCGGATGAGCCGCTCGAGCTGCGCGCGCGTCCGCACCGCGCGCCGGGGCGGCATCTTCCCGACCTGCATGAGCCCGAACTTGAGCGTCCGCCTCGTGTTAGGCAGCGGATCCGTGATCGCCGCGAACGGGCGCATCGTCGGGGTCAAGCCGCAGCGGCAGAAGGGGTGCGGCGCCATCGGCACGCTCGTTTTGGGATACCAGCCCGGGCCGCCGCCGTAGAAATCGTTTGTCGCGAGCGCGTCGCAGATGTCGGGGACGCGCGTCATGCCGCGGTCAGGCGAGAGTGTCCACCGGTAACCGGCGACGAGCGGATCGGAGAGCCCGTGCTGCCGCGTCGCCTCGAGGCGCGCGGCGTGCACTTCCGACTCCGCGATCCGGCGCGCGTTGTAGTGGATCTCGCGCGCGGCACCGCGGAGCGTCTCGGGGAGTGTACGCCACGACTGACGCATCGCCTGGAGCGCCTCATCGCGGCCGGCGAACGCCTGGTAAAACGTCTCCGCGCCCCGCACGTAGGGCCGGAGTTTGGCGGCGAGCGCGCGC
>DATNAM010000072.1:0-15941 GCA_035572595.1 Gemmatimonadaceae bacterium
AGGAGACTGTCGTCGCTCGTGCGCCCGGCGAACCCGGGAATCGCAACCAGCGCCGTCGACTCGTACCCGTCGAAGAGCCCGTTCTGCGAATAGGTGACCGCCCGCACGCCCGGCAGCGCAGCGATGCGCGCGACGAGCCGATCGGTGAGGGCGAGAAACGCCGGACCGCTCACGCCGCGCCGCGCCGGGTCCAACACCGCCACCAGCAAGTGATCGCGATCCAACCCCATGCTCGCCGTCTCGGTATGTTGGAGCCCGCGCGCCAAACCTGCCGTGCCGGTGAGCAACACCAGCGACAGCCCGACTTGCAACGGCACCAGCAGCCGCCCCACGGGAATGCGCCCGCGGCCGCGCAGCCGCCCCACCGTCCTTCCTAACGACCGCATCGGCGACGCCACGTCCTCGCGCGAGGCCTGGAGCGCCGGGACGAGGCCGAAGCAGAGCGTCGCGCCGACGCTGATCGCGAGCGTGAACGCCAATACCGGCCAGCTGATGCGCGGCACCACGGCCGCACCGCCCGCGGTCGCCGCCGCCACCAGCGCGCGGCTGCCCCACCACGCCGCCGCGAAGCCCACCGTCCCGCCTAACGCACCAACCACGGCGCTCTCGGTGAGCATCTGGCGCACCAACCGTCGCCGGCCGGCGCCCAAGGCCACGCGCAAGCTCATCTCGGGCCCGCGCGCCGCCGCGCGCGCCAGCACGAGGTTCGCCAGATTCGTGCACACGATGAGCAGCAGGAGTCCCACGCCCGCCTGCAGCGTGACTAACGCACCGCGGAACGACCGCCGAACGGCCGAGAATCCCTGCGCACCGGACACGACCGTCACCGGCGCCTGCTGATACCGCGCGGCCGCCGCCGGCGACGCTTCGTTCGCCATCAGCGTCGTCCGGATGAGCGACGTGAACTCGGCGCGCGCACCGGCGAGGGTCATGCCCGGCGCCAAGCGTCCGAGCAACAACAGCCAGCACGTACCACGATCCGCGATGGATGGGCTGTGCGGCTGCAACGCCGGCTGCAGGTCGATCGGGATCCAGATGTCCGTTGGGCGCTCCACGATCTCGCCGGCGAATCCGCGCGCCGCGACCCCGGCGATCGTCAGCGTGACGCCATCCACCATGATGGTGCGCCCCACGACGTCGGCGGTACCGCCTAACCGGCCGCGCCAGTACCCGTCGCTCACGATCGCCACCGGCGACGCGCGCGCGGCGCCCTCGTCGGCAGCGCCGAATACCCGTCCGCGCTCCGCGCCCACGCCGAGCACGTCGAAGTAGTTGGCCGACACGAAGCGTCCGGTCGGATGCTCGAATTCGCCGCCCTTGCTCACGCGCACGTCGAGCCGTCCCGCCGTGCCGGTGGCCGCCAGGCCGGATACCGACCGCGCTCGGCCGCGCAGGTCGCGGAAGAGGGGAAGCGAGAACAGATCCGGCCGTGCGCCGCCGGTGGTATGCCCGTCGATCGCCGTCACCTTGCCGACCGCCACCAATCCGTTAGGCGAGGAGACCGGCAGCGGCCGGAGCAGCACGTCGTCGACCACGGTGAAAATGGCCGTGTTGGCCCCGACGCCCAGCGCCAGCGTGAGCACGGCGACGGCCGCTACCACCGGCTCCCGCGCCAGCCGCCGGAGTCCCAGCTTGATGTCCTGGCCTAACGATGAGAGCTGCTCGCGCGCCCCCAGCCGGCGTTCACGCCTAACGGCCGACCGGCGCAAACGGTCGCGCAGCGCACCGGAAGAGCCGGCGCCCAAGCGCCGCAGTGTCTCGGCGCGCGCCTCGTCGCGCGCCATCCCGTGCGCGACGAGATCATCCGATCGTGCCTCGAGAAAGCTGGATAGCTCATCGTCCGCGTCGCGCCGCGCCGCGCGATCGGTGCGCGATTCGAGCCGGAAAAGCCGGCGCACGCGCGCCGGGAGTCGAGGGTCGCTCATGACGCCGCCTCAGGTGTTGGCGGTGCGGCTGGTCAATACCGACGTCAAGGCATCCACGTATTCACTGAGCCGTTTGGTTTCCGCCCGCAGGTGCGCTCGGCCCGCGGCCGTGAGCCGATAGTACCGCGCGCGCCGCCCGTTCTCCGTCTGTCCCCACTCGGCCTCGAGAAGCTGGCGCTCTTCCATGCGGTGTAGCGCCTGCATGAGCGCGGCATCCTCCACGCTCAGTCGCCCGTCCGACCGCGCCTCCAACCACTTCGCGATCTCGAAGGCGTGCATCGGATGCCAGGACAATGTCTTGAGGACCAACACATCAAGCGTGCCTTTGACGAGCGGCATGGCGAAACCGTCCAGGTAGTGTCTACCCTAACACTCTATCCCGAGCAAGCCGATCGCGCAAGACCCGTCGGAAGCGCCGAGCGCCGGCGCACCGTGGTGGAATGTGACCGATCTCACAGGAGCCCGGCGTTAGATTGTTGGGCAGAGAAAAATCGCGAGGCTCGCTGCTCGGTCTCCGCTGCCGCCGCGGCCCAATGACGGGCGCGGCTCCACCACTTCCGGGAGTGCTAGATGCGACGCGTCTTTTCGTTGGTGGCTGTCCTCTGCATTGTCGCGTGTGATCGGTCCGGCTTCGGGACCGCCGGGCACGCCACCGCTGTCGATTCGGTCCACGCGTTGAACACGCAGCTTGCGCAGGCACACACGATCGCCGCGCAGCAGGACTCGCTCATGCAGGGCTTCACCGAGACCACCAAGCTCGTCGATTCCATCGACAGCGAGATCTCGCACGTCAAAGGCCTCAAGTCGCATGTCCCCCTCGACGTGAAGGGCGACGCGGCGCAGGACCCCAAGGCCGCCTACCGCGCCAACCTGCTCGGCAAGGTGAAGGAAGTGACCGCGCTCTTGAACGCGAGCCGCGCCCGCGTGCGACGCCTCGCTTCGAACAACACCGGGCTCCAGCGACAACTGGCGCAGTACCAGGAAACCATCACGTCGCTGCAGACGATGGTCGACCGCCAGAAACAGGACATCCTGGTCCTAACGGGGCGGGTCGACAGCCTTACCACCGCCAATACGCAGCTCGCCGCTGGTGAGGCCGCGGTCACCGACACCATGCACACCCTACGGCACGAGAACAACACGGTGTACTACGTGGTGGGCACCAAGGACGACCTCGAGAAGCGCGGCATCGTCGTCGAGGAAGGTTCCAAGTTCCTCATCTTCGGACACAAGGCGCTGGTCCCGGCGCGCAAGCTCGATCCGTCGGTCTTCACCGCGATCGACAAGTTCGCGACCACCACCATTACGATCCCAAACCCCGACAAGGGCTACAAGATCGTGTCGCGACAGGATCCGTCGCTCCTCGATCAGCCCGTGACGTCGGCCGGCAAGCCGAGCGGCGAGCTCCACATTGCCGACCCGACGCAGTTCTGGTCCGCGTCCAAGTATCTGATCATCATCGCGGGCTAGCCCCCCGCCGCCCAACGCAAATGGGGCGCGGTGCATTCGCACCGCGCCCCATTTCCGTTCGGCGGCTCGTCTCTCCGTTAGTCCGCCCGCGGCGCGACGCCGCGCGATCCCGACGCGCTGTAGCGCGTCGGCATCGCCGGCGTCCCCCCAGGCGATGACGGACGCTTCGTCCGCTTCTGCTCGTACATGAGCGCGTCGGCGCGATCGAGCAGATCGTCCAGCGGACACGGGAAGTCGGGATCGTAGTACGCGATCCCCATGCTCAACGACAACCGGTAGCGCCGGTCGGGGAGCTCGTTGCGCCGCGTGAGATTCTCCTGGAGCCGCGTCACCCAGTGCTCCTGCGCCAGCCCCACCGTCTCGAGCGCCAGCACCACGAATTCGTCGCCGCCGATGCGCGCGATGATGTCGGACTCGCGGAACGTCTCCCTGAGCAGATCGGCCGTCTCGATCAACGCCAGATCGCCTTCGCGATGTCCGAGGGTGTCGTTGATCTCCTTGAGCCCGTCGAGGTCTACGAAGATGTGCGACACGCGCTTGCGCATGCGATCGGCCATCTTCATGTGCTGGCGGGCGAGCGTCTGAAAACCGCGCCGGTTGTAGAGGCTCGTCAGGTCGTCGACCAACGCCATCGCGCGCAGCGCCATCTGCAGCTGAAGCCGCTCGATCGCGTAGCGGATCGCCCGCACGAGCATCGGCCCGTTAGGCAGCGCACCGGCGATCGACTCTTCGGCGCCGGCCTTGAGCGCCCGCACCGCCAGCGCATCGTCGTCGGCGCCCGTGAGCGCCACGATGGGCACGTCGGGCGCATGATCGCGGAGGCGCGTGATGGCGTCGAACGCCGCCGCGTCGCTCGAGATGAGCGACACGAGCATCGCGTCGAAGCGATCATCGGAAAGCTGGCGCAGTGCCTCGCTGGTGTCGTTGGCGCGCACGACGTCGACCGCGGGTAACCCACCTTCGGTCAACGCACGGATGAGCTCCGCGAGTTCCGGCTCGCGTTCCGCAACGAGCAGGATTTTCGTTCCACTGGCGCTCATCGCTACCGCTCCTCTCCACCACACCACCCACGGACCGGCATCACTCGCCGGCTGCTCCGGGCGGATGATGGATTCCATACTCGCGCATCTTCCTCGCGAGTGTTGGACGCGAGATGCCAAGAATTCGCGACGCAGCGCTGCGGTTCCCCCGTGTGATTTGCAGCGTCATCTGCACCGCTTCTTTCTCGATTGCATCGAGCGCCTTGCCTTCCGGCGGAATGCGGATCTCGCGAACCGGGCCTGATGCTCTCGTTGCCGGCAGCATCGTGCGCTGCTGGATCATCAGGTGTTCGGCGTGAATCGCGCTGCCGTCGCTCAGTATGGCCGCATGTTCAATTACATTCTTGAGCTCACGAATGTTCCCGGGCCACGTGTGCGCGCGCAGCGCAGCGACCGCGTCGGCCTCGAGCGTTTTGGGCTCGAGCTGCTGCTGCCGCGCGAGATCGATGAGGAAGTGGCGCGCCAGCAACTCCACGTCTCCCTCGCGCTCGCGCAGCGGAGGCAGCGCGATCCGGAACACGTTGAGCCGGTAATACAGATCCTCGCGGAACTCCAACCGCGTCACGGCATCGTGCAGCGCCATGTTCGCGGCCGCAATGATGCGGCAGCTGATCTCGATTTCCTGGAGGCCGCCCAACCGGCGAACGCGACGTTCCTCGAGCGCGCGCAGCAGCTTCGGCTGTAAGCGCGGCGGCATTTCACCGATCTCATCGAGGAACAGCGTGCCCGTCGACGCGAGCTCCATGAGCCCGCGCTTCTGCGCGCGCGCATCCGTGAACGCGCCGCGCTCGTGTCCAAACAATTCCGATTCGAGCAGCGTCTCCGGAATCGCCGCGCAATTGACCGCCACGAACGGCTCGCCACGCGTCGGGCCCGCGTAGTGGATGCCGCGCGCGAACAATTCTTTGCCGGTCCCAGTCTCGCCCACGATGAGTACGGTGGTGAGTCGGCTGCCGGCAACCTTGCGCGCGCGGTCGAGTGCGTCGCCTAACGTCGGGCTCGAGCCAACGATGCTCTCGAGGCCGAGCGGCGTGCCCTGTCGAGATGCGCCATCGGTGGAACTCGCTGACGGAAAGCTCGCGCCCAACGCCGGCACGATGCGCGGCGGCGATGGGTTCGTTGCTCTCGCGGCGCCGTCGCGCCCGTTTGTGGGCGCGAGCGGACCGTTGGATCTCGAGGTATCGTCGGACGGAAAATCCGGCATGGGATTCGGGACGGGGTCAGTGCGCTATTCAGCCGCGGCGCACGCTGGGTTCACGATGAATCGACGATTGAGTCCGGTAGCCGGTCTCGCTCAACCGACCGGTGAAAGTCGCCTAGCGACCGCCATCGATTCCGGCGGCATTCCGAGTCTGGCGTACGCTGCATGGGCTTGCTCCCACGCAGTCCTCGCACGAGCTGTGTCGCCGCGCGCCGCGAGTGCGTCGCCGAACTCCACGAGCACGCGCGCCCCCAACAACAAATCTTCACTCTGAGCAGCCAAGGCACGCGCGCCGTCGAGCGACGTGACCGCCTGGTCAGTCGCACCGCGTCGCGCTTCGATGCGCGCTCGAAGACGAAGCGCTTGTGCGCGTCCCAGCCGATCGCCGCGCATCGAGGCGATGCTCAGCGCGCGTCCGCTCGCGGCGTCGCTTTCGTCGGTGTCGCCGGCCGCGCATGCAATTTCTGCCGCCGTGGTCGAGAGGCGCTGCTTGAGCAGCGCATCGCCCAGGCGGTCCGAGATCGCGAGCGCTTCCGCGATCGCGCCGCGCGCTTCGTCGAGTCGGCCGCGCTGCACGCGTAATTGCGCGACGTTGTCGAGCGCCCACGCGACACCGGCGTCATCGCCGGCCTCGCTCAGCGCGCGCATGCTCAGCCGGAATCGCTGCGTTGCATCCTCGACGTCGCCCATCACGGACGAGAGCGTCCCGATGTCTTGCTCGACGCGCGCGAACAGTGCGTGGTCGCCGGACGCAACCGCGTTGAGCGAGGCGTCATCGTATTGGCGGCGTGCCGCGGCAAAATCTCCCCGGCGTTGCGCGACACGCGCGAGCGATGCCTGCGCGCGAGCGATGCCGATCGAATACCGGATGAACTGCGCGGTTTCGAGGCTGCGCCGGAAGAGCGCTTCCGCTTCGCCCGTCGAGCCGACGTCGAAGAGCAGGCCGCCATGCCAGCGATGCAGATCGGCATGCAACGGTGAGGTCGGCGCGCCGTCGATCAAGGCCAGCGCCATCTCGAATGCAACGCTCGCTTCGGCGACACTGCCGCGGCGCTGGTGATCACGCGCACGCGAAACGAGCTCGCGGGCTTCCTGCGCGTGCGTGCCGGGCCTGGTGGCCGGATAACCGCGCGGCGGTCGGGACTCGCGCCGGACATCCGTGTCGCGCGACGTCACGACTCGCACCGACAGGTATGGAGAAAGGATGTGTCTGCCGCTGAAAACAGCATGCGCGCAGCCTCTGGGTCGCGACAAGGAAGGTGCTCCCGGTGTCGCATGGTTTAGCAACCGTCATGCCCCGGTTAACCCATTGCAGCAGCGCGATTTCAGTTTTGTGGAGACAGCCGCACTAAAACTCTGTTGCGAGTAATCGTTGCGGGCTGTAACGAATCGTACTAACGCCAACCCAAACCGCGAGGCGGTCGGACTCGCACGAGCTCTAGCGCGAGTCCGCGCGCGCGGCCGATGACGCCGCGACATGCTGATAGACGGCGCGCGAGATGTCGACGATCAGCGCGCGTGCGACGGTTTGGTCGGGGATGCCGCGCGTTAGCACGACCAGGATGTACGCCGGCGCGTGTTTGGGATACACGATGGCGGCGTCGTGGAGATGGCCCGTAATCCATCCGGTCTTGTGAGCCACCGGGGTTCCCGGAGGAAGGCCCGCGGGAATCTCCGCGCTGAATTCCTGGTGCAGCAGGATGTCGCGCATCATCGCGCAGCTCGACGCCGACGCGGCGCGATTCGTCTGGATCGCGTCCAGAATGGTCGCCAAATCGCGAGCGGAGATCATGTTGTTCATGCCGCGGTCGAACGCCTTGTCATCCTCGACTCCGCGCAACACGTGCGTGTGCGTGGCGCCGAGCTCGCGCATCGTTTGCGTGGTTCGTTGGGCGCCGGCCAGCGCGATCAGCGTGTTGGTCGCCAGGTTGCTCGACCGCTCGATCATGTGGTCCATCAGATCGCGCACCGACACACGGCTGCCGACAAGCTTGTACATCGCGCTGTCGGAGTCGTCGCCCGGGTCGAGCGTGTAGGCAGAACTGTCGACGATCGACTTGAACTCATTCGCGACGGGTACCAGCTGATCGAGCGACAACTCGTGCGCGTCGATCTGCCGAAACAGCTCGATCATCACCGGCACTTTCATCGTGCTCGCGGCGTGGAACTCAGTGTCCGATTCGATGTACAGCGAGTCGGTGCCGTCGAGTCGTCTGAACGCGAGTCCGACCTGTGCGCCCGGCACCTGTGCGATGCGCGATTGAATGACCTCATTCAGCGAGTCGCCGGGTGCATGCGTGAGCGCCAGCGCCAAAGCGAACACGAGTAAGTGCATGAGCGCGAATATACGAACGCGTACGTCGCTGGGAAGCCGTGGGTTGCGTTCGCTGTGTTGACTCGTATTGCGTATTGCCAGCACGCCGGTCACCTTGGGGCAACCCCATGCCATCCGCCACATGACGCACGGACAAAGCGAGAGCGGCGCGGACGCTCCACCGATTCACGGCAAACGGGAGCGGCTACGTTTTACCGACTTCCGCTTCCGGCGCGCAAGCGACGGCCGATGCTCGGCTGAGGTCGAGCTCGAGTGGATCGAAGGACACAAAGTTCGCGGCACCGCCTCCGGACAATCGAGCCCCACCGTCGACCTTCGTGTGGCCGCTGAAGCGGGCCTGCGTGCGATCGAGAGTTTCTCGGACGGCGGCCTCGCGTTCGAATTGATTGGTGTGAAATCCGTGCGCGTGTTCGACGCGAACGTCGTCATCGTGTCCATCGTGAATCGGCACGAAGGCCCGCAGAAGCTGCTTGGCTCCTGCTTGGTCGAGGATGACCCGGTGCGAGGTGCCGTGCTCGCTGTGTTGAACGCCACGAACCGCGTGCTCGGCAACTTCATCGCCACGCGTTAGGAGTCCACAGTCTTGCCGCCTTCCGAGTGTCCATCGAATCCATGATCAAGACGAGAGCGCGCGCCGCAGCAGCCGTGCTCGCCGCGTTCTCACTGGCTGCATGTCACTCCGGCCGCCCGTCCGTGGCGCCGACGCCCGCCACCGCCAGCGCCTCCGACACGTCAGCGCGCAGTGTGGCCAGCGATAGTACCGGCGATACGACAAAGGTGCCCGCACCGGCGGTCACCGGCGAAGCACTCCAGCTCTTCGGAGATACCGCTGTCCAACCGGTGCCGGCCACGACGACAGATTCGGCGTTGCCCGACTCCGCGCCCGAGTGGGACATCGACGTTCATTCGTTCGAGACGCGCACTCGCGTCGCGTATTTCGTGGATCGCTTTCAGAACGCGGGACATCAGCACTTCGGCGAGATGCTCGCGCGCGGCGGTCGCTACGAGAAAATGATTCGCGCGAAGCTCAAGGCAGCCGGTCTGCCGCAGGACATGACGTACCTGGCACTCATCGAGAGCGGCTACGATCCGCATGCGTACTCGAGTGCAGCGGCCGTTGGTCTGTGGCAGCTCATGTCGAGCACCGCGCGCGGCACGGGACTCCGTGTCGACTGGTGGGTGGACGAGCGGCGCGACCCGGTCCGCTCGACCGATGCCGCGATCAAGTTCCTTGGTTGGCTCAACGAACAATTCGGGTCGTTGTATCTCGCCGCGGCCGCGTACGATGGCGGTCCCGGTCGCGTCGCTCGCGGGCTCTCGCGCTACGCGGACGAGCTCGAGGGACAGACCGGTGACGAGGCCTTTTTCGCTCTGGCCGAAAAAGACTATCTGCGCGCCGAGACGCGCGACTATGTCCCGCGGTTGATCGCAGCCGCGCTCATCGCAAAGGATCCGAAGCGGTACGGCTTCCAGATCACGTACGATTCGGCCTACGTCTACGACTCGGTGCGCGTTGGGCCGGCCACGCCGTTGGCCGCGGTCGCACAGGCCGCGCATACGACGACGGCGGACATTCGCGATCTCAACCCGCAGATTCTACGCGGCATGACGCCGCCTCGCGATTCGTTCACCGTGCGCGTTCCGGTGGGTGCTGCCGCCGGTTTCGACTCGTCATTCGCTGCACTTCCGGTTTCGTATCGCACCGCGTACAAGCGGTCGGTGTCACGCAAAGGCGATACGATGGTTAGGCTTGCACGGCGCGCGGGCGTCTCGCTCAAGCAGCTCGAGTGGTACAACCCCAAGCTCAAGTCGAACCGTCACGGTCGAGTGGCGCAGGGGGAGACGGTGTTGTTCCCGGCGAGTGCGGTGGTCGCGGCGGCGCGCGACGTACCGGATCCATCGATCGAGCGCTATGGATCATCCGGCCGCTCGGCCACGCACGTGGTGCGAAAGGGCGAGTCGCTTGGTCTGATCGCCAAGCACTACCACACGACGGTCACGTCGATCATGCGGCTCAACGGCCTTCGCAAGAGCATCATATTCCCCGGCGAAGTGCTGTTGGTGAAGGGGTCGAGCCGTCGCCCGGCGCACCGGAGCTCCGCGCGCGCGTCGCACAGCACGGCGTCGCGCGAGAAGGTGGCCGAGTCGGGGAGCCACTAACGGGCCTTTGACATTATTGCCGGTAGAAACGAAAACGGGGAAGCGCTACTTGCGCTTCCCCGCTTTTTCGTTGGGCATGTGGTTCAATTCACGACGCCGTCGCCCGTGTATCCCTTCATGACCAGGTTGTCGTAGCCGTTGTGCGGGTCGACGCCTAACGAGCGAAGCGTCTCGACCGCTTGCGGTCCGCGGTTGTACACCAGCAGAGCGAGCCGCAAGTCACCGTGGTATTGATCGATCAGCGATCGCAGATAGCGGAAGCCGAGTCGAAGGTTGGTGCGGGGGTCGAACAGTTTTTCTTTCGTGATCGAGTGGTCGAACCAGCGCGCCGTGGACGGCATGAGCTGGGTGAGGCCAACCGCACCGACGCTGCTGATCGCATGCGGATTGAACTCGCTCTCGACGTGGACGACACGGAATCCGAGGTCGGCGTCGATGCCCTCCGCCTGGGCGATGTCATAGACGTCGCCGGCCAGATCGGCGTCCACCTTGTACTTGGCGGAGAAGCCCAAAATGGCGTTGGCGCGTAGCAAACGAGCCTGGGTCAGCTCGAGCTCACCCTGGGTGGCGTCCAACTGCGAGCGCAACGCCTTGGAGTCGCGGCTGCCGAACGAAAACGCTGAGAACGCAGACGCCTCGGCGGAGCGCGGCCGTTCATGAGGAATCAAGGCGACCGACACCGCCAAACCGGCAACGAGAAGAAGCCGTTTGATGCGCTCGTTGCGGCGAACTCGGTCACCACGATGGACGTAACTCTGCTGTCTGCCGTGCACTAGCGTCTCTCCTGTGGGAGATGTGCGAACGGGTACAACGGACCTACGACTGCTCGGTCCTCCAGGTAGGGCAACGGACGTGCCGTCAGCGGCGGACCCAATGTCCGGAGCGGCCGCCGTCCTTCTCTAATAAACGGATGTCGGTGATGGTCATGCCCCTATCTATCGATTTGGCCATGTCATAGACGGTGGTCAGGCTCACAACGACAGCCGTTATCGCCTCCATTTCGACACCTGTTTGACCCGTGGTGCGCGTTGTCGCCTCACACGTGACACCAGGCAAGCTTTCGTCCAGGACGAGGGTCACCTGGACGTCGGTAAGGGGAATCGGGTGGCAGAGGGGAATTAAGTCCGCCGTTCGCTTGGCCGCTAGGATACCGGCAATCTTTGCTACACCAAGCACATCGCCCTTGGCCAGGGCGTTTTGCTGAATGGCAGCGAGCGTGTCGGGCTTCATTCGGATAGAACCCGTGGCGCGTGCGAAACGCTCGGTGATCGGCTTGGCGCTGACGTCGACCATGCGTGCCTGGCCGGTGCTGTCGGCGTGTGTGAGCTTTTTCATGAGAGACGGCCTCGGAGCTCGCGAACGAGGTGGGAGGCGAGCAGCTGCGGGCTGACGTTTCCGTTAGCACGCAGGCGGGCGTCCTGGACGACGTCGATGGCGCGCACGGCGGCGAGCGCGGCCGCGGCGTCGCCGCGGCCTAACGCGCCGCGCGCGCGCTCGCGGAGCATCGACGTGAGGGCGTCGAGCGCATCGGTGAAGAGGCCGCGCGACTTCGAGTTGCCGACGCTCATCACCGCTTTCACGCGATCGGGCGGCGCGAGCGTTCCATCGGCGGCCTGCAGCAGCGAAGCAGCGGTGGCCGTGGCATCGCGACGGCTCTGGGCGCCGAGGAGCGTGCCCGGCGCACCGGCCGCGAGGCGTACGCGGTCATTCACGGCGCGAGGGAGGTCCGAGTCATCGAGTGCGTTGGCGAAGCTCGGCATCTCGATGAGCTCGCGCACCTCACGTTCCGGCAGCAGTGGAACGCGGACGGCCACGACGCGCGACCGTATCGTGGGCAGCAGCGCACCGGGTTCGCTGGTGGTCAGGATGATCGCGGTGTCGGCCGGCGGTTCCTCGAGCAGTTTGAGGAACGCGTTGGCGGCGAACTCGGCGCCTTCTTGCGGCACCATGCGCTCCGCGTCGCCGACAATGAAGATCTTTCGCTTGCCTAACGCAGGCGTTTGCGAGGCCAATTGGACGAGCGCGCGGACGCTCGCGACGTAAATCCCCTGGGTGCCCGATGACGGGGCGTACAGTCCCTCGGATTTCACGCGCTCGGCGAGTCCTTCGGCGAGGTCGTCGAGCACATCGGAGGCGCTGGCGTCGGATTCCAGGCGCGCCCGCGGGAAAAACCAACGCAGATCCGGATGCGAGAGGAAACCGATGTAGCGGCAATTCTCGCAGGTGCCGCAGGGGCGGTCCGCCGTTTCGGGGCCGCTGCAGAGCATCCGTTGGCCTAACCAGAGGGCGAGGCGTTGCTTGCCGACGCCGCGCGGGCCGTGGAGCAGGAGGCTGGCCGGCAACGTGTCGCGCGCGAGGGCGTCCGTGAGCTGCCGGCGCAGCGCGTGGTGACCGACGAGAGGGATCAGTGGCACGTCGCAATATATCGATGCGCGACAGGGGCGCTCACGTTGGGGAGCGGCCGCGGAGCAGCGTGGCGGCGCGCTCGAGTTGGTCGGTGCGGCCCATGACGAGGACCGTGTCGCCGATGTGGAGCGTTTCATCGCCGCTCGGGCTTGCCACGAGTCCTCCGCCTTCCCGTTGAATCGCGACGACCGTGGCGCCGCTTCGTTCGCGGAAGCGAACGTCGGACAGCGGTTCGCCTGACGCCGCCGCGCCTCGCTCGACGCGCATGACGACGAGTGTGACGTCGGTGAGGAACCGGCTCACGTCTTCGACGCGTGCGCCGACATCGGGCAGCGGTCGGAACATGTCGTCGAATTCGTCGCGCACGCTGCGCACCTCACGTTCGATGACATCGCGCGGCACGAGATAGCGGCGCAGCACGCGCGTGAATACTTCGATCGCGGTCTCGAACTCTTCGGGGACGACGTCGCCGCTGCCTAACTGAAGCAGGGACTGCATCTCGCGCATGTAGCGCGTCCGGACGATCACGTGGATGGTCGGGTTGAGCCGTCTGACCGACGAGACCGTGGCGCGGGTGGCCGCGGCATCGGAGATCGCGACGACCAGCACGCGCGCGCGCTCGGTGCCGGCGTGGTGGAGCACTTCGGTGCTCGATGCGTCGCCATAGAGCACCGGTTCCCCGCGGCGGCGCTCCTGTCGCGCGATGGCGGCATTGCTGTCGATCACGCGGTAGGCGATGCCGACGTCGCGCAGCACGCGCGCGAGATTGCGGCCGTTGAATCCGAATCCGACGATGATGACGTGATCGGCGATGGGTGAGTCGCCGGTATGCCCGGGCACGGGCGGCCGAACGCGCCGTCGCCAGCGGTCGGGAATGGCGCGTTCGAGCAAGGCGCCGGCGCCGGGCGCGATCGCGATGAGCGACGGCGTGAGCGCCATGGTGCCGACTGCGACGGCGAGGAAGAGTTGGTCGAGGCGCTCATCGAGTAAGCCGGCGGCCGTGCCGGCGGCGGAGAGCACGAATGAGAATTCGCCGATCTGCGCCAGACCGAGCCCGGTGGCGACCGAGGGTCGGAGCGATTGTCCGAGCGCCAGCGACGCGCCGGCCGTGACCAGGAACTTCAGGACGACGACGGCGATTATCGCGCAGAGGATCACGAGCGGCGAACGTCCGACGGTGCGGATGTCGAACAGCATGCCGATGGAGATGAAGAACAGGCTGTTGAACACTTCGCGCAGCGGGATCATGTCGCTCAACGCCTGTTGGCTGTACTCCGAATCGGCGATCACGATGCCGGCGATGAACGCGCCTAACGCAAGCGACAGTCCGACGCGCGCCGACGCCCATGCGGTGCCGAGGCAGAAGAGCACGATGGTCAGGAGAAACACCTCGCGGCGCCGGGTGGCCGCTACGAGATGGAGCACGCGGGGGACGACGAGACGGGCCGCGACGACCGTCGCGGCGATGAACAGCGCGGCCTCGAGAAGCTTCTCGGCGAGCTGGGTCGTATTGCGGCCGCCGCCGGCGAGGGCAGGCGTGAGCAGCATCATCGGAACGACGCACAGGTCCTGAAAGACCAGGATGGCGAGAGCCGCATTGCCGAACGGGGTGTCGAGCTCGCCCCGTTCGGCGTACAAACGCAGCGTGATCGCGGTGCTGCTCAGCGCCACGAGCATGCCGAGAAACACCGCGACCGGCCACGCCACAGCGAGCCATCGCGCGAACGCAGCGGTGACGGCGATCGTGATCCCGACTTGCGCGGCGCCTCCGATGATCAGGAATCGTCGCAGGCGCGCGAGGTGTTGCAGCGAGAACTCGAGGCCGACCGTGAACAGCAACAGAATGACGCCGATTTCGGCGAGCGACTCGACATCGGCGACATTGCGGATGAGGCCGAATCCGTACGGTCCGGAGACGACGCCGGTGATGAGAAAACCGACGATCGGCGGCAGTCTGAGTTTGTGAAACGCGAGCGCGGCGACGACGCTGAGCGCGAACAGGACCAGCAGGTCGGCGAGGAGACCGGGCTCGGACATGGTCAAATATGCGCCGATCGGCTATTGGCGGCGAGCGCGCACAAGCTTTCGGGTAAGGACCGGTTGTCGTACGTTGGCTGCGTCGTGCGCGAACGTTGGAAGTGGAGGATCGGATGGTTGCGAAAGACGGAACGATCAAGCGACATCATTGGGTGGTGCGTGTGACGCATTGGGTGAACGCGATCGCGCTCACGCTCATGGTGGCCACGGGGCTGCGCATCTTCAACGCGTATCCGGCGTTTGCGCGGCGCGGCGATACGTTCTGCTGTTATCCGTTCGAGCACAAGGCGATTCCGGGATGGCTAACGTTCGGCGGCTGGCTGGCCGGCGCGCGGCAGTGGCATTTCGCCGCGATGTGGGTGCTGGTGTTGAACGGTCTCGTCTATCTGGGCTTCATCTATCTGCACGGCGAGTGGCGCGACCTGGCGCCGCGCCGGGGCGAGGTTCGCGACGCGTGGGAAATGATCAAGTTTTACACGTTCGCGCGACCCGATCATCCGCGGCAAGGGAAGCACAACGCGCTGCAGCGGGCGACCTATTTCGCGCTGCCCCTCGTCGGCATCGTGTCGGTCATCACGGGGGTGGCGATCTGGAAGCCGGTCCAGTTAGGCTTGATCACCGATTTGTTAGGCGGGTACGTGTGGGCCCGCTATTGGCATTTCCTGGCGATGCTGCTGTTGGTGGTGCTGGCGGCGGTGCACGTCTTCATGGTTTTCGCGGTCGATCCGTACTCGCTGCCATCGATGTTCACCGGCAACTACGATGAGCGGCTGTCGCCGGAAGAGCGGAACGCGCGGCCGTTCTGGCACTTGCTGCCGCGTCGCCGGCCGGCGGCAAACGAGGCGCAGGCCGACGCCGTGTCCGGAGCGCCGCGCACGTGAAGCGGCGTCGCTTCGTCGAGCTCTCGGTGTTTTCGCTGTCATCGCTCTTGATGGTGGCGTGCGACTCGAACGGGCCGCGCGCGGCGGCTCCCGTGTTACGAGCGGCCGAGCGCTGGAACGAAAAGGTGGAGCGCGCGCTGTTCCGGCACAGATCCATGGACTATGGGACCGCCGTGCTCGCGGGCGCGGCGTATCCCAAGTACTTCGTCTCGGACCGCGTGCCGATGTGGAACGAGGCAGAGCGCGGGCCGTGGTCGATGGAAGTCACGGGCCTGGTCGATCGCCCGTTGCGCCTTACGTTAGCCGACCTGCAGGCGCTGCCGTCGATCACGCAGCGCGTGAATCACTACTGTGTGGAAGGGTGGACAGCGGTTGTCGAATACACTGGAGTGCGGGTGAGCGAGCTCGCGCGTCGCGCGGGGGTGAAGGCGGAGGCGCAATACGTTGACTTTGCGTCGTTTGACTCGGACTATCACGAAAGTTGGG
>DATNAM010000073.1:0-2833 GCA_035572595.1 Gemmatimonadaceae bacterium
GGCGCGATGTTGTTGGGCAAGATCGTCGAGCGCGTGTCGGGCGAGCCGCTCGACGTGTACTTGCGCCGCCACGTGTTCGCTCCGTTAGGCATGACGTCCACGATGTTCAAGCCGCCGGCACGGCTGCTGCCGCGGATCGCGCCCACGGAGCGCGATCCGTGGCGCGGCCGCCTGGTTCACGGCCAGGTGCACGACGAGAACGCCTACTTCCTGGGCGGCGTGTCCGGACACGCCGGGCTCTTCAGCTCGGGCCTGGACCTGGCGCGGTTCGCCCGCATGTACCTGGAGGGCGGCGCGCTCGATGGCGCGCGCGTCGTGACGCAGGCGGCGATCGACACCTTCACGCACGTCCAGAATGCGGCGCTCTCCAACCGCGCGCTCGGATGGGAGACGCCTAACGGAACGAATTCGGCCGGCCACGAGATGTCCGCCCGGGCGTTCGGCCACACCGGATTCACCGGCACCTCCATCTGGATCGATCCGGCGCGCGATCTGTTCGTCATTCTACTGAGCAATCGTGTCGACCCGACCCGCGACAATCCCCGCCTGGGCCCGGTTCGCGTGCAGCTCGCCGACGCCGTCGTGTCGGTCGTCGACGCCCGTGGTCCGAACGCGTCCTCCACGGCCGGAGCCACTCCATGAAGCTGACGCTGCTCGACTGGTCGCTCGTCGTCGCCTACTTCGCCATCTCGTCGTGGATCGGATTCATTTTCACGAAGAAGGGCGGCGCGAGCCTCAACGAGTATTTCCTGTCGGGGCGCGATGTGCCGTGGTGGTTGGCGGGCACGTCGATGGTGGCCGCGACGTTCGCCGCCGACACGCCGCTCGTGGTGACCGGGCTCGTGGTGGCGAACGGCGTCGCCGGAAACTGGCTGTGGTGGAACATGCTGATGAGCGGCATGCTCACCGTGTTCTTCTTCGCGCGGCTGTGGCGGCGGGCGCGCGTGATGACGGACGTCGAATTCGCCGAGATCCGCTATAGCGGCAAGCCGGCCGCCGCGCTGCGCGGCTTCCGCGCGCTGTATCTCGCCATCCCGATGAACCTGATCATTCTCGGATGGGTGACGCGGGCGATGATCAAGATCCTCACCATATCGTTAGGCGTGAATCCGTACATCGCCGTCGCCATCTGCTTCGCCGTCACGATGCTGTATTCGGTGGCCGCCGGACTGTGGGCGGTGCTGTGGACGGACCTCATCCAGTTCGTGATCAAGATGACGGCCGTGATCGTACTCGCCGTGTACGCCGTGAAGGCCGTGGGCGGCATGGACGCCCTCAAGCGCGGCGTGTCGGCGCACTTCGGCAGCGAGACCGCCGCGCTCTCGGTGCTGCCGGTCCAGATTCAGCACGGATCGATCGCCGCCTACGCGTGGATGCCCCTCCTTTCGTTAGGCGTGTTCCTGTTCATGCAATGGTGGGCGGCCTGGTATCCTGGCGCCGAGCCCGGCGGCGGAGGGTACATCGCCCAACGCATCTTCTCGGCGCGCACGGAGCGGGATGGGGTGCTGGCGACGTTGTTCTTCCAGGTGGCGCACTACGCCGTGCGCCCGTGGCCGTGGATCATCACGGGCCTCGCTACGATCATTTTGTATCCCACGCTGGGCGACAAGGAGTCGGGCTACGTCCATGCGTTCGTCGACCTGCTGCCGACCGGCTGGCGCGGGTTCATGCTCGCCGGGTTCGCGGCCGCGTACATGTCGACGATCGGCACGCAGCTCAACTGGGGCGCGTCGTATCTGGTGAACGATTTCTACAAGCGGTTCGTGAATCGCGACGCCGACGACCGGCACTACGTGCAGGTGTCGCGGTGGGCCACCGTCTTCCTGTTCCTGGCGTCGATCGTCGTCACGTGGCAATTATCGTCGGTCGAGCAGGCGTGGCGCCTGCTGCTTGCGTTAGGCGCGGGTACGGGGCTGGTGCTGATTCTGCGCTGGTACTGGTGGCGCGTCAACGCGTGGTCGGAGATCAGCGCCATGATCACGTCGTTCGTCGTCGCCATTGTGGTGTTGGGCTACGCCGGCCGGCTCCTGCACGCGATGGGCCTGGTGTCGCGCCCCGATGCGTTCGTTCCGGCCGTGGTGTCGCAGGGCGGGCCTAACGCAGATGCCTGGGTGATGGTGATCACCGTCGGCATCACCACCATCGTGTGGCTCAGCGTCACCTTCCTCACGGCGCCGGAACCGAAGGAGGTGCTCGAGGCGTTCTACACACGGGTCCGTCCCGGCGGGCCCGGTTGGGCGCGCATTTCGGGGGGCTTGGGCTTGGGACTGGAACCAATTCCCGGCGGCAACGGTGCGTGGGCCAACTGGCTGGCCGGCATCGTGGCCGTCTACGGCACCTTGTTCGGAACGGGAAAGATCATCTTCGGGTATCCCGAACAGGGGGTGGGACTGCTGGCGATTGCTGCCGTCGCGTTTTTATGGATCGCGCGATCGTTCCGGTCGGAGGGCAGCGACACGCCAGACGCCGTTCTCGAGGCCGCCGCGCCGTCGCCGCTGCCCGCCGGCAGTGACGACTAACGCGTCACTAACGCGTCGCGGGATTCTCCTCGACCAAGGGTTCAAAGGATAGCAAAAAGGATGCAAAAGATGCCTCTCTTGGCACCCCTCGGCGACCTTCTCACCTGAATCGTTTGCGTAAAGTAGCGAAAACTGTTACTTTAGGCGAATGAAACCGGTCGCAGAACGCCCCAATGCCCGTGATTACCTGGACCGCCTCGCAGCCAGCAGCCGGTACAGCTTCAGCACGTCAGAAGCTCTTCAGGCACTCGGTATCTCTCAGCCTGCCTTGAAGGTAGCGCTGGGCCGTCTCGCCCGTCAAAAACGCATTGTCT
>DATNAM010000074.1:0-13647 GCA_035572595.1 Gemmatimonadaceae bacterium
CAGCAGCTCGTGGCGGAGTCGCTCGTCGGTTTTTTCGTTGCCGGACTGGGATCGTTCGGGATTTCCCCGAGCTCTATCCCAAGCCCGGCAGCGGCCGAGAGTCCTACAAGCAGCGACCCGAGCACCAGCTCCGCCGCGGCGCCCTCGGATGCGGAACATGGAACCCCGTCATCCGCCGACTCGCCGGCTACGACTACGACCGCGTAGCACAGATCCTCGCGTGGCCGGTGCGCGAGGGGCTCATCGCGCTCGTCGCCGATCAGCGCGCGCAGGACGAAGAGGAGTGGTTCCTCGCTCGGCTCTCGTACGTGATCCAAGTGTCGGCGGGCGTCGAGAAGGTGAAGAAACCAGAACTCCCGACACTCCTTCGCTACCGGCCCGGAGACTGACGTGGCAGACGAGCAACTGAACGTCGGCATCGGGCTCTCGGTCAAGGGCACCCCGGAGGCCAAGGCGGCGTTCGACGCGCTGCGCGCCGGCGCCGCTGAGACGGGCGCCGCGTTCCAGGCGGCTGCGGTGCGCGCCAAAGCGCTCGCCGACGCGGTCACCGCCGCGCAAGCGCTCTCGAGCCAAGCGCTAGGTATCCCCGCGGAAGCGGCCGGCATCGTGAGCGCCGAAGGGCTGGGCGCTGTGGTCGTCGCGCAAGGGCAGCAGGCTCAGGCCCAAGCCTACATCAACAAGCTCAAGCTCGATGCGGTCGCCATCACGCAGGCCGAAGCGGTCGCGCTGCGCGAGCAAGCCGCGGCAGCCGCGGAAGCCGGTCGCATCGAGGCGGCGGCCGCAGCCGAGGCCGCAGCCGCGCAGGAGCGGCTCGCCGCGATCACCGCAGGCAGCACAGCCGAACTCTTTCAGCAGGCTGCTGGCGAGGAGGAGGTCGGTGCAGCCGCAGCCAGCGCGGCGATCGGCGCGAGCGCGTTCTTGGCACCCATGCTCGAGCTCTTCGCCGCGTTCGAGGCGTTCCGCGGGTTCAAGGATTTTGTCGAGACCGGGACGCACTTCAACTCGACCATCGAATCCGCGCGCATCGGGATCGCGGCGGTCACCACGGCGTTAGGCACGCTCTCGGACGCGCAAGGCCACGTCTTGACCGGCGAGCAGGCGTTCCAGGCCGGGCTCGGCATCGCCGATAGTCAGATCGCCAAGCTGCAGGTGGACGCGCTCCGCACGGCGACTACAATGCAGGACTTGGTCGGCCGGTTCCAGGCCGCGGAGGGCGCGGGCCTCCGCGCCGGCGCGACGCTCGACCAGATCCGGCAGATCGTGGTCGGCGCGAGCCAAGCAGCCGGTGCGTTAGGCGTGCCCTACGAGCAGCTCAACGCGACGCTCGTGCAACTCCTGAACGGCCACATCCGCGTCACCAACCGGCTGACCGCCGACCTCGGACTCTCGCAGCAGCAGATCCGCGCGTGGAAGGAGTCGGGCACGCTGGTCGAGCACCTGGTCGAGCTCTTCGGCCGGTTCGACATCATCGGCGAGCACGTGCAGGGGACGTGGCGCGGCATCCTCTCCAACATCAAGCAGGCGTTTCAGATCTTCACGGGCGAAGCGACGAGCGGGCTCTTCACGACGCTCGAGCAGGGCGTGAACCAGGCGCTCCACAACGTCTTCGACTTCAAGACGGGCGGCCTCACCAGCGAGTTCTCTGGCCTCGCCGAAGGCTTGCGCACCGGGTTAGGCGCCGCCGGCCAGCTCGTCGTCGATCTCATTCAGAAGATGGTGGCCGGCGCAGAAGAGCTCTCCCACTGGTTCGAGACGCATCAGGAGGAGACGGCGGGCATCGTGCGGAACGCGGTGGCGCTGGTCGAGAACATCGGCCGCGTGCTAGCGTCGGTCATCGAGATCGGCGCCAAGATCACGCTCTGGGTCACGCAGTCGGGGCTCGTCCAGGCGACCTTCCGCGCGCTGGCGGACATCACGCAAGTGATCGCGGATCACTTAGGGCTCATCGCGACGATCATTGGCATCCGCATCATCGCGAACCTAGGCGTGGAGCTGGGCGTCGCCGCCACGGCCGCCGGCGGGTTAGGCGCGGCACTCCTCGCGATGCTCAATCCGGTGACGCTGACGATCGCGGCGATCGGTGCCGCGATCGTAGCGGTGGAAGCGTTTCGGAACCACGAAGACGCCGTCCGGCGCGCCGCGGACCAAGCCAGGCAGTCGTTCATCGCGCAGAGCGAAAGCGCCGCGACGCTCACGGGCGAGTTCCGCGCGCTCGTGCGCGAGCTCGACTCGGGCACGCTGTCGTCGGAGCAGAAGCGCGCCGCGCAGCAGCGACTCAAGGACATCACCGACCAGCTCATCGCGATCTCCCCCGATTATCGCGCGGCGATCGATGCGGAGTCCGGCTCGATCACCGGCCAGGCGAAGGCCATCGAAGACCTGACCGCGAAGCGCGAGCACGACCTCGCGCAGCGAGCGATCGACGCGCAGGCACAGGTGGCGACGCTCGCCGCGCAAGAGAAGTCGCTCCAGGCGACACTCGAACAGTTAGGCGCCGAGGGCGCCGACCAGGTCGCCTTCGAGGGAACGCGCCGCGAGCTCGATCGCACCACGTCGCAACTCGAAACGGCGCGCGTCGCTGCGGACCAGCTGCACCAGGCGTTGCTGGCGTTCCGCCGCGACGAGGCCCATCCGCCCGCACCGAGCGGCGTCACGCTGCACGGGAACGTCTCGACGGACACCGCCAGCGCCAAGGACAAGACGAAGCAGATCGAGGATGCGCGGATCGAGAGCATCAAAGCGATCGCCGACGCGCAGAAGAAATACCTGGACGCCGCGCTCCGCGAGAACGAACTGAGCTACGCCGACTACTTCGCACGCCTCAACGCCATCGAGCTCACGTCGATCGATGTCCAGATCGCGGCCAAGCAAAAGCTGCTCTTCGGCACCGAGGTGCCCGAGCCCGGCGCCAAACCGCTGGCCACCGTGGACCCGGGACAGCGCGCACAGCTCATCGCCGACATCCAGAAGCTCGAGCTCGAAAAGACGGCGATCGTCGAGACCAACGCCACCAAGCGCGCCGCGCTCGAGGACGCGTTAGACAAGAAGGTGACCGAGGCGTCGGTCCAGTATCTCAAGGACACCGGGCAGGCGGCGAAAGCGTTCGCGCTGCAGTTCGATGAGCAGTATCGCGCGCTCTACGCGCGGCTCGACGCCGAGAGCAACCAGGCCGGAAAGCAGGTCATCGACAACCTCTTCCAGGCCGGGCTCGCGAAAGCGCAGGCCGAGGACTTGAAGCAGTCGGTCGAGCAGGCGCTCAAAGCGCCGGAAGCGCAGGTCAAAGAGATCCAGCAGCTGGTGAAGACGCACGCGATCGACGAGGAGCGGGGGCGCAACCTGGTCATCGCCGCGTACCAGCGCGAACTCGCGATCATCGAGCAGGCGTTAGCGAAAGCGCGCGAACTGGCGGCGACCGAGGCGCAGCAGCCGGGCGGCGTCGCGCCACAGACAGCGGCCGAGATCACGGACCTGCAGCAGAAGGCCGCGGCGGTGCGCGACGCGTTGGCCGAGATCCAGCAGGGCGCGCAGCGCGTCAAGGTCGAATTCGCGCAGGGCATTTCCCGCGATCTCGCGACGTTCCTCACCGAGACCGTCGAGAAGGCCCACACGGCGCGGCAAGCGTTCAGCGAATTCGGCGCGTCGGTCATCGAGACGGTGCAGCGCATCATCGCCGCGCTCATTCAGGCGAAGATCGAGCAGGCTATCTTGGGCTTGTTAGGCGTCGGCCAGTCCGCCTCGAGCGGCGCCGATGCGGGCGGATCGGCATCGTCGGGGCTCGCCGGGTTCGTGGCCGGACTCGCGGCGCACGGATTCGCCGGCGGCGGCATGGTCTCGGGTTCCGGTGGCCCGACCGAGGACAGCGTGCCCGCGATGCTCTCGGCCGGCGAGTACGTCGTGCCGGCGCACGCGGTGAGCCGGTTAGGCGCCGACTTCTTCGACACCGTCGTCACCGGCGCGCGCATGCCGGCGCCCGTGATCGGGCGGCAGCACTTCGCGTCCGGTGGCCTTGTCGCCGTCGGGCCCGTCGGTGGCCACGCGCCCCGCGACACGCAGCCGACCCATCTCCGCATCGAGCTCGACCAGGGACTCATCCTGAGCACGATCAGCTCCGCGCCCGGGCATAAGGTGATCGTCGAGGCGATGCAGAAAAATCCGAGCGCTGTGCGCCAGTCGCTCAGGCTCCCGAGCCAGCCCTAACCGGAGTACGCGAGATGAGCACGTCCGCCTTCACCGACCAAGCGAAACAAGACTTCCTGAACGGCGTCCACCAGCCGACGGACGTCTACAAGATCGCGCTCTATACCGCGGCGGCAGCGAACGACAAGACGCTCACCGCGTACACCGCGACCAACGAAATCTCGGGCGCCGGCTACGCGGCGGGCGGTATCGCGCTCACCGGCTTTACCGTCGGCATCTCGGGTGACACGGCCTACATCACGTGGTCGACCAACCCGTCGTGGCCGAGTGCCACCTTCACGGCGGCGAGCGCCGTCATCTACAACAGCACGCGCTCGAACAAGGCCCTCGCCGTGATCGACTTCGGGGGCTCCTTCAGCGTGACCGGCGGCACGTTCACGGTGCAGCTCCCGGCCGCGGGCTTGAGCGCGATTCTCCGCATCGCCTAACGCATGCCGACGACCGTTACTCCCTCGGGCGTCCAGGCGACCAGTGCGTTAGGCACGGCCGTCGAGGTCGCGCTGGCGCTCGCCGCCGGCGTCCAGGGGCAGTCCGCGATTGGGCGGGTCGGGCTCGCGGCGACGTCGGTGACCGTTACGCCGGCTGGCGTCGCGGTGCTCGCCGCACTCGGCGCGCCGACGCCCAATCCGCAGCCACCGGTCTTTCTCCTCGCGCCCAACTGGTCGTCGCCGGTCGAGCTCGTGAGCACCTGGCGCACCGACGTGCTGCAAGGTGAGGACGGCACCGAGCAGCGCGTGAGCCAACGCGCGGCGTCGGCCGATCGCATCCGGTTCGGCGTCTCGCTCATGGATCAGGGTGAGGTTGGGATCGAGCGGCTGATCCTCGCCGGCGGTCAGGACGGCCGTGTGCTCATGCCGCGGTGGTGCGACGCCACGGCGCTCACGGGTGCGGTGGCGATCGGCGCGACCTCGATTCCCTGCGATACGACGGACCGCGCGTTCGTTGCGGGCGGCCAGGTGCTCCTCTGGCGCCGGCAGGCGCAGCTCGCGGAGGTGCGGCTTATCAACGCGGTCTCGCCCACGGCGATCGACATCACGGGCGACGCGGCGACGATGGCGTGGGCCTTCCCGTCGGATACGCTGGTGGTGCCCGTTGCGCCCGCGCGGCTCGTACTGCCGCTCGCGCGCACCTACGTCGGCGGCGTGTTAGTTGACGTGAAAGTCGAGGCGGAATACGAGATCGAGCAGCCGCCGGCCTTGGGCCCGACCGCCAGTACCGCCGTCACGATCAGCATCGGGCTTGACGAAGGCGCGAGCAACATCTTCCGGCCCGGCGCCTACATCGTGGCGCACGCCGAGGTGCGGGACGCGGACGATCTCGAGATCCCCGAAGCCGTCGTCGTGTGGAGCGTCGACGATCCCTCGATCTGCACGGTGCAGTCGGTGGGGATCTTCGGCCATCAGGCGATCGTGCGCCGCATCGATGCCAGCCTCGTCACGTCGACGACGCTCCACGCAACGAGCGGCGGCGCGAGTGCCACCGCCATCGTGGGGCCCTGATGCAGGGCGCGCCTCCCTTCTCCTATCTCGGCTTCGACGTGCTCGCCTGGGTGCCCGACGGCGTTCAGGGGAAGTCGGGCTCGTGGGAGACGCCGCTCGAGCGGCTCGACGTGCCGTCGGGTGCCTTCGCGGTCACCGCGCCAGCGCTGCATCCGGTCCACGGCGCCAAGATGATTTACCGCTCGCAGTCGCGCGACGTGGACCACGCGCCGCTCTGGACGTGGATTCAGAGCCGCGTGGGGCGACTCACGCCCTTCTGGTGCCCGACCTTCCAGCGCGACATGGACGTGGTTTCAACGACGTTAGGCACGCTCACGGTGACGGCCGTGGGCTACGCCGCACGCTTCGCGATCGACCCGAGCGCCAACTACCTGTACGTGTTCAACAGCAACGGGGCCAACGCGGCGACCGTGCTTGTCACCGGCGTCGTCAATAACGGCGACGGCACCGAGACGATTACCTACAGCACGAGCGTGGGCGATCTCGGGAGCACCGGATCCGCCGTCGCCATCCTCCTCGCGGCGGACGGCATCTCCATGCTGCTCTTTTCGCGGCTCGGCGAGGACGCGATCACGCAGCAGTTCTACACGACGGAGCTCATCGACACGGAGCTCGCGGTCACCTCCATCCTGAACGAGCAGCCATGAGCTTCCTCTCGCTCGAGCAGGCTGGCGGGAAGCCCGTCGAGCTCTTCGTGTTCCAACAAGGCACGAACTACTGGCGCTACACGGACGGCCAAGCGCCGGTCACGGTCAACGATCTCACCTATCAGCCAGCGGTGATCGCGCGCGGCGAGCAGTCGGACAGTCAGGAGCGTGCGCAGGCCACGATCACGGTGACACTCGATCGCGCGCTGCCGGTGGTGCGCGGGATGCTCTTCGGCTCGCCCTTCTATCGCGTGAGCACCGTGGCCGTGTTCCGCTTTCAGCCTGGCGCGACGGACAAGGCGCTCATCGGCCGCGGCCAGATCTCAGGCGTGCGGTTCCGCGGCACCACCGTCGAAGTGACGATCTCGCACGCGGCGAGCTTGCTGCAGCGCCCCGTGCCGAGGCTCACGTATCTGCCGACATGCAATCTCATGACGTACGACGCCTACTGCGGGATCGATCCAGCGGCGTTCACGTTCAACGGCACGGTGGCGAGCGTGCTCGCGCAGAACGATCCGTTAGGCTCGCCGGACGGCCCATCGGTCACCGTCACCACGAGCGGCGCGCCCTCGGAGTTCGCGACCGCGGGCTACTTCACGGCAGGCTTCTTCACCTTCCAAGGCCAGCCGACCTTTCTCATCGCGCACACGGTAGCGAGTGGCGTCGCGCTCTTAGTCGCGTTAGCCGCGATCCCGGCCGGCGTCGCGCCGGGGACCGTGCTCGCGTTTACCGCGGGGGACGATCACTCGTACGAGACGTGCCTCCAGAAGTTCAACAACCTGGCGCACTTCCTCGGGTTCCCGTTCATGCCGACCAAGGACCCGTTTACCCAGGGACTCCGGTAAGGCGATGCATTTCCTTCTCCTCCTCGCGATCCAGATCGTTCTCTCGGTCGCGGCGTCGCTGCTCTTTCAGCCCAAGAGCCCCAAGGGGAATCCGGTCACGCCGCCGACCACGGACCCGACGACGCCCATCCCCGTGCTCTTCGGGCGCGCTCTGTTAGGCGGCAATGTCATCGCGTTTTTAGGCTATCGCGCCTCACCGATCCACCAATACTCCGGACCATTCGGGATTACGCAGCAGACGGTGGGCTACCACTACGCAGCATCGATGGTCGTGGGCCTCTGTTTAGGCCCGGTCACCAAGCTGTGGGACATCGTCGCCGACACGGGCCAGCGTTTGTCCACGGTGCCCTCGCGGCAAGAGGTCACGGGGTCGACCGGCGATTGGGAGACGGGCATCACGGAGACGTTCGCGACCGTCGACGCGGTGACGCAGCAGTCGGGGCCGCAGAACCTCCCGTTCGACGTCGGGACGGCCTGCGTGCTCGACGCCGACGAAGCGGGCGACATGGGCTTTACGCTGAGTGCGCCTAACCTGTACGGCGGCGACGCGATCGGCGGCGGCGTGAGCGGCTCGATCCACTTCTTCCCCGGGACGCGCCAGCAGCCCGCGTCGGCCTACTGGTCCACCTTCCCGCTGGCCTCGATCCCCGGCGCGTCCTACACCGTCGACGCGAGCGGCAACGTCACGGTGCAAGTGTTCTTCCGCCGGAACATTGCGGCGATCCGCTACGCGACGAGCATCGTGGCGCCGCCGGACTTTACCGACGTGTCGGGCGGCACGCTCATCACGCAGGCGCCGTGGCGCTTCACCTTCTCGTCGCTCTCGATCGGGCAGGTGCTCTACGTCGGGATTATCGGCTACACACAGGGCGGCACGCCGAGCCCCCTGGCGTCGTTCTCGGTCACGTTCACCGGCGTCGCGGCGAGCGGGCAGCCGTTAGCAACAGGCGCCGCAGGCTCAACGATCACGCCGCCCAACTACGCGAACCTCTGTTACATCGTCTACGAAAACACGATCCTCTCGCAGAGCCCCTACCCACGGCCGCTCTCGTTCGAAGTCGAGCGGATCCCGGCGCCAGCGTTGGCGCTCATTCCCGCGACGACCGACGGCGACGCGCATCCCATCGCGATCCTCTACGAGCTGCACACCGACCGGCTCTGGGGGCTCGCGATGGACGACGTGGAGCTCGATCTCGCGGCCTCGTGGCAGGCTGCGTCCAACGCGCTCTCCGAGTTCGGCACGGATGTGCCGATGTATCTGAGCGGCGTGCTCGATCAACAGTCGCCGGCGCAGGACTACATCGACGACATCCTCCGGACGATCGACGCCGTGCAGTTCATCGATCCGCTCTCGGGAAAGCTCGGCATCCAGCTGATCCGGGGCGACTACGACATCGGGACGCTGCCGAGCTTCGACGAGTCGAACATCCTCGACTGCGATTACACGCAGGCCGGGGCGTCGGAGACGATTAACGAAGTGAAGGTGACGTTCTCCGATCGGACGCGGCTCTATCAGCCGAACCAGGTGAAGGCGCAGGACCTGGCGAGCGTCATGGCGTTAGGCCGCGTGGTTTCGGTTACCAACACGTACAAGTGGGTGACGACCGAGGACCTGGCGCTTAGGCTCGCCCAGCGGGATCTGCGCGCACGCTCGACGCCCTTGTCCAAGGCCACGCTCAAGGTGAACCGCGAAGGCTTCGCGCTCCACGAAGGCTCGCCGTTCCTCCTCTCATGGGCGCGCGCCGGCGTTGCCTCGCAAGTGATGCGCGTGGCCAAGATCCAGCGCCCCGGCCGCGACGATAGCGAGCTCACCATCGAGTGCATCCAGGACGTCTTCGCGACGCCGCAGGGCGCGCCGGCCTTCACGCAGCAGCCGGCGTCGGAGCCCGGCATCGGCTTCGACAATCCGAGCGAGGGCGGCGCACCAGAGATCCCGACCGTTAACGCGGTGCAGGGTCAGAACGCGACGATCGGCGGCGTGGCCTTGGTGATCACCGATCCCGATAGCCGCGTCACCATGGTGCAATTCCAGCATCAGTCGGGGCGCGGCACGATGACGCCGCTCACCACGGCGACCGCGCCCTACCACGACCAGGTGACCCTCGATCCCCAGTACGCGAGCACGATCAACTGGGTGGTGACGTACGCGACGCCGGACGGCACGCTCGACACGATCACGGGAAGCGTCACGTTCGACGTGCTCCAGGCGCCGCCGGCGCCGGACCTGAGTTACACGATCGATGGATCCGGGAATGTGGTGGTGACGGCGTCGGTGGTGTCCACGGTGGCGTCGGTCAAGTTCGCGAGCTCGGCGACGGCGCCGCCCAGCGATGCGACGACGCGCGCGGCATCGCCGGTTACTGGCCCCTTCACGTTTACGCCGGCCGAGAGCCCGTTAGGCGCTGGCGCGACGGATTACATCACGGCGTTCGCGTACGACGCCGCCGGCAACGAATCGAAGAAGGCGATCCTGACGATCGGCGCGCCGACCCCCGCGAGTTCGGGCGGGAGCAGCGGTCCGTGGGCGCAGAATACCGCGACGACGACCGGACTCACGTACGGCTACTTCGGCGGGGAGATCGTCGTCAGCGGTGCGCTCACGCGCATCGCGAACGGAACGGTGACGCTTACCGACAACACGACGAACTACGTCCAGCGGTCGATTGCCGGCGTGGCGAGTGTGAATACCACCGGCTTTACGTTGGGGTCGATCCCAATGGCGAAGGTGGTGACCGCGTCGGGGGCGATTACATCGGTCGAAGACGACCGGATGTACAATAGCCCGGACTTCCCGGGCACTGGGACGCGGGACGGCGCGCACTTCCTGGCGGACGACGGCACGTGGCAAATCCCCTCGGGCGGCGCGGGGACGCTCACCTTTGATCTCACGGGTTCATTCGGCGACGGCGTGAACGCGCCGCAGGTGGGCGAGATCCGGCAGTTCCGCGTCGATGTCGCCTGCACCATCGTGCTCGCCGACATTTTCGCCGACACCTCGGGCTCGGCGGTGGTCGATGTGCAGACCTCGAGCGATGGCGTCACCTTCACGTCGATCGCGGCGAGTGCCAAGCCCACGCTATCGGCGCAGCAGGAACATGCCGACGGCACGCTCACAGGCTGGACGCTGAGCATTGCGGCCGGCGATTACGTGCGGTTCGTGCTCAACTCGGTGAGCACGTGTAAGCAGGTGTCGGTGGCGCTCAAGGTCACGGCGCCCACGGGCCCGGTCGATCTCTTCTGGCAGTTCGGCGACGGCGTCTCGGCGCTCGTGAGCGGGTACTTCGGCGACATCCGCGTTGACACGGGATGCGTGATCACCGTCGCCGACATCTATGCGGACGCGAGCGGGAGCGCCGTGGTCGACGTGCAAACCTCGACCAACGGGATCAGTTACAGCTCGATCTGCGGCGCGGCCAAGCCCACGCTCGCCTCGCAGCAGGAGCACGCCGACGCAACGCTCTCGGGCTGGACGACCGCGATCCCGGCGGGCACGTACGTGCGCTTCCTCCTCAATTCCGTCACGACGTGCAAGATCGTCGGTGTGACGCTCAAGGCGACGAGGGCCTGAGCCTATGGCCGTCAAATGCGACAGCACCGGCGCCTACTACCGCGTTTCGCAGCTCGGGCAGCGCTTCGCCGACATCTCCCTCGCCACCGCGATCGGCATCAACGCTACGGGCGGCGCCGGCGGTCGCGCGTGTTGGGATCTCTCGACGGGCATCTGCGCCGTCGGCGACGCCGCGTTCACCGGCTCGCTGTCGACGATTATCGCCGGCGCACGGTTCAAGCTGCCGTCCATCCCGACCACCAACCCGTTCACCATTCTGGCGCTGTGGGAGACGGGCGGCGCGACGACGCATGTCTCGCTGCGCGTCAACACGAGCGGGAAACTGGAGGTCGGCCGTGGCCTAACGGGAAACGTGGTCGCGACGGGTAACACCACCGTTCAGACGAACCGCTGGTACTATGCCGACTGCAGTCTCACGATCAACGCCACTACCGGCGTGGCCGAGGTGGTGCTCTGGGACGACGCGGGCATCAAGTACGTGGAAATCAGCGCGAGCGCGCTGAACACGCGGAACGGTGGAACGTCGGGCGTCGCGAGCCGCGTCTACTACGGGCCGCAACTGGTGCCGGGCGGCTTCACCGCGAGCGCGCTCATGCAGGACATCTACATGAGCGGCTCGACCAATAGCTACGCCGCCGGATTGTTAGGCCCAGTGCGCGTCGTCCCGCAGCAAACCTCAGCGGACGGGTTTTACTCAGCGTCGAATATCGCGGGCTCCTCGCCCGCCGCGACGCGCTGGCAGAGCGTCCACGAGATCCCCTCGGACGAAGATGTGACGACGGTCGCGACCACGGCGTCGACCGCCACCAAAGACACGTACAAGTTCGGAACGATCACCGCCGAGGATACGATCTGGTTTGTGCAGCCGGTGCTCCGCGTCAAGGTGCCAAGCAGTTCGCTCATCCTGACGCCGGTGACGCGGTCCAACGGTGTCGACTCGTCGTCCGCCGGCATCATCGTCACGGGCGCGGCCTACACGTATTACGTGGTGACCGCGATTGATCTTGATATTGGCTATACCTCGGTACCGTGGACGCGGAAGTCTCTCTCGGCCGCCGAATTCGGATGGTCGGTTGGCAGCTCGCCGACGATTTCCATCACCCAGCACGTGGTGGAAGTCGTGTTCAGCGATGCGCCGCGCGGCTCGGGGCTGGTGCTCGCGGATGGCTGGGATGATCTCGCGGCGTCGGGCACGGCAGGCGCGCCGGCCCACGAGTTTGACCAAGACGGCAGCTCCAGCACCTCCCTCACTATCGCCGCAACCGGCGGCGCGAACGGCAAGGCGTGTCTCAATAGCCAGCAGGCCGCGTTAGGCGTGAGCTACAACGTGGACCCGCGCTATCGCATCCAGTTGGGCTTCAAGTTCAAGTACGGCCAGAACCCCAACCAGAACTGGCTCCCGCTCTGCGGCGTCTCGCAGCTGGGCATCTCCAGCGCCGAGAAGCCGCAGCTCTATATCGGCATCGGCACGACCGGCAAGATCGAGGTGCGGCGCGGCGTGCTGGCGACCGACACGCTGCTCGACAACTCGCAGGCGGCGCCCTCGGTGAACAACTGGCACCAGATGTTCTTCGATCTCACCGTCGACGCTGCGGGCGGTGCCGTGCAAATCAAGGTCGACGGCACCCAGATCCTGAACCTGACCGCGATCAACACGACGGCCGGCGCGGGCACGTCCAACGGCCGGATCGACCGGGTGAGCGTCGGCATCGGCGCGACGACGCCCGGCAACCCATGGTCGAGCGCGCAGTCGTTCGGCGTCTCCTTCGACGACTTCTTCGCGCAAGATCCCACGAGCGGGTTCAACGTTTCCGACCCGGGCAACTGCACGGTCGAGGCAATCATGCCAGCCGGCGCCGGCGCGCTGACGCAGTCGACGATCGGCGGCTCGGTCCCGGCGGCGACCCAGTGGCAGGGCGTCAATGAAATACCGCCTAACGACGCGACGACCGTCAACTCGTTCACGGCGCAGGGCCAGGAGGACTTGTACACGCTGGCTGCGCTCTCGGGCGTGCACGTGGTGTTCGGGATCGGCGTGCGGCTTCGCATGGCGGCAGCCAGCGGGATCAGCAACGGCTTTGCCAACCTCTATCCGGTCGCCCGCGTGGGCGCCGGCGGCGCCGACGCGCTCCGCCTCGAGCGCGTCTTGGCGGTGACCTCGACATCGTGGGTCGCCTCGGCGCCGCGCGGATGGGACGCGGACCCGACCGGGAACCAGTGGGCGTACGCCACGCTCGCGTCACTCCAGGTGGGCGCGCGCCGGAACGACAACATTGGTGTCAACGCGAACCTGACGCAGCTCGCGGTGCAGGTGCTCCGGTCCGACGCGTCGAGCCTGCCCGGCCCCGCGTACTCGCGCGGCTTCTTCCTGAGCTGACCGGTGCTCGTCGGCTAACTATGGCGCGCACAGCCGGACGCATGTAACTTTGCCGCCGTTGGCATAACCGAGAGGACCGCTGCGGGCGGCTTGGCACACACACGTGCCGGGCCGCCCGTTTTTTGTTTGCCCTGGGGAGGTCCAGCGTGACGCCCGCACTCTGGGTGACGTACGGCGCCCTCGCCGTGATCGGTCTCGTCGCCCTCACCGTGATCCACCGACTGGCCGAGGTGCACCACCTCTACATCGGGATGGCCGTGGCGCTCATCCCGTGGCCGCCGGCGCACTACGTGGGACTCGTGCTCATGGCCGATGACACCGTGCAGCATGCGGTCCAAGCCGTCGATTTCCTCCGGGGCATGAAGCCGCGGCCCGACTGGTCGCCGATTCATCGGCTCTACGTCTGGGCGTACCGGCTCATCGCCGCTTCCTCCGACTCCTAAAGAAACCCCGTGAGCGATACGTCCGAGTATCCGACCGAACGCGACGGCCAACGGCGGCAGGGCCCCGAACG
>DATNAM010000075.1:0-15468 GCA_035572595.1 Gemmatimonadaceae bacterium
TGGCGCATCCCGAGTGTCCGGCCGAGCTCAATCTCGCGTCGATCGCGGCAACGGCGGCCGGAATGTTCGCCGCCGGTCACGAGACGGCGTACACGGCGATTCAAACGGTGCCTGCGGGGTGGACACTCGCGCGACGCGCCGGCGAGCACGCCCAAATCTTCCGCCATTGGACGCCGCCGGCGGCGAGCGATCGCGGGCGCGGCGGGCGATCGTTCGCCGATGCCGCGTTGCATTTGCGCGCGCTGCTCGAGCGTGCGACGTCGGAGCGCATGCCGGTGCAGGGCGACAGCGCGGTGTGGTTGAGCGGCGGCTGGGATTCGTCGGCGGTGTTCGGCACGGCGCAGCAGGCTCTCGAGGAGCGAGGCCAGGGTCGACGCGCGCGAGCGGTGTCGATGAGCTATCCCGTCGGCGATCCTGGTCGCGAGGATGAGCTGATCGAGCGCACTGCCCAACGGTGGGGTGTGGATGTGCAGTGGGTGCGCATCGCCGACTTTCCGTTTTTCGAGCGTCCTGCCCAACGGGCGTCGCGCCGCGACGATCCGTTCGCGCACGCATTCGAGATGTGGCATCGGGCGCTCGCGCGGGGCACGCGTGCGGTAGGCGCGCGCGTGGCGCTCGACGGCATGGGCGGCGACCAACTCTTCCAGGTGTCCGAGGTGTATTTCGCGGATCTGCTGCGTACGGGACACTGGCTCGAGCTGGCGCGCGACTGGCGCGCGAAGGGCGGCGGATACCATCTGCGCGATGCGCGCGAGTTCGTTCGGACCGTCGTGAATCCGCTCTTGTCCGAGCGTGCGCGGCGCGCGATCACGTTCGTGCGTCGCGGGCATCGCCCAACGGGATATCTGGAGCGTCGGCCGCCGTCATGGATACACCGGCCGTTCGCGGCCGGACATCATCTCGAGGAGCGCGAGCGTGCGTTCGCGCCGCAGCGGGGGCGCGTCAGCTGCGCCGCGTTCGAGACGGAATGGTATCTGTCGCACGCGTATTTCCCGCGTGTGTTCGGCACGGTGGCGGGGTTCGCGCTCGAGGAAGGAGTCGATCTTCGATCGCCGTTGTACGATCGCCGCGTGATCGAGTTCGCCGTGTCGCGTCCGCGTTGGGAGCGTTCAACGGGGCGCGAGACGAAGCTGCTGCTGCGACGCGCGGTACGCGGTCTCATTCCCGACGATGTGTTAGCACCGCGCGCGTCGCGGACGGGTGTGACATCCGGTTATTTCGACGACTCGATGCGCAAGCACTTCCCCGCGCTGAGCAACGGACTCAAGCACGAGTCCGCGTTGGCAGATGTTGGAATAATCGATGCAGAGGAGTTTGGGCGTTGGTCCGACTATTACGTACGGAATGGCGGGGCGCAGCTCGGTGTAACGTTGTTTTTCACGTTGCAAGCAGAATGGTGGCTTCGTTCTCGCGTACGACCTGTTGATGCGTTGGTCGGTGAGTTTGAGACTGCGCGCGAGACGGCGGTGCGCAGTTAAATTCAAAGGCTTGTTTGTTGTATGCAGTATGCACGACGGCCACGGGGGCCGTACTTCCGCCGGGCAAGCAGCCCGGCCGCACGACACAGGGAGGCGTCGCGTGTATCAGAAACCGAAAGTGGAGCGCTTCGGGACGTTCCGGGAGCTCACGCAGATCGGCCTGCAAGGTTCTTCAGATGGGTATACCATCTGTGGGATCGGCGGGACCGGCAACAACTTCTGCGGCACCCCGGACAACCCGTGCCCTAGGACTGGTTCCTGACGCTCTGCTCCAGGGAGGTCGTCGATGTGGCGGCCTCCTTGGATCCCCCCTCTTCGCATGCCCGACTACTCGATCTTCGGCGGGTGTCTGCGTTCCGAGATCGCATTTCCCGAGCTCCGTGAGTCGTCGGACACCGCGCCTAACTGGACATTGCACGCGCGCAGTGCCGCGCCCGATCTCGAGGCCGCCGAATCGTTAGGCGAGCTCGAGGTGGCGCCGTCGTGCCGCGTGCGGATGCTTCGCCACGCCGGCGGATACCGGCTGGCGTACGATGACACGGGGGTGTACGACGTATCGCCGGACGGACGCACGATTGCCTGGACGAGCGGACCCAACCCGGCGCACAGCGCCGTGCGCGCCGACATCACGGGGCGCGTGCTGGCGACCGCGCTGCACGCCGCCGGCCTGCTGTGCCTGCATGGGAGCGCGGTGGCGCTCGAGAGCGGCACGGTGGCGTTCCTGGCGCCCAAGTTCCACGGCAAGTCCACGCTGGCGCTCGCGCTGGCCCGCGCCGGCGGGCGGTTGGTGACCGACGACGTGCTGCCGGTCGAGTTAGGCGAACAGCCGACGGCCATTCCGGGGGTGCACCAGGTGAAGCTGTGGGATGACACCGCTGCGCTGTTCGGCGTGTCGCGCGACGGCGTCGAGGCCGGCGAGAAGCACCTGGTCCACGACTTCTCGGAGCGGCTGCTCATGACGGACCGGTCGCCGCTCGCCGCCTGCTACCTGCTGTCGCCGGTCGCCGGCGACCAGCCGCCGGAGACGGCGGCGGTCCGCACACGGTTGGGCGACATGGCATCGGCGCTGGCGCTGGTCCGGCAGGCGACGTTGGGCGCTCTGTTAGGCGGAAGCGAGGCGGCCGTGGTGTTCGATCGCGCCGTGTCTCTCGCCAAGCGGGTCCCGGTGTATCGGCTCGACGTGGCACCCGGACTGGATCGCGTGCCCGCAACGGTGGCGCAGCTCCTCGCCTGGCACGGCGGCGCGCGCACGCCCGTGGCGGCCGCGTGACGGGCATCGCGACGCCCACTCCCGTCCAGTCGCCGAGCCCCGCGACGGCGCGGCCGGTGTCGGTCGTGCTCCAGGGACTGAGCAAGCGCTTCCCGATGCGCCGCGGCTGGATGGAGATGCTGCGACATCCGCGGCGCGTCTCGTACATGCCGGTGCTGCAGAACGTGAGTGCCCAAGTGTACGAGGGCGAGTTCTTCGGGCTCCTTGGTCCTAACGGAGCGGGGAAGACGACGCTGTTCAAGATCCTGGCGACGCTGGTGCTGCCCGATTCGGGGACGGCGACCATTGGCGGGTTCGACATCATCCAGGATGCGCCGAAAGTGCGCCGCGTATTGGCGCCGGTGATCGCCGACGAGCGCAGCCTCTACTGGCGCCTCTCGGCGCGCGAGAATCTCGAGCTGTACGGTGTGTTGCAGGGTCTCGACCGGAGCGCATCGCGTGCACGCGCGGACGAATTGTTGCGCGTCGTCGGCCTCGAGGACACGGGAATCAAGATCGTCGCATCGTTCTCGTCGGGCATGAAGCAGCGGCTGCTCATCGCGCGTGCGCTCATCGCCGGACCACGCGTGCTGCTCCTCGATGAGCCGACGCGCAGCCTCGATCCGATCTCGGCGCGCGGATTCCGTACGTTCCTGCGCGACGAAATCGCGGGGCGCCAGCGGTGCACGGTATTGCTTGCCACGCACAACACCGAGGAAGCGCTCGAGCTCTGCGATCGCGTGGCGGTGCTCGATCACGGCCGCATGCTCGCCACCGGTACGGCCGATCGCCTGGCGCGCGAGAACGGCGACGAGCGGTATCGCCTGTGGACGCGCGATCCACATCGACTCGCCATCGCGGCGCTCGCCGAGCGCGGGGTGGTGAATGATGTCGAAGCGCGCGGCGAGGACGACGACGGATGGTCGATCGTGGAGCTCGAGATTCCGGGAGGACCGGATCGCGCGGCGCAGGTGCTCGCGTTCCTCACCGAGCAGCACGTCCCGGTTGCGCGCTTCGAGCGGGTGACGCTGTCGCTGGCCGATCTCATTCAGCGCATCGTGGAGCGGCAAGGACACGAAGGATCTACCGATGCGTGAGACGTGGGCGCTCATTCTCGCGAGCTGGCGGTCGGCGCTGAGCTATCGCCTGTCGATGGTGTTTTCACTCGTCGGGTTGGTCATCGGCATCGTGCCGGTGTTCTACGTGGCGCGGGCGCTCCAGAGCACGATGGCGCAGAAGATCGAGCTGCAGGGCGGCGAGTATTTCGCGTTTCTCCTGGTCGGCATGATCGCGACCAATTTCATCATGACGGCGGTGAACGCGATCCCGGGCGTCGTGACGGGCGGCATCGCCACCGGCACGCTCGAGGCGCTGCTCAGCACGCGCGCGTCGCTGCCGTCGTTGTTGAGCGGCCTCATCGGCTACAATTTCGTGTGGACCGGGCTGCGCAGCGTGGTGATGATGGCGGCGGGCCTTGCGTTAGGCATGCACCTGGTGTGGGGCGCCTGGCTCTCATCGCTCTTCATCATGGCGTTGATCGTGCTGGCCTACCTGCCGTTCGGCCTGTTCGCGGCGTCGCTCCAGCTGGCGTTCCGCACCGCGGGTCCGTTGCCGTCGATCGTGCTCATCGCTTCCAGTTTTCTGGGCGGCGTGTACTATCCGACGAATGTGATGCCGTCGTGGCTGCCGCGTCTGTCGGAGGCGATCCCGCTCACCTACGGGTTGCGCGCGCTGCGGGAGACGCTGCTGGACGGGATGCCGTTCCGGCAGGTGATCCCCGACGTGGCGACGTTGATCGGCTTCGTGCTGTTGCTCACGGCTTTGAGTCTCTTCGCGCTCACGGAGGCGCTGCATTACGCGCGTCGTAGCGGAACGCTCGCCCAGTATTGACGCCCGACCCGCGGTGAACGAGGTGCGGGGCGGGCGCGCGCTGTCTCCCGAAGCCCGGCTGTTGCTGTTGAGCGCCGGCGGTCCGGAGAACGACACGTCGCTGCGCGAGTTGTTAGGCGGGCCGGTCGACTGGGAGCGCCTGTGCGCGCTGGCGACGCGCGAGCGTGCCGAGCCGGTGCTGTACGAGCGGCTGCGCGCGGTGTCGGTGGGCCGCGGCGCGCTGCCGGCAGGCGCGGCGCCCCTCGAACGCCTGGCGCGCGTCTCCGAGTTCCGCATGATGCACCTCGAGCAGCGACTCGGCGAATCGCTGGCGGCGCTGGCGCGCGAGCGTGTCGAGGCGATGCTGCTCAAGGGCGCCGCGTTGGCGCTCACCGTGTACGGCTCGTTCGTTAGGCGGCCGATGAGCGACCTCGACCTGTTGCTGCGCGGCGGCGCCGAGGTCGCGGGCCGCGCGCGCGCGACACTCCTCGCCGCCGGCTGGGTGACCACGGACCTCGAGCAGCTGCAGGAGTTCTTCGAGGGACACCAGCACTTGCCGGCGCTCGAGGACGCGCGCGGCACCGGCGTGCAGCTGGAGCTGCACACGGCGCTCTTCTTCGACGGGCATCCGTTCACGTTGTCGCCGGAGGACATGTGGTCGCGCGCAACGCCGATCATCGCGTTCGGCCAGCGGACGAGCGTGCCGTCGGTGCACGATCAGGTGCTGCACCTCTCGATTCATTTCGCGTGGTCGCACATGATGGCCACGGGCGCGTGGCGCGCGTTCCGCGATCTGCACACGCTGCTCGGCACGGGTGCGATCGTGTGGGATGATTTCGTGGCGCTGGCGCGGTCGAGCCGCGGCGGGAGCTGCTGCTACTGGACGTTTCGCTTGGCGCGGGAGCTCTCGGGCGTGCGCGTCCCGGATGCGGTGCTCGACGCCCTCGAGCCGCCGATACCGGCATTTGCCCTGCGGCGGCTGGAACGGCATTTCGCGGCGAACCTGTTTCCAACCGAGCCGGTATGTCCGTCGGTGGCGATGGCGTACACGATGTGGCGGGCTGGCGTTAGGCCGAGGTGGAGCGGCCACGGCAAGGTGCGGCCGTGGGACCGCACCGAGGACATTTTGTTCGACAACGCAACGCGCATGTCGGGTCCGCGGCGGTTGGCGGTGCACGTGCGGAACGCGAAGGGGTGGGCGCGATACGCGAGAGCGGTACTCGCCGGATAGGGAAGCGCGCGCTGGCGCGCGCTGGGGGACAAGGGAACGGGGAAAGGGGCGGGGGGCCGCCTCTTTCCCGGAGGGTGGGTGAGTTGGGAGTAGACGGTCAGGGCGTTGCGGTTTCTGGTTTGCCGTCGGCATCGAGGAGCGTGACCTCGCCTAACCCGAGCTCGCGGACGCCGGCTTCGATCTTGGCGCGGTCGCCCACCACCACCCAGATCTCGCGATCGGGTTGGATGAACTTCGACACCGCCTTCGCGATGTCGTCGGGCGTCAGGGCGCGGACGCGCGATTCGTAGGTCTGGTAGTAATCGTCGGGCAGGCCGTAGGTGGCGATCTCCGAGAGCGCGGAGCGGACCGACGTGCCGGTTTCCCAGCGGCCGGCGAGCGTGAGCGTCTCGCGGTCCTTGGCGCCCTGGAGCTCGGCGGCGGTGAGGGGGCGGGAGCCGGCGATGTCGTGCAGCTCCTTCACCAGTTCGCCTAACGACTCCTTGGTTTTGTCGGTCTGGACCGGCGCGTAGATGAACCACGGGCGCTGGCCGCGCGCATCCTGCGCGAAGGCGAACGAGCCGTAGGACCAGTGTTTGTCTTCGCGCAGGTTCATGTTGATGCGCGAGCTGAACGAGCCGCCGAAGGCGTCGTTGAGCGTCTCGAACGCCAGCTCGTCGGGATTGGCGGTGGGTGCAATGAGCGAGCCGCCGATGATGATCGACTGCTCGGCGCCGGGCCGGTCGAGGATGTAGACCTTGGTTTTGGCGGGGCCCGCGACGGTGGCGATGTTCTCGTTAGGCACGCTGCCCTGCTTCCAATCCTTGAACGCGCGCTCGAGCTTGGGCGTGAGCTCGGCCATCGTGATGTCGCCGACCACGACCAGGGTCGCGTGGTTGGGCTTGAACCACGTCGCCGCGAAGCGGGCGAGGTCCTCGCGGGTCATCGCGCGCACGCTCTCTTCGGTGCCGCTGCCCGTGAGCGGTTGCGAGTAGGCGTGGCCGGGGCCATAGAGCAGCGCCGGCACGACGCGGAGCGCGAGCCCGGTGGGCTCCACTTTTTCCTGCTGAATGCCGGCCAGGGTCGATTGCTTCTCGCGCGCGAGGTCGGACGCCGGGAAGGCCGGGTGCAGAATGACGTCGGCGTACAGCGCGAGCGACGAATCGAGCTTGTCGCGCAGCGTGGATAGGTAGACTGTCGACACATCCAGGCCGGCCTGCGTGCTGAGGTCGGCGCCGAGCGATGCGAGCGCGTCGCCGATCTGGAGCGCCGAGCGCGTCGCGGTGCCTTCATCGAGCATCCGCATGGTCATCGTCGCCACGCCCGGTGCGTTAGGCTTGTCGGCGGCGAAGCCGGCATCGAGGAGCATCGACATCCGCACCATCGGAATCGCCGTGCGGTGCGCGAGCACCACCTTGAGTCCGTTGGACAGCGTGGCGTGTTCGGCCGGGGCGAGGGGCGCGTCGGGCGGCGTGCCCAGGGCGGGCATCGTCTTGCGGTCGACGCCGCCGGCGGCGGCCGCGAAATCGGGGAAGGGGACGACGTCGAGCACGTACACGCCGTCGCTCAGCCAGCGTTGGGCAGCGCCGCGCAGGTCGGCGACGGTCGCGTGCTGGACGCGGTCGAAGTCCACTTTGTATTGCTCGGGGTTGCCGGTGAACGTCTGGCCGCGGGCGAGGATGTCCGACGTGCCGCCGAAGCCTCCGATGCGCTCCATGCGCCGCACGAAGTTGGCGCGGTACTCGGTCTTCACCCGATCGAGCTCGGCGGCCGTCGGGCCGTTGCGGATGAAGGCCGAGAGCTCCTCGTCCACCGCGCGCTCGACCGTCGCGAGATCTCCGTTAGGCTGCGCGCTGGCGATGATCTGGAACTGGCCGGCGATCTCGCGCGCGTCGAGGAACGCAAACACGTCGGTCGCGCTGCGATCGCGATAGACGAGCCGCTTGTAGAGCCGCGACGCTTTCCCACCGCCGAGGATGTCGGAGACGAGCCCCAGATACGTGGCGTCCGCGGCGCCGTACTGCGGCACGTTCCAGACCTTGTACACGCGCGCTTGCGGCACGCGGTCTTGCATGATCTGCCGGTGCTCGCCCGTCATCTTGGCGATCCACGTGCCCTGCTTGGAGATCGGCGGGCCCGGCGGAATGTCGCCGAAATATTGTTGGACTTTCTGCTTCGCCATCGCGACGGTAATGTCGCCGGCGATGGTCAGCGTGACGTTGGCCGGGCCGTAGTAGGTGCGAAACCAGGTCTTCACGTCCTCGAGCGACGCGGCGTTGAGGTCGTCCATCGACCCGATCACCGAGTGTGAGTACGGATGTCCCGCCGGGTACGTGTTCTCGGGGATGATGACGTCGGTCTTGCCGTACGGTTCGTTCTCGCCCTGGCGCTTCTCGTTCTGCACCACGCCGCGCTGCAGGTTGAGTCGCGCCGTGTCGATCGCGCCCAGGAGATGGCCCATGCGATCCGACTCGAGGAACAGCGTGCGATCGAGCGCCGATACGGGCACGGTCTCGAAATAGTTGGTGCGGTCTTCGTTCGTCGTGCCGTTGAGGTCCGTCGCGCCTAACGCTTCGGCGGCCGGGATGTAGCGGTCGTTGTGATTCTCGGAGCCCGCGAACATCAGATGTTCGAACAGGTGCGCGAAGCCCGTCTTGCCGAAGACTTCGTTTTTCGAGCCGACGTGATACCACACGTTCACGGCGACGATCGGCGCTTTGTGATCTTCGTGGACGATTACGGTGAGGCCGTTGCCGAGCACGAACTTGGTGTACTTGATGTCGGGCGCTTCCGGCGCGACGGCCGGCGGCGAGACGGACGACGCGGGCTGCAGGTGTCCGATGGGCGGCGCTTGCGTCTGCCCGGCCAGAGCGGCCGGCGCAAGAATCGCCGCGGCGGTGAGGGCTGCGTGACGGTACACGGACATGGGTAACAGCCTCGAAGTAAGAGTGTCGCAACCGGCGAGTCTCCGACCGCGAGAATGGCTGACCCGGGCGCGTTTCTCAAGGGCACGCCTGCCCAACGAGGCGGCTTCTAACGGTTCGCGGACAGATGGGGGCAGGCAGGAGCCGGGCCGCCCGGCGTGCTCATTCGGTGAGACTGCGGCCGGGATGCACGCGTGCGGCGCGCCAACACGGAATGAGGGCGGCGGCGAGCGACGCGGTGACGAGGAGGACCGCGGCTGCGACGAGGGTGCCCGGATTCCCGCCGGACACGCCGTACAGCACCGCTTGCAGCACTTTCGTGAACGCGATCGCGCCCGCGGCGCCGATGGCGATGCCGAGGGCCGTTAGGCGGACGGCGCCGCCGGCCACGTGCGACACGATGGCGCGCCGGCTGGCGCCCAAGGCCATGCGCACCGCGATCTCCCGCCGGCGTTGGGCGACGCCGTACGCGATTACACCGTAGAGTCCGACGACCGCGATCAGCACGACGATGACGGCGAACGTGTTCACGATGTCGGCGACGAGCCAGAACGGCGAGACGTGCCGCGCATCCATCTCGCGCATCGTCATCATGTTGCCCACCGCGGCCCGCGGGTCGACGGCCGCGACGGCGGCGCGGATCGGCTCGCGCATCGCGGCGGGGTCGCCGGACGTCCACACGTCGAGATCCATGGCGGTGGACGGCGCCTGGGCAGCGGCGCGATAGATCTCGTTCCGCACCGGCTCGTCGAGCCCGCCATGGTGGACGTCCGCCGACACGCCGACAATGGTCCAGGGCACCGAATCGATGACGATGGTCTGGCCTAACGGATCGCCGTTGGGCCACACCTGCGCCGCCATATGGTGGTTGATCACCGCGACGCGCTCGGCGGTCGTGTCCGCGCGATCGCCGGCCTCGATGCCGCGGCCGCTCAGGATCCGGATGTCCATCACGCGAAAATAGTCCGCGCTGATGCGCTGATCGTTGGCGGAGAGAGGGCTCCCGTCGCGTTGCGGCGGACGGCCCGGCACCGAAAAGATCGTGCCCCACCAACTGTTGCTGAGCGGCGTGTTGCTCACGACGCCGGCGGCGAGCACGCCGGGCACGTCGCGGAGGCGCGTATCCAGGCGCTGCACGAACGCACGCGCGCTGCTGTCGCTGGTTCCGCGAGGCAACGAGAGCTGCATCGTGAGCGCGTGATCCAGCCTAACGCCCGGATCGGCCGTGAGCAGGTGGTGCGCGCTCCGCGTGAGGAGCGCCGCCGCGGTGAGCACGATGAGGGCGACGCTCACTTCCACCACGACGAGCGCGGATCGGAGGCGCGTGCCGTACGCGTCGCCGGTGGCGCCGCGGCCGCCGCCCGCGAGCACCGCCGACAACGGCGTGCGCACGGCGCGCAACGCGGGCGCGAGCGCGAAGATCAGCGTCACGACGACGCAGAGCGCGAACGTGAACGCCAGCGCCCGCCCGTCGACGCGAATGAACGCGAAGCCGGGCGCGTAGCGGGTCATCGACGGCGGGATGACCCCGGCCGCGGCGCGGATGCCCCACGCGGCGAATCCAATGCCTAACGCAGCGCCGGCGAGCGACACCAGCAGCGCCTCGGCCAGCAGGTGCCGGGCGAGCCGTCCGCGGCGGCCGCCGAGTGCCGCGCGCAATGCCATCTCGCGCCGCCGCGCCGACGTGCGCGCCAACGCCAGGTTGGCAACGCTCACACACGCGGCGATGAGCACCAGCGCCACCGCCAGCCCGACGATCCGCACGAGAATCGCCACATCGTCGCTGTGAAATTCCTTGAGGGGGCGCGGTACGAGGACCCATCCCGCATCGGTCTTGGGCGGCTCGCTCGCCATCTGCGCGCTCACGCGCGCGGCCTCGCGTTGGGCCTGGGCCACGCTCGCGCCGGGCGCGAGGCGTCCGAAGATGTCGAGATAGCGCGATGCATGATCGTTGAAGTCGCTCGCGGTCAGCACCAGCGGCGTGTAGAAGTCGACGGCCTCGGGAAACGCGACGCCGTTGGCGAGGACGCCCACCACCCGGCGCGGCGCGCCGTCGAGCATGATGGTGGAGTCGAGCACGCCGCGGCTGCCGTTGAACCGGTCGCGCCAGAAGGCGTACGACAGAATCGCCACGCCGTTGCGGCCCGGCGTGCCGGCGTCGGCGGTGAATCCTCCGCCTAACGAGAACGGCACCGACGCGAGCGACATCAAGTTCGGCGTGACGCGGTAGCCGAGGACGAGATCGCTCGGCGCGTCGGGACGTCCGTTGAGCGTCGCGCGCCAGAGCTGGGCGGCGCCGACCGCCGACAGGGTCTTGCTGCGTTGGGCCAGCGCCTCGAACGCGGCGGCCGACGCGTTGTCGCACGCTGGGCATTGGCGCAGCGAGCGCTGGACCACCCATACGAGCGCGTCCTGCGGCATGAGGGGAAACGGCCGGGCAAGGACGTGATCGCCGAAGCTGAACACGGCGGTCGATGCTCCGATGCCGAGTGCCAGCGTGATCGTGGCCGTGATCGCGTACGCGGGACTGCGGCGTAATCCGCGGAGGCCGTGTTTCAAGTCCTGGGCAAGCTGTTCGAGCCAGACGGGGTGCCACACCGCGCGCATGGTTTCGGCGACGAGCGTCGGATTGCCGAAGCGCCGGCGTGCCGCGAATGCGGCCGCTTCCGCACTCGTGCCCGGGCGATCGTGCGCGATGTCCTCGGCCTCGAGCTCGAGGTGATCGGCGAGCTCGCGCCGGATGTCGTCGTCGCCGGGGGACGGGGGCGAACCGAACGGCGGGCGCACGGTCACATCTCCGGCGCGGGCTGCATGACGCGGCCGATGGCGCGGACGAGCGCATCCCACCGCGACTCCTGCGCGCGCAGCTGCCGCCGGCCCGCTGCCGTTAGGCGATAGAACTTGAACTCGCGCGCGCGGCCCGGCGCCGTTTGCCAGCGGGAGGCGATCCAGCCGCTGCGCTCGAGGCGGTGCAGGGCGGGGTAGAGCGAGCCGTGCTCGACGACGAGCACATCGCGTGTGGAATGCTGGATGTGTTTCGCGATGCCGTGGCCGTGGGCGGGCCCGAACAGCAGCGTCTTGAGGATGAGCATGTCCAGCGTACCCTGGAGGAGCTCGATTTGGTCAGCCGTCGGGGCCATGGGATTTTATGGTAGGCAGTCTACCGTGATCGATAGTAGACACTCTACCATGTGTCAAGAGCGCCCCGCGACGGATCATCGGGCGGCGGCGGTCCGAATGCCGGGCGGCCGGCGGGCTGGAGGTTCCCGGGTCCGCGGTGCATTGTCTGTCAGTGCGAGGGTCGTCATCACTCGACTGATCACGTTTCAACACGGATGCCATGTCATGAGTTCGACGAAGCAGAGCAGGCGCTGGGCAGCGGCGGGTCTGGGGGTTGTGATGGCCGGCGCTTTGGGCGCCGTCGCGATGATCGGACTCGGACAGCGGTCGGTCGCGGCGGCGGCGCGGCCCGCGGGCGCCGCGACGGCCGGCTTGCGGTTCGAGATCACGTTTCCTCAGTCCGCATCGGCGGATCCGCAGACAGGACACATCATGCTGATCGTGTCCAAGGACACGAGCGAGGAACCGCGGTTCCAGTACCAGGTGTACGAGCCCAACGTGCAGCCCGGATTCGGGCTCGACGTGGACGCGCTGGCGCCCGGCAAGCCCGCGGTGATTGACGGCTCCGTGTTCGGATGGCCGCTCACGAGCGTGAACGACTTGCCGCCGGGCGACTATCGCGTGCAGGCGGTGCTCAACCGGTACGAGCAGTTCCACATGGCGTCGGGCCACACGCTGTGGCTGCCGCCGGACAAGGGCGAGGGCCAGCACTGGTTCTCCAAGCCGGGGAACTTCTACAACGTGCCCGTCACGGTGCACCTGGACCCGCACACCGATCAGACCGTTCGCCTAACGTTAGACAAAGTGATTCCGGCGATTCCGGCGCCCAAGGACACGAAGTGGGTGAAGTACGTCCGTATCCAGAGCGCGTTGCTCTCCAAGTTCTGGGGCCGGCCGATGTACCTGGGCGCCATCGTGCTCCTGCCGGCAGGCTTCGATGATCATCCCAACGCGCACTATCCGCTGGCGGTGGACCAGGGCCACTTCCCGACGGGCTTCCACAACTTCGATCCCAATCCGCCCATCGGCGTGCACGGACGCGACAGCGTGCGCGCGTCGTATGGATACGATCTCTACCGCAAATGGACCGGTCCCGGATTCCCGCGCATGCTGGTGATGCAGATCCAGCACGCGAATCCGTACTATGACGACTCGTACGCGGTGAATTCGGCGAACCTGGGTCCGTACGGCGACGCCATCGTGAAGGAGCTCATCCCGTACGTCGAGAAAAAGTTCCGCGGGATCGGCGCCGGGTGGGCGCGCACGCAGTTCGGCGGGTCGACCGGCGGATGGGAGTCGTTAGGCGAACAGATTTTCTACCCCGATGACTTCAACGGCACGTGGACCTTCTGTCCCGATCCGGTCGACTTCCGGCAGTACGAGACGATCGACATCTATCACGACTCGAGCGCGTACGTGTTCAACGCGCAGTGGAAGAGCACACCGCAGCCGTCGGGTCGCAATTACCTGGGCCACCTGCTGACGACGGTCGCGAACGACAACCACTGGGAGTACGTGCAGGGCCGCAAGGGCCGATCGAGCGAGCAGTGGGACATCTGGGAGAACGTGTGGGGCCCGATGGACAGCGATGGGTACCCCAAGCCGCTCTACGACCAGCTCACCGGGCACATCGACCCGAGCGTCGCGCAATACTGGAAGGACCACTACGACCTGCGGTACATCCTCGAGCGCGATTGGAAGACGTTAGGCCCGAAGCTCGTGGGCAAGATCCACATCTACAGCGGCACGATGGACAGTTGGCACCTCAACAACGCCGTGTACCTGATGCAGGATTTTCTGGATTCGACGAAGGACCCGTACTATGCGGGGTCGATCACGTACGGGGATCGCTACGAGCATTGTTGGACCGGCGACTCGCAGCATTCGCTCGAGGTGGGATCGATGACCGTGTTCCAGCGATTCCTGCCGGTGATGGCCGAGCACATTGTGAAGACGGCGCCGGCGGGAGCGGATACGGTCAGTTGGCGCTATTAGAAACAGGGAAAAGGGAAAAGGGAAAAGGGAAAGGGGAAGGAATCAACTATGGCGCAGGCGCTCGAGCGACTGCGTGACCGAGCTGGGGACGAAGAGATTGTCGGAGATCGCGGCAATCTCTTCGGCGTCCTTCCAGGCGCGCTCGAGGTCGGAGAGCTCGCCCTCGAATGCGCGGCGCTCGGTTTCTTCGTGCAGGGCCATCTCGAGAGCGAGGCGATATTCGCTGGGCAGGCCGAAGAGGCCGTGCTTGGTGAAGTCGGTGGACATCGCGCCTCGCCGCCACCGCGAGCCGCGCTCCCTGGGGCGCGTGTAGACGTGGCTGCTTCCCGTTAGGCGGTCGATGAATCCCTCGGCGCTGCCCGCGTTCTCGATTTCGTCCACGGCGCCGGCGATCGTTTGCTTGTTGCCGCCGAAGCGGTTGACCTTGGAAATCGTGATCGCCGCGATGTGCTCCGCTTCGCGTCCCTCGAAATGCGCCTGGCCGTTCTTGAAGCGCAGGTCGATGGCCAATGAGCCGTCCTGGGCGCGGCTGAGCGACGTTTCGGCGAGGTGGCGTCGCCTAACGTGGACCACGCCGGCGGTCGACGTGTTGATCGTGGCGACCACCGTCTCCGGGCTGCCGTTGATGGCAACCGCGCCGGCGCGCGCGGCCATCCAGCCGATGCCGCCGATGATGCCCGCGTAGGCACCGAGCGCAACGACACCGCCGACCGCCAACACGCCGCCACCCGCCAAAAGCAGTTGGCGCCGGCGGCGGCGGCCGAACTGGTCACCATATCGCCAGGCGGCGAATTCCGGCCTCAGCGGTTCGCCGATGCGGACGAGCGTCGTCCCATCGCGCAGCTTGGCGAGCCCGATGTTGTCGCTCGTCACCCGCCGTCGCGTGTCGCGATAAAGGCGCTCGGCCGTCTCGATCGCCTCCCACCGCTCCTCGAGCGGCGAGAGATTCCAGCGCTCGCAGTGCGGGCAGACGACCCAGAGGCGTCCCTTGGCGGCATCGAACGCGAGACGCTTGCCGACCGGGAACGTCTCCAGCGTTTCGTTGGCGCCCAGCGCCTTATTGCAGAAAAGGCAAGTCGCGTACATGTCCTTTCATATTACGCGCGACGAAAGGCAAAGTGTCGGTCCGACCCCCCCCGCGCCGCGGGGGTCAACGAGTTGCGAAGTCGCGGGATGCGGCGATAGGATCGAGGACGAGGCGCAGGCCTCGGCGACGCCGCCTGGCGCCGCGCGTTGTCTTCGCGAGTCGTGAGGGCATCATGTCCACGGCCACCGCAGTCGATCCGGTGACGTCGCGCAAACCGCGCGACGACGAAATCGATGTCTGGGGACTCACTCACCCTGGCAAGGTTCGCAAGTCGAACCAGGATCACTTTCTGCTCGGGTCGCTGCACAAGCGACTCGAGATCCGGGCATCGTCCCTGCCCGCAGCCGAACAACTGCGTGCCTGCGATGAGCGCATCGGTTTTCTGGCCATGATTGCCGACGGTGTCGGTGGACATGCGGCAGGCGAAGAGGCGAGTCGCCTCGCGCTCGAGCAGGTGACGATGTACGTCGCGCAGAGCACGCGATGCTACTACGAGTACAATTCGCAGGCCGACGATTTCACCGACATGCTGCAGG
>DATNAM010000076.1:0-14417 GCA_035572595.1 Gemmatimonadaceae bacterium
GCGCATGATCCTGTCCGGCATGTTCGCCGCGACTTCTTCGATGTCGATACCGCCGGCGGGACTCACCATGTAGACCGCGCGCTTGGATGCACGATCGACGATGATGCCCGCGTACGCTTCGCTCGCAATGTCGGCTGCGGGCGTGACCAATACTTTGGGCACCGTGAGACCCTTGATCTGCATACCGATGATCTGTTGCGCCGCGGCGCGTGCGTCGGCCGGCGTGCGCGCGAGCTTCACACCGCCCGCTTTGCCGCGTCCGCCGGCGTGCACTTGCGCTTTCACGACGACGCCGGTGCCGTACGCGCGCGCGATGCGTTCCGCTTCATCGGGTGAGGTTGCCACGTCGCCGGGCGGAACGGGAATTCCGAACCGGCGGAAGATGTCTTTTGCTTGATACTCGTGGATGTTCACAGACTCTCCAAGGTGATCGTCGTTCCTGCCTCACCGCGCACCGCTTCGCGGCCGCGACTGAGCTCCGTAATGATAGCGCGCCCCCCGGTCCGTCGCACGAAATCCATTGCCGCGCGCACCTTGGGCGCCATGCTGCCTTCGCCGAATGCCCCCGCGCGATCGAGCGACTCGGCTTCGGCAATCGACATCGTGCGCAGCGCGCGCTGCCGCGGCGTGCCGAACTCCGCGTACACGGCATCGACGTCCGTTAGGATGAGCAACAACGTTGCGCCCAGATCGCGTGCGAGCACGGCGGCGGCGAGATCCTTGTCGATCACCGCATCCAGGCCTTCCCAGCCGAGGAGGCGATGCCGATAGATGGGCGCACCGCCGCCGCCGCACGCGATGACGATCGTGCCCGCCGCAACGAGGCGCGCGATGACGCCGATCTCGTGGATGGCCAACGGGCGCGGGCTGCCCACGACGCGCCGCCAGCGGCCGCGCGCATCGCGTTTGACGTCGACGCCGGCGTCGGCGAGGCGTCGCGCGCGATCGTCGGGCAGCTCGTGGCCGATGAATTTCGTGGGCGTCGTGAGCGCCGGATCGTCGGGTGCCACCTGGACTTGCGTGATGACGGTCACCACCTCGCGCACGGCGCCGGCGCTGCGGAGCGCGTTCTCGAGCGACTGCTGGATCATATAGCCGATCCATCCGGCGGTGCCGGCCACCAATACGCCTAACGGAAGCGGCGCGATCTCGGCTCGCGCCGCTTCGTTGCGGACGAGCTCGTCGCCCACTTGCGGGCCGTTGCCGTGGACCACGCACAGGTTCCATCCATCCGCGGCCAGGTCGACGATCGCGCCCAGACTCTCGCGCGTGTGGCGGAACTGGTCGTGGATGGTGGAGCGTTCGCCCGCCGGCGCGAGCGCGTTGCCGCCTAACGCAATGACCGCGACGCCGGGCGAGCCGGCCGGAATGGATGTCATGGAGGGGTGGGTCGCGCGAGGAGTTGGCCGAGGGCGTCGTAGGCATGTCCGAAGGCCACCCAGTCGCCGTGTTGGAGCGCCGCGTGCATGCGGGCATAGAGCTCGCGCACGTGCGCCCGGAAATCGCCGGGTGAGAGCGGCGTGGTGTCGGCGGCCGGCGCCGGCGCCACGCCTAACGCTTCGGCGAGCGTGCGTCCGGTGGTGACCAGGGTGTCGCGCGCGACGGCCACCCGCGCGACGCTCGGCGGCACGTCCGACTTCCACACGTAGGCCGGCTGCACCAGCGCCAACCCGTGCGCCAGCGGCAGCACGCGCACCTCGCCGAAGCGGATGCGCGCGTCGCGCGGAATGGCGGCGGTGCTGTCGAGCGCGCGGCGCATCGCGTCGAGGGACGAGTTCCAGCGTTCGCCGTGCGGCTCGAGCGGAACCCAGTACACCGTGGCGTCGCGACCGCCGGTGCCGAGGAGCGCGCCCGCCAGGCGGTCGGTGGAATCGAGCACCGCCTGCGTGCAGCCTAACCGGCCGTGGTCGGTCGCAAAGAGCAGCGCGCTGCCGTCGCGCAGCACCGAGTCGGCACCGCCGTTCCACGGCAGCCGCCCCATCCACGACGAATCGCCGCGCAGCCCGAAGCGCGCCAGGAGGTCCGCCTGAATGCGAACGCCGTCAACCGCCGGCGGGATCGACGCGAGCAGTGATGCCGGCAGGCGGTCGGGCGACGAAAAGAGCGACGGGAATTCGCGCATCCAGGTCTGCGCGATCGGGCCTGCCGTCAGATCCGCCAGCAGGGCGACGCGCCCGGTGTGCGCGTTCACGATCGCCGTGGCCGCATGCCTAACGAGACCGTATTCGTCGTCCCCCACCGTCACGCGCTTGCTCAACGGGTAGTCGGCGCTGGCGTCGTAGAGCGCGACGGTCCAGTAGAGCGAGTCGTCGGACACCACCGGCAGCACCGACGTCCCCTGCACGAAGAACGGCGCCACAGCCGCGACGCGCTCCTGCACGCCGCGCTTGGTGAGGACCCGCACGCCGGGCCGGTCGAGCGAGAGCAGTCGCAGATTCTGCTGGCTCCATGCCTGCACGATCCGATCGAACGCGCTCCCCAACGCCGGCGCCGCGATCGTGCCCGTGCTGTCGAGCACGAGCGCATAGCCGGGCACAGAGTCGTACACCAGTACCGGCGGCAGCGGGCGCGACGGCGCGGCCGCCCCCGGCGCGCCTAACACGGGGTCGCCGTTGTCGTCGGCCATGCCCGCGCGCACGCGCGTGGTGCTCCACGAGACCTCGCGGGGCGCGGCGGGCGTGCCGGCGGCGTCGAGCAGCGCGCCCTCATCGCCCGGTCCGGTCACCACGACTGCCGTTAGGCCGAGCGGCGTGGCGGCCCACCCGACGCCGTGGGCGACGCCCTCCACGGCGTGTTCCCGCTCCAGCGATTGCTCGAGCGGCAGCGGGTCCCATACCGGCACGGTTCCCGGCGCCTCGGCCGCCGTCGGGAACGCGAGCGAATCCGCTCGCTCGATGCGATCGAGCGCGTACGCTCGTCGCGTGTAGTCGACGCGCACCTGCCGGTACGGGCGCTCGCGCAGATCGGCGTCGGCGACGGGCGCGAAGTGGCGCGCGATGACGGGCGCGACCTGCCGCGCGCCGAACGCGATCACGAGCAGCGCGCCGAGCGTCGTCACGGCGATGCGCAGCTGCCCCGTCCACCCGAAGAACAGCAGCGCGCACGCGGCGGCCACGGTGGCAATCGACATCCAGAGACTCACCGGAATGGCCGCCCGATGGTCGGTGAACGTGAACAACCCGTCGGGCCCGCTGCCCGACATGAGCACGCGGTATGCGTCGAGGCGATAGCGCCACGCCATCAGCATGAGCAGCAGGAAGCAGAGCACCACCAGGTGCCGCCTAACGTAGTGCGACACGTAGAGCGAGCCCCGCTCCCATCGCAGGCTGGGCGTGAGCGCGTACAGGAAGATCACCACTGCCGCCACGACCATCACCGCGATCAGCGCCCAGAGGTAAATGGCGCTCTCGAACGGCAGCCAGTAGACGTAGAAGCCGAGGTCGGCCTCGAAGTACGGATCGCTCTCGTTGAACGGCAGCCCGTGGTGCGCCAGCACCCACGACATCCACGTGTTGGACGGGAGCGTGAGCAGTGCGCCTAACAGAATGGCCAGCACCGCCGCCGCGGCCACCAGGTAGACGCCGGGGATCTCCTCGCCGATCTCGATGTTCGCCACGCGGCGCGGCAGCACCAGCGACACCACGCTGTGCCGCACGCCGTACAGATTGGCGAACACGAACCCCGCCGCCAGCACGGCCGACGTGAGCCGCAAGCCGAGGTTGAGCAGGGTTTTCGTGCGCCACACCGCGCCCGCGCCCAGCGATGCGTACCATTGATGATCGGCGATGACGCCGGTGATCACGCGTCCCAGAATGAGGAACAACGCGACCGCCGCCACGGCGAGCACGGCCCACCGTCGCGGAGTCACGTTAGGCGGGGACGCCCTGCGTACGCAGCCAGTCGTCGAGCTCGGCGCGGATCTGGGCCAGGCGCTCGGGCGTCCGGGCTTCCACGCGCATCACGAGCACCGGCTGCGTATTCGAGGCGCGGATGAGACCCCAGCCGTCGCCGAACAACACGCGCGCGCCATCCACGTCGATCACCTCGTGCGTCTCGCGGAAATGTTTGATGGCCGCGTCCACAATCGCGAACTTCCGCTCTTCCGGCACGTCCACCCTCAGCTCCGGCGTCGACACGTAGCGCGGCACATCCGACAACAGCTCGGTGATGCTGCGCCCAGCGTCGGCGATGATGCGCAGCAGCCGCGCGGCGCCGTACAGCGCGTCGTCGTGCCCGTAGAATCCCTCGGTGAAGAACATGTGCCCCGACATCTCACCTGCCAACGGCGCGTGGAGCTCCTTCATCTTCTCCTTGATCAGCGAGTGGCCGGTCTTCCACATCACCGGAATGCCGCCGGCGCGCGTGATCTCATCGCTCAGCGCCTGCGAGCATTTCACATCAAAAATGATGGACTGTCCCTTCCCCGTGCGCGCGAGTACGTCGCGCGCGTATACGATCAGGATGTAATCGCCCCACACGATCTCGCCGCGTCCATCGACTACGCCGATGCGATCCGCATCGCCATCGAACGCGATGCCCAAGTCGGCCGACGTGCGCCGCACCTCGGCGATCAGGTCCTGAACGTTCGCGACGACCGTGGGGTCGGGATGGTGATTGGGGAACCGTCCATCGCTTTCGCAGAAGAGTCCCGTCCACTTGACGCCTAACTTCTCGAACAACTGCGGCGCCACGAGCGAGCCCACGCCGTTGCCGCAGTCGATCACCACGCGTAATGGGCGAGAGATCTTGCCGATGCGGGTCGCGATGTCCTGCACGTAGCCGTCGATCACCGGGACCGGTTGCACCTCGCCTTTGCCGGCGGGGAAGTTGCCGGCGAGGATGAGCCGGTAGAGCTCTTGAATCTCGTCGCCGTGCAGCGACGCCTTCCCGACGCACAATTTGAACCCGTTGTACTCGGGCGGATTGTGCGATCCGGTGATCTGGATGCCCCCGGCAACCGGAAGGTTGTGGAGGCTCCAATACAGCAGCGGCGTCGGAACCACGCCGATATCGAGGACGTCGACGCCGGATTCGGTGAGCGCCCGCACCAGCGACCCGCGCAGCATGCCGCCGCTGGGCCGGTTGTCGCGGCCGACGGCGACGGGTCCATGCACGTCGTGCGCGGCGAGGTAGGCGGCGTACGCCCTGCCTAACGCGTGCGCGGTCTGGCCTGTGAGGTCGTCCCCCACCACGCCGCGGACATCATATTGCCGAAAGATTTGCTGGCTGAATCCCACTGTCCGTCCTCCGACGTGCCCAACGGTCCCCGACCCGGTCCACGAAACGACGCGAGGCCGCGTGGCGGCCTCGCGTTCGTCATCGGCGCGCGACCGCTGTCGGCGGCGAGCTGGATGGCGCGGCCGCGGCCATGCTCGGCACGCTCACGCGAGCCAACCCGACGAACCCCGCGGGAAATATGCCGAAAAAGATCAGCACGATCGCCGACGCGTACACCACCAGGAAGGTCGGTGCGCGCACCGGACGCAGCGGTGGTGCATCGGCGGATCGCGGCCGCATGAACATCACCATCACCACCGCGAGGTAGTAGCCGGCCGACAGCACGCTCGTGAGCACGACCACCACGGCCAGCGCCGTCTCGGGGTGGATCGCGTCGAGCGCCGCTTGCAGCACGTACCACTTGGCGAAGAAGCCCATGCCGCCGGCGATCGGGAAGCCGAGGAGTGCCAGCATGAACACGGCCATCGCCGCCGCCAGCCACGGGCGCACGGTCCACAATCCCGCGAAGTCGCTCAACTGCTGGTGTCGCTCGCCGGGCTCGCCCACCGCGATCACCACGCCGAACGCTCCCATGGTGGCCAGTGTGTACGCGAGCACGTAGTACACGAACGCCGCCGAGCCGAGCTGATTGTTCGCCACCACCGCGACCAGGAGGTAGCCCGCGTGCGCGATGCTCGAGTATGCGAGCATGCGCTTGATGTTCTTCTGGACTAACGCAACCAGGTTGCCGACGACCATGGTGACTACGGCCAGCCACCAGAGCCCCAGGTGCCACGATGCGAACGCGCCGGGGAAGGCTTCCCGCCACACGCGAAACAGCGCCGCGAACGCGGCCGCTTTGACGGCCGCCGCCATGTAGGCGGTGATCGGCGTCGGCGCGCCCTCGTACACGTCGGGCGTCCACATGTGAAACGGGACCGCGGCAACCTTGAAGCCGAATCCCACCAGCAGCAGCGCGATGCCGGCCAGCAGCATCGGCGCCGACGCGATCGTGGCGCCGGTCACCTTGGTGCCGATCGTCGCCAGGTCGGTGCTGCCCGTGGCCCCGTAGATGAGCGCGATGCCGTAGAGCAGAAACCCGGTAGAGAACGCGCCTAACAGGAAGTACTTGAGCGACGCCTCGGCGCTCTTGGCGCTGCGGCGATTGACGCCGGCCAGCACGTACACGGCGATCGACATGAGCTCGATGCCGAGGAACACCATGATGAGGTCGCGCGCCGATGTCAGCAGCATCATGCCCGCCGTCGCGAGCAGCACCAGCACGTACGTTTCTCCGCTGACCAGCTGCTCAACCCGCGCGTAATCCAGGCCTAACGCAAGCGCGATGATCGTCGCGATCAGGATGACGAGGTCCGTGGCCCACCGGAATCCATCGACGGCGATGATGCCGGGTGTCGCCTTGGCGCCCGACACCCACATCCAGGCGACGATCGCGATTGTGACGAGGGTGAGCAGGATCGACAACCCGGCCACGGTCCGCGAGCGCTCGGCCGTCTCCTTGCCCCACGCCGCGACGAGCAGCAGGAGCATCGCGCCGCCCATCAGCACGAGCTCGGGCAGCAGCGCGCCGGCGAGCTGGCTCGGAATCGAGAGGTCGAAGGACATCTATCGCGCCCCTCCCGGCGTGCCGGCGCTCGCGATCCGCGCGTTAGGCGGCCCACTCACGATCGTCACGAAGTTCTGCGCCGACCGCTCCATGCGGCGGAGCATCGGCGCGGGATAAATGCCGATCCAGAGGATCGCCACCGTCAGCACGCCGACGATCGCGAGCTCGCGGCGATTCAGGTCGCGCAGCACGGCGTTCTCGGGTTTGTCGAGCTTGTTGAACAGAATCCGCTGGATCGCCCACAGCAGGTAGCACGCGGCGAAGATGACGCCGGTGGCGGCGAACAGCGTGAACCACGGATGCGTTTTGAACGAGCCGACGAGCACCAGGAACTCGCCGACGAATCCGTTCGTGCCCGGCAGTCCGATGCTGCTCAGCGATACGAGCGTGAGCACCACCGCGAACATCGGCACGACGCGCGCGATGCCGCCATAGGCGTCGATGAGCCGCGTGTGTTTGCGCTCGTAGATCATGCCGATGAGGAGGAACAGGCCGCCGGTGGAAATGCCGTGGTTGATCATCACCATGAGCGCGCCCTGCACGCTCTGCAGCGTGAGCGCGAAGATGCCTAACATCACGAAGCCCAAGTGGCTCACCGACGAGTAGGCCACGAGCTTCTTGAAATCCGGTTGCACCATCGCGACTAACGCGCCGTAGATGATGCCGATCACCGCCAGCGTCAGAATCGTGCCCCGCACCCACGGCGTCATGCCGGCGCCCGGGAACAACGGCAGCGCGAACCGCAGGAAGCCGTACGTCCCCATCTTGAGCATGATGCCGGCCAGGATCACCGACCCCGCCGTCGGCGCCTCGGTGTGCGCGTCGGGCAGCCACGTATGGAACGGGAACATCGGGACCTTCACCGCGAACGCCAGGAAGAATGCCCCGAACAACCACAGCGCCGCACGCGAGTCGATCACCGCATGGCGCATGATGTCATCGTAGCCGAACGTGTTGCGCAGCGTGGTGGTGTCCACCGAATGCAGCCACAAATAGATGATCGCCACCAACATCAACAGCGACCCGAGGAACGTGTAAATGAAGAACTTGATGCTGGCGTAGATGCGCCGTTCCCCGCCCCAGATTCCGATGATGAAGTACATCGGAATCAGCATCACTTCCCACATCACGTAGAAGAACAAGAGATCGAGCGCCAGGAACACGCCGATCATGCCCGTCGTGAGAATGAGCAGCAGCGCGTAGTAGCTCCGGACTTTTTCGCGCACGCTGGTCCAGCCGCCCAACACCGACAGCGGCATGAGGAACGTCGTGAGCAGCACCATGAACAGCGAGATGCCGTCGATCCCGACGTCGAAGTTGGCGCCCCATCCCGGGATCCACCAATGCGTGACGCGGAATTGCCACGCGGCCGTGCTGGGATCGAACGCCCACCACAAGCCTAACGACACCACGAACTCGATCAGGAATGTGATGAGCGCGATCCACCGGGCCGACGGCACCGCCTCGAGCGACGCGTCGTCCTTGGAGCCCAGCGATTGCAGCACGATGAGCAGCGCGCCGACGAGCGGGATCCCGAGCAGTGCGACCAGGATCCAGGAGCCGTAGTGAATCGAAACGAGGAAGTCGCGCATAGCTCAGCGGATGGTGAAGGCGCCCAACATGGCGAGCACCCCAATGACAATGGCCCAGGCGTACGCGCCAACTTGGCCCGACTGCAGCCACGAGCCGATCCGCGCCAACCCGCGCATGAACCACGCGCTGCCGTTCACGAAGAAGCCGTCGATGAGGCCGGCGTCCAGGCCCTTCCACAACACGACGCGCGAGAACGCGACGATCGGCCTCACGATCGTGCGATCATACAACTCGTCCACGTAGTACTTGTGCTCGAGCACGCGCGCGAAGCCGGTTGCCGGCTTGGCATCGCGCTTGGGTACGAGCGCCGCGGGCTTGAGCTTGATGACCGCGGTCGCGATGCCGGCGACGGCGACGACGATCGCCAGGCCGACCAACGCCAATTCGTGCGGCGTCTCGGCCGGCGTCCCGTGCGTCACCCGCAGCGTGGCGTCGCCCACCACCGGCGCCAGCCACGAATCCAGCGCGCCCGTCCACCCGTCGGGCAGATGCAGGAACGCCGGCAGGTTGATGACGCCGCCTAACACACTCAACGCGCCCAGTACCGTCACCGGTCCGGTGAGAATCGGCGGCGCCTCGTGCAGGTGCTCCTGCTCCTTCGCGCCGGTGCGATTGGGCCCGTGGAACGTGTAGAGCATCATGCGCGTCATGTACACCGCGGTGAGGAACGCGCCGGCCAGCGCCAGCACGTACACGGCGTACAGCACGATGCTTCCCGGAATGCCTAACCAATGCGCCTCGGCGAGCGTGCTGTCGGACGCGCGCGCCATCACCGAGCCCAGGATCTCATCCTTGGAGAAAAATCCGGCGAAAATCGGAATGCCGGAAATCGCGAGCGTCGCGATCCACATCATCACGAACGTCAACGGCATGTACGCGCGCAACCCGCCCATGTTGCGCATGTCCTGCGCGTCGTCGGTGTTGTGCGTGTGGTGATACGCCGCGTGCATCGCGAAGATCACCGACCCCGAGCCGAGGAACAGCAGCGCCTTGAAGAACGAGTGCGTGATGACGTGGAACAGTCCGGCCACGTACGCGCCCACGCCGACGCCGATGAACATGTAGCCGATCTGCGAGACCGTCGAATACGCGAGGAGCTTCTTGATGTCCCACTGCTTGAGGCCGATCGTCGCCGCGAACAGCGCCGTAACCGCGCCGATCACCGCCACCGTTAGGCAGGCGACCGGCGACAGCGAGAACAGGAACGAGCTCCGCGCCACGAGGTAGACGCCGGCCGTGACCATCGTCGCCGCGTGGATGAGCGCCGACACCGGCGTCGGGCCGGCCATGGCGTCGGGCAACCACACGTACAACGGAATCTGCGCGCTCTTGCCCGTGCAGGCTAACAAAAAGAACAGACAGATCGTCGTGAGCAGCGGTCCGCCCGCCGGCAGCGCGCCGACGCCCGCCGCCACGCCCGAGAAGTCGAGCGTCCCGACGTTGGACCAGATCAGGAACATGGCGATGAGGAATCCAAAATCGCCGATGCGGTTCACGATGAACGCCTTCTTTCCCGCGTCCGCGTTCGCCTTGTCGTTGAACCAGAAGCCGATGAGCAGGTAGGACACGAGGCCCACGCCTTCCCAGCCGACGAACATCACCGGATAGTTCGCGCCCAGCACCAGCACCAGCATGAACGCGACGAACAGATTCAGGAACGCGAAGTACCGCGCGTATCCCGGATCGTCGGCCATGTAGCCGACGCTGAAAACGTGGATCAGCGCGCTCACGCCGGTGACGAACAACACCATCATGATCGACAACTGATCGACCTGGAACGCCCAACGGAGCGGCAGGTCCGGCCCAACCGGCATCCACGAGAAAAACGTCTTCACGAACGGCGACGCCATGTTGGACGGCATCGCTACGAAAATCGCCACCGCCAGGGCAAACGCGAGGATCAGCACCAGCGGTCCGACGATGGTGACGACCCCGTGGAGCGGATTCCGCGCCGGTGCTGCGTGCTCGTCGTGACCCGCGTCGTGCGCCGCGTCGTGCGCCGATCCCGCGTGGCCGGATGCGCCGTGCGCGCCGTGCGCCGCCGACGGATCGTCCGGCCCGACGTGGTACGCGCTGAACAACGAGATCGCGCCGTTGATCACGAACCCGGCGAGCGGAAGAATGGGCAGCAGCCATACCAGCTCGGCGATCGAGCCGGTGAGCGGATGCACTCCTCCCGGTTGGGCCAAGGGCAGTTGGAGCATCACCCTTTGAGCAGATTGATGTTCTTGAGGTCCACCGTCTCGTGGTGGCGGAAGATCGCGATGATGATGGCTAACCCGACGGCGGCTTCGGCGGCGGCGACGCTCATGACGAAAATCACGAACACCTGTCCGCCGGCCCCGTACAGCCGCGAAAATCCAATGAACGACAGATTCACGGCGTTGAGCATGAGCTCGACGCACATGAAGATGATGATCGCGTTCCGGCGCGTGAGCACGCCGATCACGCCGATCACGAACAGCACCGCCGAGAAGAAGAGAGCTTCGGGAACCATGTCTAACCCCGGCGCTTGGCGAGGACGACCGCACCAACGATCGCCACGAGCAGCAGCACGCTCGTGATCTCGAACGGCAGCAGGTAGGCGCGGAAGAGCGAGTCGGTGATCGGCGTGGTGATGTTGGTGTCGCGCGGCAGCCACGGCAGCTCGGCCGGCAGCTTCTGGCGCGCCAACACCATCACCTCGGCCAACAAGATGAGCCCGGCGATGAGCGCAAAAATGCGCGGGCCCTTCCCCTTCAAGTCGGAGACGGTCGGTGGAAGTCCGAGGTTGAGCAGCATCACCACGAACAGGAACACCACCATGATCGCGCCGGCGTACACGAGCACCTGGATCGCGCCCACGAACTGCGCATCCATCATGATGTAGAGCGCGGCGAGGCAGAACATCGTGTTGACGAGCCACAGCGCCGCCGTCACCGCATTGCGGCGCGTCACGAAGATCGCGGCCGACACCACCGCGGTGAGGCCGAAGAAATAGAACAGGAACTCGAAGACGAACCCGTTGGGCATCACTCGCCTCGCGGGTCGGCGGGGTCCCACATCTCGCACACCGGGTGCGTCTGCGCCATCAGGCGCTCGAGGTCGTACACGAATCCGGCGCGGCTGTACTCGGAGTTCTCGTAGTGCCGCCCCACGTGGATCGCCTCTTCCGGACACACTTCCTGGCAGTAGCCGCAGAAGATGCAGCGGAACTCGTCGATCTCGTACACGAGCGGATAGCGGTTCCCTTCCTCATCCTCGCCCGGCACGAGCTTGATGCAGTTGGCCGGACAGATCTGCGGACACAAGCCGCACGCCACGCACTTCGCTTTCCCGTTCTCGTCGGTGAGCATGCGATGCGTGCCGCGCCAGCGTGGCGAGAGATCCCATTTCTGCTCGGGATACTGCCACGTCACCTTGTGCGGGTTCGTCAGATGCTTGAACGTGATCGCCATCCCCGTGAGCATGGCGCGCACGTAGCTCGTCTGATGGATCGGCCGCTCGAGCACCTTCACCTGAATGGCCATGGTCAGTCTCCCTGAGCGGGCGTGAGCGGCGGACGGCGCATGGCCATCGCGCGCAGCTCGGCCAGCTCGACGGCGCCCACACGGGCCGACGCCGGACTCACGAGGCGGCCGCGATCGAGCACCACGAACACGAGGATCGCCAAAATGATGTTGAGCACCGCGAGAATCGCCCAATAAATCGGCACGAACCCGCCTAACCGGGCCGTCGGCGCGATGCCGGCCATGTCCAGCCCCAGAACCGCCGCCGCCATGATCACGAGATACCCGAGCGCGATCGGCAGCATCACCTTCCACCCGACACTCATGAGTTGATCGTACCGGAACCGCGGCAGCGTCCACCGGATCCACATGTAGAGGAACAGGAAGAAGCCGGTCTTGAGCACGAAGAACACGAGCGTGATCACCGTCTTCCACCACGCCCACGGCGCCGTATCGACCGACGTCCAGAACGGAACCGCCCACCCGCCGAAGAACAGCGTGGTGAGCAATGCGCTGGCCGTCACCATGTTCGAGTACTCGGCGATGAAGAACATCGAGAACTTCATCGAGCTGTACTCGGTGTGATAGCCGGCGATGAGCTCCGACTCCGCTTCCGGTAAATCGAACGGCAGCCGGTTCGTCTCGGCGAACGCTGCGACGAGAAAGAGAAAGAACCCGATGAGCACCGGGAAGGCGTACCAGCCGGTCTGGATCTGGCTCGTCACGATGGAGCTGAGCGAGACGTTGCCCGACAACAGCAGCACCGACACCACCGCGAGTCCCATCGAGACTTCGTAGCTCACCATCTGCGCGCTCGACCGGAGCCCGCCTAACAACGCGTACTTGTTGTTGGAGCTCCACCCCGCGAGCACGATCCCGTACACGCCGAGCGATGCGATGGCGAGGATGTACAGAAATCCCACCGGCAGGTCGGCCACCGACATGTCGACCAGCCCCCACGGCGTCGGCAGCGGCGCCGCGAACGGAATCACCGCGAACGTGATGAGCGCGGGGATGAACGACATCATCGGCGCGAGGATGAACAACGGGCCGTATGCCGCGGAGGGATACGTTTCCTCTTTCATGATGTTCTTGAGGCCGTCGGCCAGCGGCTGGAACAACCCGCGCGGCCCAACCCGGTTAGGCCCGTGCCGGTCCTGGATCCACGCCGAAATCTTGCGCTCGGCCAGCGTCAGGTAGGCAATGGTCACCATGAGCACGGTGAACACCACCAGGATTTTGATGATCGTGAACCACAACCACGGCGCGCCGTGGATCGGCCCCTGCGGGTCGTACGCATGCTGGAACAGCATGAGCACGGCGGCGATCGTCATGTGCTCGCGCCTCCCGCCGCAGCGACCGTCGCGGGCGCGGCGCCGGCGAGCAACGTGCCCTTGAGTCCCAGCGAGTCGTACGTCATCCCCGCGAACTCGGGCCGCTCGGATGCGAGCGCGGCAAACGCTTCGCTCGCCAGAAAATATCCGGCGCGCTCGCCGAGGAACGTGAGCAGATCGCCCACCGACCACCACACCGGACGCGACATCGCCGGCGCCGCGCGCGCTTGGCGGTACTGCTGCACGCGGCCGCGCAGGTTGGTGAACGTTCCGTCTTCTTCGGCCATGTTGGTGGACGGCAGCGCGACGATTGCGTTCGTCACGAGCTCGGGCATCGTGGTGCCGATCACGATCACCGCGCCGGCCTTGGCGAGCGCGGGTGCTTCGGCGGACGTTACCTCGTGGTCGGCGATGATGAGCACGTCGCCATCCTTCATGCCGGCCAACGGCGCGTCGCTCTTGGCGAAGCCGAACAACTCGGCCGCGCGCACGTTCGCCGCGCGTTCGGCGCGCCGCGCCAGGTCCGGTACGCCGGCCAGCGGCGCTTCGGGCGCTCGCCTAACGCGGAACCCGCCGGCGCCGCCGCTCCGCTTCACCAGGCGCGACAACATCCACAGCGATTCGTTGGACAACATGGGGCTCGCGAGCACGAACGCGCGCTTGCCGTTGAGATGCAGCGCCGCGGCGCGCAGCGCGTCGTCCCACCCGGTGGCAACCAGCCGGTCTCCACGCCTAACGAGCGGCGCTTCGATCCGATCGGTCCGGTTCATCCACCGGTAGTCCATCCGCCCTTCGTCGCACAGGTAATAGTGGTTGACGTCGGCGTTGGACCGCGGACGCATCCGCACCACGACGTTGTCGCGCGTCTCGAGGATCGTGTTGCACCCCTGCGTGCAGTTGGGGCAGATCGATGCCGTGCGATCCAGCTCCCACGCGCGCGCCTTGTTCAGGAAATCCTTGGACAAAAGCGCGCCCACCGGGCACAGATCGATCACGTTGGCGGCCCACGGATGCGTCAGATCCTTCCCCTCGAACTTGCCGATCACCGCCCTGTCGCCGCGCTCGCTGACGTTGAGCACGGTGTCCTTCGCCACCTCGTCCATGAACCGCACGCAGCGTGTGCACAGAATGCAGCGCGTCGTCACGTACAAGACGTCG
>DATNAM010000077.1:0-2813 GCA_035572595.1 Gemmatimonadaceae bacterium
ATGATGCCGCATGCGAGCGCGACGACGGCCGCGAACAGCAGCACGGGCCCGTTGAGCGTTGCATCGAACAATCGGGGCACGCCCGGCGGGCTCACGCGAATCAGCGCGCGCAGACCGGCCGCCGCCACCGCGACGCCGGCCACACTGCCTAACCCGGCGAGCAGGACGCTCTCGATGAGCAGCTGCGTGATGAGGCGTTTGCGGCCGGCGCCGAGTGCGCTGCGGATCGCCACTTCCTTGCGGCGCGCCGCGGCGCGCGCGAGCAGGAGATTCATCACGTTGCCGCACGCGATGAACAGCACCAAGCCGACAGCGCCGAACAACACGAGCATCAGCGGGCGCACGGCGCCGACGACGCTGTCGCGCAGCGAGTGCATCACAATGCTGCCGTCGATGCCGGCTTTCGGGTAGTCGTGTGCGAGCTGGTGCTCGACGGCGCTCAGCTCGCGCACGGCGTCGGGAATTGCGACACCATCGCGCGCGAGCCCCACGACCGTGAGCTCGTGATCCGTGTGCTCCGCGCGCTGCGCCGGTGTGAGCGCGAGAGGCACCCAGAGCTCGGGCGCGTTCGACCTCAACGCGTAGGCCGCGGGTGCCACGCCGACCACGGTGTACGGGGTCCCGCTGAGCGTGATCGTCTGCCCGACGATGTGCCGGTCCGAGGCAAACGCGGTGGACCAGAGCGCATACGACAGCACGACGACGTTAGGCGCGCCGGGTTGATCCTCGGCGGCGCTGAAATACCGGCCGACGAGCGGCGGAATGTAGAGCGCCCGCCAGTAGTCGGCCGATACGGAAAGGCCGAGCAGTCGCTGCGGCGCGCCGGCACCGGTGAGCGTGAACGCAGCATACGTGTATGCGGCCAATGCGCTGAACTGCGGCGATCGTTGACGCCACACGTCGTAGTTGCCCATCGTCACGTTCATGCTTCCGCCCTGCCCGGTCCCCTCGCGCAGGTCCACGAGGCGGTCCGCATGCTGATACGGCAGCGGCCGGAGCAGCACGCTGTAGACGGCGCTGAAGATCGCGGTATTGGCGCCGATGCCTAACGCCAGCGTGAGCACCGCGACGGCCGTGAACGCCGGGCTTCGCGCGAGTTGGCGGACCGCGTAGCGCAGGTCCTGGCGTATCACCTGCCGCCAGGCCACGCGCCGCTCGCTGATCTCCCGTTCGCGCGTGAGCGAGGCGAGCGAGCGCTCGACGTGGTGCACGTTGCCGAATCGCTCGACCGCGGCACGGCGGGCTTCGGCGGCGGACATACCCGCGGCGAGGTTTTCGGCGACGCGCGACTCGAGGTGGAAGCGCAGCTCGTCCGACACGTCCGCGGCGGAGTCGGGCCGCCAGAATCGCAGATACCGCCGCCAGCGCGGCTCGTGAGGCTGATCGTCGGGCACGGGAGACCGTTAGGCGGGCTGGCGCGTCGCATCCATGATGCGCGCCATGGCCAGGGAAAATGCCGACCACGACGTGCTCTGCGCCTCGAGCTGACGCCGGCCGGCGGCCGTGAGACTGTAGTATTTCGCGCGGCGATGGTTGTCCGTGATCCGCCACTGCGACCGCACCCAGCCGCGGTTCTCCATACGATAGAGCGCGGGATAGAGCGAGCCCTCTTCCACGCGCAGCGCATCGTCCGTCGTTTGCTGAATCCAGCGCGCGATGCCGAATCCGTGCATCGGTCCCCAGCTCAGAGTCTTGAGGACGATGACGTCGAGCGTGCCTTGCAGGAGACCGACCGAGGCCGAGCCCACCGGATGCCCTCACTTAGAGCGTCTAGGTGACTGGAGTATGCGACTGCCTCGCGAGAGCGTCAAGAGCCGGCGGAAGGCCCGCGGCCGCGTCTGCCACCCGAGGCGGGCGGAGGGAACCTGTGAACCCGGCGCAGCCGAATGTGTATCTTGATGGTGCTCCAACCACAGATTCCTGACATGCGCCTTCGATTCACCATCGGTCCTGCTCTGTGCGTCCTCGCGGCTACGGCCGCCGCGCGCGCGTCGACGCACCGCTCCGCGCTTCCCACCGGCGCCTACATTCTGGCGCGTGCCGCGTCGGCTCGACCGCCGATTCCATTCAAGTTCCTGCTGGCCGGCTCGGAAGTGGCGGGCACCGTGGATAGCGCGCGCATCACGCTCGCGGCGGACAGCAGCTATACCGACAAGGTGACCGTGCGCTGGACGAAGGCGCCGTCGCTGCCCTTCCCCATCCCGGGCTTCTCACCCGGCCCGGACCCGCACGTGCTGTCGGGTTCGGGCCGCTACGCCGTCCACGGCGGGACCGTCACGCTCGAACCGGACGACTTCATCACGCGCGCGTTCATCAAGTCGGTTGAGGCCCGGGCCGATTCGTTAGGCCTGACGCTCACCGGCATGTCGGGCGGGTTCGCCGGCGCGCACGTGCCGGTGAACGCCGTGTTCACGCGCGTCCGTTAGGCGGCGCCGGGGCTACTCCGCGCGCAGCGCCGTGAGGGGATCCACCGCGGTCGCCCGCAGCGCCGGGATCAGGCACGCCGCGAGACCGGTGAACGCGAGCACCACCGCGACACCGGCAAAGATCGTCGGGTCGCGCGGCTGCACCTGGAACAACACGACACCGAGGAACTGCGCGAGCGTCGCCGCGAACGCCAGCCCCGCCACGACGCCGATCGCGATCTGCAGCACGCCCTGGCCGAAGATCACGCGGATGACATCGCGCGCCTGCGCGCCTAACGCCATCCGAATGCCCATCTCGCGCACGCGCCGGCTCACCGAGAACGACATCACGGCGTAGAGTCCGATGGACGCCAGGAAGAGCGCGATGACGCCGAACATCATGAACAT
>DATNAM010000078.1:0-2826 GCA_035572595.1 Gemmatimonadaceae bacterium
CGATTGGATCGAAAGCAGCCCGCCCTTTCGCGGCGTCCACTGGGCCTGCGGACAGGAAGCCACCATCCGCGCCATCGCGCTCCTCTACGCCGAGGCCAATCTCGTCGGCGCGCCGTCGAGCGATGAGCACGCGATGGCCCGCATCACCTCGACCCTCGCGGCCACCGGCGAACGCGTGGCCGATGCCATCGGCCACGCGCTCTCTCAGCGCAACAACCACGGCATCTCCGAGGCGGTGGGCTTGCTTGCGTTAGGCGCGCGGTTCCGCGGCACGCACCCGGCGGCGGTCCACTGGGCCAGCAAGGGGCGCCGGCTCCTCGAGCGCCTCATCCGCGAACAGTTCGCGCCCGACGGCTGGTACATCCAGCACTCGTTCAACTACCTGCGCCTGGCACTCGACATGTGCATCGTCGCGCGCCGCCTCCTCCTCGCCTCGAGCATCGACTTCTCGCTCGATGCCACCGAACGCCTGCGCGCGGCCACCGAGCTCCTGCTCGCGGTCATCGACCCCGACACGGGATCGGTGCCTAACCACGGCCACAACGACGGCGCCTTCGTCCACCCGATCACGCTCCGCGCGTATCGCGATTACCGCCCCGTCGTCACCGCGGCCTGCGCGTCGTTCGACGTCCCGCTCCCGTCCAACTTGGCTCCCGACGCCGAAACCCTGGCGTGGATCGGATTGCCTAACCCGAAACAGGGCGAGCCGTTGGGCGACGGCGTCCGCTCCGGCGCCTCCGGTTGGGCAACGGCCCGCGCCGGAAACACCGCCGTGTTCCTCCGCGCCGGATCCTACACCTCGCGCCCCGGACACCTGGACGCGCTCCACGTCGACGTCCGCTTGGCCGGCCGCGATACGGTGGTCGACGCGGGCACCTTCGCATACAACGGTCCGCTCCCCTGGCGCAACGCCCTCGCCGGCGCCCGCATCCACAACGGCCCGTTGGTCGATGACCAGGAACCTAACGTCCGCGGCCCGCGCTTCCTGTGGCTCCGCTGGCCTAACGCAAAACTCTTGCGCGCCGCCCAGGACGGCGCCACCATGGTCCTGGCCGCCGAGATCCCCGATCGCATCCGGCGCACCGTGCGCGTCGAGCGCGACTGTGTGCGCGTCGACGACCTCGTCCTTACGTCGGCGGCGTCTACCGTCACCGTCCGCTGGCTGTTGCATCCGTCGGCCGATTCCGCAATCATCCACATCGACGGCGAGTCGGCCACCCACGCCGCGCGGGAATCGGAGGTGATGGGCTGGTATTCTCCGGCCTACGGCGTAAGACTTCCCGCCAGCTGGATCGAAGTCAAACGCCCCGCCGTCCTCGGTCTCCACATCACCTGCGACATCGGCACGCCGCACCTGGCGGCGCCTAAACGAGGACTCGCCTTCGGCGTGATGGACTCCGCGCTGCCTACCGTGGACTGACCGTCCACTGCCTTCCCCCAAGGAGAAACAATGTTCGCCCGCGCACAGGTCGTAGTGGCAGCCTTACTCGCCCTCACCGGCGCAGCCAAACCGCCCGCACCACCGGTGCTGACGATCGTGGCAACCGATTTCGCCTTCACGGTTCCCGGCGGTGCCAAGGCCACCGTCCCCGCCGGACCGGTCACGTTCCACCTGGTGAATCACGGCAAAGAGATGCACATGATGGGCGTCGTCTGGCTCGGTGACAAAACGGCCGCCGATTTCATACAGGCGTTGAAAAAGCAAGGCTTTGTCGGAGCAGAAGTCGGCGGCGTGAATGGCATCGCGCCCGGCGAGAGCGGCACGTCCACCGTCATCCTCAAGCCCGGCAACGCCGTGCTCGTGTGCTGGGTCGTGAGCGCCGGTCACAAGCTGCACGCACTCGAGGGAATGTTCGCACCCATTGTCGTCGAGCGCCCAACGGGACAAACGGCCGTCGAGCCGCCCACCAGCATCGGCATTGCGCTCCACGACTACTCGATCTCTATTCCTAACGACATGCACGCGGGCCGGCACGTGTTCCGCGTCAACAACGAAGGATCCGTCACCCACGACGTGGAGTTGTTCCGCCTGTCACCCGGCGCCGACACGGCCGATGTGATGGCGTGGGTCGACAAGCCGGCCGTCGGCAGCGCGCGCGCCTACCCGTTGGGCGGCATCGTCGGCGAAGACAAAGGACTCCACTCGTATTTCGACGCCGACTTGACCCCCGGCGATTACATGATCCTCTGCTGGATCCCGGATGCGAAAACGGGAGTCCCACACTTCTACGGCCACCACATGTGGATGAAGTTCCACGTAGCTGCTTGAGGATGATCTCCACCACGCGCCCCTTTCCCTTTTCCCCAAGCGCAGCGATTCCCCAAGGCGGCGCCTGCCGCCGCTTCCCCGTCGCATGAGATCGTTAACGCACTCGTTGTCGACCGGCGCACTCACGTTGCTCGACGCGCCGCTGCCCGGCGCGTCGGCCCGCACCGTAGTCGTCGAGTCGCGCGCCAGCGTCATCTCCGCCGGCACCGAGCGCATGTTGGTCGAATTCGGACGCGCGGGCCTGCTCGAGAAAGCGCGCCGTCAGCCCGACAAGGTGAAGCAGGTGTTGGACAAAGTCCGCACGGATGGTCTCTCCACCACCCTCTCCGCCGTCCGTGCCAAGCTCGATCAACCGATCCCACTCGGCTACTGCAACGCCGGCGTCGTGGTGGACGCCGGCGCCGCGTCGGGATTCGCCGTGGGCGATCGCGTCGTGACCAACGGACCGCACGCCGAGTACGTGCGCGTCGCGCGCACGCTCGCCGCGCGCATCCCGGATGGCGTGTCGTTCGAGAGTGCCGCGTTCACGCCGGTGGCCGCCATCGGCCTGCAAGGCA
>DATNAM010000079.1:0-8436 GCA_035572595.1 Gemmatimonadaceae bacterium
GGAACACCCGAACGCTGTCGCTCCTGCGCATCGCCGTGGGCGTGCTGTTCCTCTTTTTCGGCGAGTACAAGGTAGTCGGGACGCAGTTCACGTTAGGCGGCGGCTTCGAGGGATGGATCCACCGCTTTCTCGCCGAGGGCGGTGCCTATCCGTTCATGGTTCCGGTGCTGCGCGGGTTCGTGCTGCAGCACAAGGTAGCCATCGCGTTCCTGGTGGCGTACGGCGAGCTCGCGATCGGCGTGGGGCTGGTCCTCGGCGTGCTGATTCGCACGGCCAGCGTCGCCGGACTGGTCTACATGCTCGCGCTGTTGTTCTCGTCGAACTATCCCGGTGCGCAAGTGGCACCGTGGCAATATCTCGGCGCGTCGTTGGACCATCTGGTGCTGGCGATGTGCTTTGCCACCTTCGTCATCAGCCGGCCGTTTGCGTTCTCGCTCTCGGCCATGATGGCCCGCCGTGCCTCCATCGGCACGCCGGTCATGGAGCGGATCCGCGAAATTCAGCGCGGCAGGCGCTCAGTCATCATCGTGCCGGGCGGTGACCGCGGCCCCGGCGATGACCGCTCCGAGCATCGCGGCGCCTAACGCAAGCCAGGGTTTGCGCTTGGCCATCCAGAGCTCGGGGCTGGCCGACCGGGCGCGATCGTCGAATCGCCCGTGCGCGGCGAAATCGCCCGCCACCGGATACCAGAGATTGTCGGGTCGGCCCGTATCGGCCGGAACCTTGGTTTCTTCAGCCGCATAGCCCGTCCGCCCGAGGTCGCGGTCGATGTACGCGGGGACGAGCTTCTCTCCCACCACCGCCTTGATGGTCGACCAGCTCACGAGGAATTCGCGGCCCACGTCGTGCCTAACGGCGTGGTGCACGGCGTCGGCGCCCACCTCGGGTTGGTAGATGGGCGGCACCGGCTGCGGCTTGCGCGGCAGTCGGCTCTTCGCCCACTCGAACTGCGGCGTGTTCATGGCCGGCATCTGCACGATCGTGGTGCGCACCTTGCTCCCGTCGTGGATGAGCTCGCTCAACAGCGATTCGTGGAATCCCATGATCGCGTGTTTGGATGCACAGTACGCGGACTGCAGCGGGATGCTCCGATGGGCGAGCGCCGACCCAACCTGAATGATCACGCCGCGGTTTCTGGGGAGCATGCGCTTGAGCGCCGCGAGCGTTCCGTGGACGTAGCCGAGATACGTCACTTCGGTCACTCGGCGAAACTCGGCGGCGGTCATCTGCTTGATCGGCGAGTAGACGGAGACCATGGCGTTGTTGATCCACACGTCGATCGGTCCGAGCTCCAGCTCGACGCGCGCCGCGGCTGCCTCCACCGCGTCCGCATCGGCAACATCCAGGGGCAGCACCAAGCCGCGGCCGCCCAACGACTCCACTTCGACGAGCGTTTGATCGAGACGCTCGCGCCCGCGCGCGATGAGTCCGATGGCGCTGCCGTCGCGCGCGAAGCGGCGGACGATCGACCTGCCTAACCCAGCCGACGCGCCGGTGACGACGATGACTTCTTTCATGGTGCCTCTTGGTCGAGGGCCAGCTTCAAGACGTCGGCCAGGTGCATGGGCTGCCGGTTCGTGGTCTGGATGATCTGCTCCCGGCAACTGAATCCGTCGGCGATGATCAGCGTGTCGGCGGTCGAACCGCGTATGGCCGGCAGCAGCACTCGTTCGGCACTGGCGATGGACACGCGGTAGTGCGCGCCCCGCTCATAGCCGAACGCACCGGCCATGCCGCAGCATCCGGAATCGAGTACCGTGTAGTCGAGTCCGGTCCTGTCCAACACAGCTCGCGTGTCGTCGAAGCCGAGTATGGACTTGTCGTGGCAGTGGCCGTGGACGAGTGCCTTTCGTTTGAGCGGCGCCGGTGCGAGCGATGCGGCGTGCCGGGCCAGGAAGCCGCCAAGCGACAGCGTGTGTGTGGCGAGGCGCTTGGCGTCTTCGTCGTTGGGGAACAGCTCCAGCAATTCATCACGAAACACCGACACGCAACTCGGCTCGAGCCCAACGACGTTGAGTCCCGCGCGCAGGTGCGGACGCATCGCATCCAGGACATCACGCAGCAGCTCTTTCGCCGTGTCCAACATGCCGTAGTCGTAGAGCGGCCGGCCGCAGCAGAGCGGTCGGTGAGGCACGACGACATGGTATCCCGCCGCTTCCAGCACCTGCACGGCGGCGCGTGCCGTTCCTGGTAGAAAATAGTTGTTCCACGTGTCGGGCCACAGCACAACGCTCGGTCCCGTCAGGCGAGCATCGGCGCGATGGCGGAACCAGTGGCGAAACGTCCGGCCCGCAAAGCGCGGGATGCGGCGCTCGGGCGCGACGCGCAGCGCCGCTTTGGCGACGCGGCGAAGCCCGGGTGCTTGCGTGACGAAGTTGGCCGCCCACGGCGCGTACGACGCGATGCGGGCCCACCGGTGCATGAGCCCGAATGCGTACGCCGGGAGCGGGCGCCACCGTCCGTCGTAATAGTGCGAGAGAAATTCCGCCTTGTAGGCGGCCATGTCCACGTTCACCGGACATTCGCTCTTGCACGCCTTACACGCGAGGCAGAGGTCGAGCGCGGTTTTCACTGTCTCGTCACGCCACCCATCGGCGATCGGGTTGCCTTCCAGCATCTCGAACAAGAGACGCGATCGCCCGCGCGTCGAGTGCATCTCTTCGCGAGTGGCCATGTAGCTCGGGCACATGGTGCCGCTGTCGTGTTTGCGGCACTTGCCGGTGCCCACGCAGCGGTTGGCTGCGACGAAGAACCGTCCGCGATCCGCTTCGAGCGCGAGATGGATGGGCGGATCCCACGGATGGTAGTTCGTTCCCCAGCGAAGATTCTCATCGACCGCATAGGCATCGATCACCTTGCCCGGGTTCATCTTGCCGCGCGGATCCCAGGCTGCCTTGAATTCCCGGAACGCCTGGACGAGCTCGTCGCCGAACATGATCGGCAGGAGGCGGCCCCGCGCCTGTCCATCCCCGTGCTCGCCCGATAACGACCCGCCATACGACGTCACGAGCTCCGCGGCTTCCGTTAGGAAGCGCTTCCAGCGCGCGATGCCGTCGGCCGTGAAGAGATCGAAGTCGATGCTGCAGTGCACGCAGCCCTGGCCGAAATGCCCGTAGAGCGACGCCGTATACCCGTACTTCTCGAACAGCGCGTGGAGGTCGCGCAGGTATTTGCCCACATCCTCGGGTGCGACCGCCGAATCCTCCCAGCCCGGATAGAAATCGGGTTGATGCGGGATCTTGGATGTCGAGCCGAGTCCGGACTCGCGAATCTGCCAGACGAGGTGCTCCTGCTTGACATCCTCGAACATCTTCACGGACGGTGCGTTAGGCTGATGGCGGAGCGCATCCATCAAATGGTGGGCGGCGTCCGCCGCCTGCTCCTTGGTGTCGCCGCCGAACTCCACGACGAGCCATGCGCCGCCATCCGGAAAGAGCGAGCGCCCCGACGTCGACATGCCCTTGTCGTGCATGTAGGTGAACATGCTGCCGTCGATACCCTCGAGGGCGATCGGCTCGTATTGATTGCAAAACGCGACGTGATCGGCGGCCGTATAGATGTCGGCGAAACCCGCGATGACGAGCGTGCGGACGGGCGGGCTGTGCACCAGGCGCAGCTTCGCGCGCAGGACGGTGACGCACGTGTTCTCGGTGCCGACGAGCGCGCGCGCGACGTTGAATCCGTTTTCCGGCAACAGCTGCTGCAGCGGGTAACCCGACACCAGGCGTGGAATCCTGGGAAAGCGCGCGCGAATCTGGTCGGCGTAGCGATCGCGGATGGCCTCGAGGCGCGAATAGATGGCCGCACGCACGCCGCCCGCCTCGCGGATCCGCTCGAGCTCTTCGTTAGGCGTAGCCGAGACCCACATCCGTTCGCCGTCGTACGTCAGGATCTCGAGTGCGATCGTGTTCTCTTCCACCTTGCCCGCCATCTGCGCGTGCATCCCGCACGAGTTGTTGCCGATCATGCCGCCAATGGTATTGCGCGCATGCGTGGCGGGGTCGGGGCCGAACGTCAGCTGGCGCTGCTCCGCGAGATGACGGAGGTCGTCGAGCACCACGCCGGGCTCGACCAGTGCCCAACGCTCGTCCCAGTTGATCTCGAGCACGCGGGTGAGGTACTTGCTCATGTCGATGACGACCGCGGCGTTGCAGGTGGATCCGGCGAGATCCGTGGCGCCTCCGCGCGACACGATGGGTGCACCCAGCTCGCGGCACGCCGCCACGGTCTCCACCACGTCGTCCACGTCGCGGGGGATGACGACGCCGATGGGGATCTGGCGGTAATTGGATGCATCGGTGGAATAGAGCGCGCGGTCGCCATCGCCGAAGCGGACCTCGCCGCGCACGCGGCCGCGGAGCAGGCGCTCGAGGCGGCCGGCATCGACGCCGACCGCCAAGCCGCTAACTGAGTTAGGCCTGGGCGGCGTCGGCGGCGGCGCGTGCGCGTGGGACGCGGACCGCCGTGCCAGCGGAAGCTGCGGCATGTGCGTCACGTCAACTCGAACTGTCGGGCGTCGGCCTCCTTGAGGACGAGGCCGTGTCCCGGCCGGCTGCGATCGGGACGCAGCGCGCCGTCGACGGGCGAGAGCGCGCCGTCGAAGAACAGGTGCTCGATCCGTACGTGGTCGTGAAAGTACTCGAGGTGGCGCGCACGCTTGGCCGCGCACGCCGCATGGACGTGCAGCGACGGCGCGCAATGCGTCGACAACGGCGTCATCGTCGCTTCGCACAGCTCGTCGATAGTTCGGAATCCGGTGATGCCTTCGCAACGCGAGGCATCGGCCTGCAGCACATCCACGGCGCCGTGATCGAGAATGCTCGCGAACGTGTCCGCCACGAAACCGTACTCGCCAATCGAGATCTCCATGCCGGGCGGCGCGTGCTCGCGAACGCGTCGAAGGCCGTCGAGATCGCGGTAGTTCACCGGCTCCTCGAACCAGGAGACGCGGGACTCGGCGAAGCGTTGGGCCTGCGCGATGGCCTGCTGCACCCCGTAGGCGCCGTTGGCGTCGACGAACAGCTCCGCCGAGTCGCCGATTGCCTTCCGCGCCGCGGCAACGCGCGCCACATCCGCGGACGGCTCGCGACCGATCTTCATCTTCACGCGCGGAATCCCTTGCGCCACCCAGCACGAGAGCTGACGGCACAGCTCGGATTCCGAGTAGGACGTGAAGCCGCCGCTCCCGTAGATCGGGATGGCGTCGCGCGCCGCACCGAGCAGTGAGACTAACGGAAGGCCGAGCAGCCGCGCCTTGAGATCCCACAGCGCCGCGTCGATGGCCGAGATCGCCATCGACGCGATCCCGCCGCGTCCGACGTTCCGGACGGCCGCGACTAACGAGAGCCAGACGCGCGCGACGTCGAACACGTTCGTTCCGCGGATGACGTCCGCCAACGTGTCGCGAACGAGCGTTGCCGCCGATGCGTCGGTGTACGTGTAGCCGATGCCCCGCGCCCCGCCTCCGGCTGCCTGCACCAACACCATGGTGGTGGCGCTCCAGGCGAAGGTGCCGTCCGATTCGATCGGCGTGTCCGTCGGCACGCGAAACGCGCGGACCTCGAGCGCGTCGAGCGGGACGGACTCGGAGCCGGTGCGCGACATCACACCACTTCGCGAACCTTGTCCTTGGCCACCGTTCTCACGATGCGCCACCGATCCTTCTCGCCGCGGGCGAGCGCCTTGGCGAGGTTCATTGCCTGCTTGGTCGTCACCTTGCCGGGTACCGGTGGCTCGTCGGGATCGACGACCGCCTGCACGACCGCGGGTCCGGGATAGGCTAACGCAGCGGCGAGCGTTGCTTCCGCATCCTGTGGGCGCTCTATCGTAAAACCGCCCGCGCCGCACGCCCGCGCGTACGCCTCGAAGTCGATCGGCTGCAGCTCGACGCCGAACTGTGGATTCCCCTCGAGCACCATCTGCTCCCACTTGATCATGCCGAGGACGTTGTTCTTGATGATGATGACCTTGACCGGAAGCTTGTACTTCACGAGCGTCGCGAGCTCGCCCATGAGCATCGTGAAGCCGCCGTCGCCCACGATGCACACCACTTGGCGTCCCGGGAACGCGATCGCCGCGCCAATGCTGTACGGCAGTCCGCTCGCCATCGTCGCGAGCGAGCCCGACAGCGAGAATTGCATTCGATCGCGAATGTCGATGTAGCGCGCGGCCCAGGTAGCGATCGTCCCGCTGTCGCCCGATACAATGGCGTCGTCGCGGAGCAGGCGATTGAGCGCGTAGGTAACGACCTGCGGTTTCATGGGCATGTCATCGCGCGTTCCACGCTCCCGCATCACCTCGCGCCATTCCTTCATGTGCTCCTGCGCATCCGTTAGGAATGCGCGGTCAGCTTTTCGCTCGATCAGCGGCAAGAGCGCGCGCAGCACCGTGCCGCAGTCGCCGACGAGCCCCACATCGACGGGGCATCGCAACCCAATGCGCGCGGGATCGACGTCGATCTGTATGGTTTTCGCCTGGCCCGGCTTGGGGTAGAACTCCATGTACGGGAAGGCGCTCCCCGCGATGACCAGCGTGTCGCACTCGTCGAGCACGTCGGCCGATGGCGCCGTGCCTAACAAGCCGATGCCGCCGGTCGTGAGCGGCGAATCATCGGGAACGACTGCCTTCCCGAGCAGCGGCTTGACGATCGGCGCGCCGGCGAGCTCCGCCAGCTCGAGGATCTCGGCACGTGCGTGCAGGCAGCCGCGGCCGGCGAGGATGGCCACCTTGTGTCCGGCATTGACGATGTCGGCAGCGCGCCGCACCAGCTCGCTCGGTGGAACCGCGCGTGAGCCGGCGAAGAGGTCGCTGCTGTGGCCGGCAACGTTGGCATCCGAGCGATGGTTGCCGTTGGCCTCCCACGTTTGAATGTCTTTGGGCACCGTGATGTGCGACACCGTGCGGCGAGCGAGCGCTGTCTTGATCGCTTCGTCGACGAGGTTTTCGACGTGCGCCGGTCCCATCACGCGTTGATTGAACGCGGCGACATCCATGAAGAGTTTGTCGAGATCCACGTCCTGCTGGTACTGGAGACCGATGAGGTCGTGGAACGTGTGACCGGTAATGGCCAGCACGGGCTGGCCGTCGCACTTCGCGTCGTACAAGCCATTGAGAAGGTGGATGCCGCCGGGTCCGGAGGTCGCGACACAGACGCCGAGCCGGCCGGTGTACTTGGCGTAGCCGCAGGCGGCGAATGCCGCGGCCTCTTCGTGCCGCACTTGAATGAATCGGATTTTCTCGGCGCGTGTGCGAAGCGCTTCGAACACACCGTCGATGCCATCGCCCGGCAAGCCGAAGACGGTATCGACGCCCCAGGCGATGAGGCGGTCGACGAGCAGATCGGCCACGGTAGCTGACGCCATACTCCCTCCTGCGCGCTTGGCCCGCCGGCGCAAGGACATGCGTGGCTGGACCCATCATCAGGAAGGCCGTCAAGTTCCATACCCGCCGGCCGGCGGACGCACCGGAACCACGCTTCGGCGGTCGCCGGTGGCGCGGCGCGCACCGTTAGGCGAAGGCCCGTTGCGGCTCGGCTGGGGCGTCTCGGACCGCCAAAGCCGAGCGAGGCGGCGATCCGGTGAGAGCCATCCGCCCATGCCACGGACCGACGCGGCGGGCGTGCGTTAGGCGAGAGCGAGCTGCGCGACGGGTACGGGGCCGGCACTCACGAGTTGCCGGCGCAGCCGGTCGACACGCAGGTTGAGTCCCTCGAGCGCGATGGCGCCCAGGAGCACCATGTCGCCGTCGTTGGCAAAGACGACGAGCGTCGGGGTCGATCGACCGCCGGCATGGATGATCGCGAACCCGACGTCGCGCTCGAGAACGCGTCCGTCTGCCGTCTCGAATCGATCGACGCGCACTCGCGCGATGCCGAGCTGCTCGAGGAGACTGGTCGGCAACCAGTTGTATTCGCTGCCGGTATCGACGAGCACATCAGCTACTTCGATCCGCCGCTCCGGCGCCGTGAGCGGCGCGATGGCGATGGCCGTGCGAAAGAGTCCCATGTCATCGACCACATCCCCCTCCCGGCAAGGACGCGGTATCCTTCTGATGCGCGTCGTATCGAACGCCTGCGACCGATTCGCAGGCCCGTTCGCCGAGCGTACGCTCGGCGGCGTCCCGGCGTCAAGGCGTCGGCGACATCGCACGCGGTGAACGCATGCAGAGTACGGGAAGCGTGTCGCGGCCGGCGACACCGCGCAGCACGTGACCGACGAGCGAGACCATGGGCGCAACGACGAACGACATCTTCGGCCGCAGCGGCGGCGACGAGCCTGCGACGCCGGGCAGTTTCGGCCAGGCGCCGCCGGGCTTTCGCCTGTCGGCCGACACGCGCGTCGGTCCCGTGCGCCTCGAGATCGCCGACCTCGGGCGTTCGGTGGACTTCTATACCGGGGTCCTCGGCCTCCGCGTGCTCGACCGCGAGGGACGACGGGC
>DATNAM010000080.1:0-5179 GCA_035572595.1 Gemmatimonadaceae bacterium
GGTGGGTCGCTTGGGGAATAGGGAACGGGGAACGGGGCGAGCTTCGTTCCCCGATAGGGTGAAGCCGGTCCCGGTGGTGTGGGCGCACAGTTAGGCGGGCGACTCCTTGGCCCGGTGCGGTCACTCTTCCAAACCCCGGGCCGGCCCTGGCTCAGGGGGAACGCTTCGCAGTCGAAGCGTTACCCTCTGGGTCGATGGGGATAGAGCCAGCCTATTCCGCGCGCAGTGCGACGACCGGGTCCACGCGCATGGCGCGACGCGCGGGAACGTAGCAGGCGGCGATCGCCACCAATACCAACAGCGCCGCGACGCCGGCGAAGGTGAGCGGGTCGTGCGCGCTCACGCCGAACAGCTGATGCGCCAAGAGGCGTGTGAGCGCGAGCGCGGCGACGACGCCCACGGCCACGCCGATCATGGCCATGCGCGCGCCGTCGCCGACGATGAGCCGCACCACGTCGGAGCGTTGGGCGCCGAGCGCCATGCGCACGCCGATCTCGTTGGTGCGCTGGCCCACCAGATACGCGATCACCCCGTAGATGCCGACGCACGCCAAGATGAGTGCTAACGCAGCGAAGACGCCGAGCAGCATCATCAGGAATCGCCGCGCGGCGAGGGAGTTGGCGAGCACGTCGCGCATCGTCGACACGTTGTAGATCACATCGCGCGGATCGATCTGCGCGACGGCCTGGCGCACGGGTCCCATCACCGCGGCCGGGTCGCCTCTTGTGCGCAGCACGACGGCGACGCCGGTCGCCGCCAGGCGCATGATCTTGTCGGGGAGCTGCATGAACGGGAAGTAGAACTGCGCTTCGATGTCCGACGAGGCATCCGTGTCGAGTCCCCACTGCCTAACGTGGTCGACCACGCCGACGATCTCGGCTTCCGTGCCGAACGTCGCGAGGTGGATGCGCTGGCCGATGGGATCCTGGTTCGGGAAGTACGTGTGCGCGAACACGCTGTCGACGACGATGACGGTGGGCGCGTGCTCGTCATCCTGCGGTGTAATGAAACGGCCGCGCTCGAGCCGCACGCCCATCGCGCGCTGGAATCCATCCTCAGCCAGGTAGAACAGTGCCTGGCTCATGTCGTTGAGGTTGTCGGGTTTCGGGCGTCCCTCGACCCAGAACGATTCCGTGGAGTTGTGCACCATCGGGCGCGAGCCGAGTGTTGCCGATACGGCATTGACGCCGGGGATCTCGAGCATTTTGGCATCGAATGCGCGCAGGCGGGCGCGCGTATCGGCGGAGGCAGTCGAGTACGACGCCGGCATCGAGAGACTGAATGTGACGGCGCCGCTGGGATCGAAGCCGGGATCGACGCGCCACAGCGCGGCGAGGCTTCGCATCATGAGGCCGGCGCCGACGAGGAGGACGAGCGCCATCGAGACTTGCGCGGCGACGAACACGCGCTGCAAGCGGTGCCGCACGCCGCTGGATCCTCGACCGCCTTCCTTGAGTACGTCCTGCAGATTGATGCGTGACGCCTTGAGCGCCGGCGCGAGGCCGAACACGATGCCGGCGAGGACGGAGACGCCTAACGTGAACGCCAGCACGCGTGAATCGAGGGCAAGCTCTCGCGTGTGCGGGAGTGCCGCGGGGAGCGCGCCCAGCACGGCGCGTTTGCTCCCCGCGGCGAAGAGCAGTCCGAGGGCGCCGCCGGCGCCGGCGAGCAGCACGCTTTCGGTGAGCAGCTGGCGCACCACCTGGCCGTGGCTCGCGCCTAACGCCACACGGATGGCGAACTCGCGCGAGCGCGCCGTGGAGCGGGCGAGGAGCAGGTTGGCGACGTTGGCGCAGGCGATGAGGAGCAGGAACCCCACCGCGCCTAACAGAACGAGCAGCACGGGCTGCACGCTGCCCACCTGGTCCTCCTGGAGCGCGACGAGCGTGGCGCCGATGCCCTTGTCGGCTTCGGGGTACTCGGCGGCGAGATGCGCGGCCACGGTTTGCAGATCGGCCGCGGCCTGTCCGATCGACACGCCCGGTGCGAGCCGGCCGACCATGCCCGAGCTGAACACGGCGTTGCGATCGAGAAACGTTGGATCGTTCCACTGGCCGATGGGCGTGTACACGTCGCGGTCGTGGCCGTAGAACGTGAAGTCGGGCGACATCACGCCGATCACGGTGTACGCGGTCCCGTTGAGATCGATCGATGAGCCGATGACGTTCGCCGACCCGCCGAAGCGCCGCTTCCAGAGTCCCGCGCCCAACACGACGACCGGAGCGGCGCCGACCACGTCCTCGTCGGCGCGGAACGTTCTGCCTAACACCGGGCTGACGCCGAGCGTGTGGAAGAAGCCGGCGGAGACCATGTAGCCGGACACGCGCTCCGCTTCGCCGGCGCCGGTGAAGTTGTAGTCCTCGTTGTGGTAGAGCGCGATCGACGAGAACGAGCGGGTGTCGCGCTGCCAGTCGAGGAAGTTGGGATAGGAGATGGGCGAATGGTCGGCGCCGGGGGCTTTGCCGTAGAGGGCCACGAGGCGGCCCGGGTCGGGATAGGGCAGCGGGTCGAGCAGCACGCCGTTGACGACGGAGAAGAGCGCGGTGTTGGCGCCGATGCCTAACGCGAGCGTGAGGATGGCGATGGCGGCGAAGCCGGGCGACCGGAGCAGGGTCCGGATCGCGTAGCGCGTGTCTTGAAGGAGTGTGCTCATGTGTGCGTGGATGCGATCTAGTGGTGGCGGACCAGCACGAGTGCGAGTGCCGCGATGGCGAGGACTAACGCGATCGTCACTTGGATGGTATTCATGGCTCATCGACTCCGCCTAACGGACGCCGGCGTGATTGCTCAGCTGCGCGACCGAACCGCACTCATTCTCCCCACACAGCGGCGAAGTACGCCGCCACGTCCAGCGTTAGCGTGGGCTCACCGTCCGGCTCCCACAACAAACCGTCCGTCACGATCTCGGGGCGGTTGTCGAGCGAGCGCCACCGCTCGATGACGCGCGCGTCCGCATCGACGATCCAGTATTCTGGTACGCCGGCGCGCTGATAGCGCCGGCGCTTGAGATCTCGATCGTAGCGCGCGGTGGAAGGCGACAACACCTCGATCACCAGGAGCAGCGACGCGATGTCGCTCCAGTCGCGAAGGGCCGTACCCGCAGCGGTGCGATACACGAACAGGTCGGGCTGGAGCACTTCCTCTTCGCCTAACGAGATGTCGGCGGGGGAGAAGAGCAGGTCGGCACCTTGCGACGTCCTCACCCAGGAGTCCAGGCGCCGCATGAGCTCCCGGATGGCTACCTGGTGAAGCCCGCGTGGCGCAGGCGTCACCAGCAGCCGTCCGTCGATGAGCTCGTAGCGGTTGCCGTCGTCCGGAAGGGCGCGGACGCGCTCCGCTGTCCAGTGTCCCGAGGGCTGAAGCATACCCATAACAGTTCGCTCGGCGTGCGGGGAAGACAAGTGGGCATGGCGCGCGATCGTGCGCGGGCGCTTGGCGACCGACATCGCACGGTCGCGTTCAGCATCATACGGCCGCAGCCGCGCGGAGGCCTGCGGCAGGCGAACAAGGCTAACGGCGCGGTAACGCCCGCGTAACGCCCCGGGCCTAACGTTGACGCATCTCACATGTCTGAGCGCGGACGTCATGCCACCATTGCCCCCTTGCAGAAGCGCCGTATCCCTGCGGTCACTCCGGTGTTGCCAGGCTGTTGCTGTAACGCCGAGGTCGACGGTCGCACTAGCACGGCCTTGCTCCTGCACGACCGTGCGGCGTCGGGTGACGCCGTGACGGGCGCCGTGCGCGATTGCCCGCGACCTTGGCTGACCAACTGATCCTCGTGAGACCTCGCAAGTGAACATCAAGCGCGTTCCCTCCTCCACACTCGCGCTCATTGCTCTCCTCGTTTCTGGCGCGGCCCCTGCCCATGACTTGCTGTCCGTGCGACCCAATCCAAACCTGGAATCAGCCGGCGTCCTGCACGATGGCGTGTTGACAGTCGCTCTCGAGGCGAAGGAAAGCGTGTGGCATCTCGACGGACCCGATCGCCCGGCGATGACCATCGAGGCGTTCTCAGAGCCTGGCAAGCCGCCACTATTGCCCGGGCCGCTCGTGCGCGTTCCACTGGGAACGGAGATCCGGATCTCCGTGCGCAACTCGCTCCGGCTCTCACTCACGTTTTTTCTCCCGGCGGCGATCCGCGGCGGGTCCGACAAGTTCGCCGCCAGTGACTCCGTCGTCGTCACGCCAGGCACAGTCGGCGTGCTGACCACGCGGGCGTCCGTCCCGGGCAACTACGTGTACCGGGCCACGACGCCCACCGGGACAAGCAAGGTGTGGAAGCTCGCCGGCCTCCTCGGCGGCGGGCTGGTGGTCGACTCGTCCGGCGGGACCTCATCGCCGCGCGATCGCGTGTTCGTGATCATGCAGGCCACAGACTCCGCATTCGCGGCATTCATCGACTCGACTAACGGAGACATTCAGCACGCGCCGGCGGGGATTGCGCGCATCGTTTACACGATCAATGGCGCGTCGTGGCCGCATACTGAGCGCATCGCCGCCACCGTCGGCGATTCGCTCCATTGGCGGGTGATCAACGCATCGTTTGACGTGCACCCGATGCACCTTCACGGCTTCTATTATCGTGTCGACGTGTTCTCTGGGCCGTTGCCGCCTGCTCCGGGGCAGATGGTCGTGACTCAATTGATGACGCCTTTCTCGGCGATGACCATGTCCTGGTCGCCGGACAGACCGGGGAACTGGCTGTTCCATTGTCATTTCGCGCTGCATCTGCAACCGGATTCAAACTCGGCCGCGCCTGACGATCCCCACCGGCGGGACATGACCGGGCTAGCGTTAGGCGTCAACGTGGCGGGACGCGCCGGCGCGCGCGCCGCCAGCCAGCCGACGCCCGCCCGACATCTCCGGCTCATCGCCGTCGCCGACAGTACGCTCGCAGAAGAAGGTCACCGCCCGGACGGCGCGCAAAGCGCCACGCCGCTTCACCAATTTGCGGCCGATTCAGTACCGTCGATGCACTTCGTGCTCGAAGAGCACGGACACCGGGTGGAAGCGGGGCGGGACTTCAGTCCCGAGCTCGATCTGACGAAGGGTGTCCCCGTTTCGATCATGATCGTGAACCATCTCAGCGAACCGACGAGCGTGCACTGGCATGGCATCGAAATCGAGGACAGCTACGTGGACGGGGTGCCGGGCTTCAGTGGCGCCGGCCGGCATCTGT
>DATNAM010000081.1:0-3630 GCA_035572595.1 Gemmatimonadaceae bacterium
CCACGTGGCTCGCGGCGCGCGCGCTGCAATCGCAGCTGCACGACGTGCCGGCCACGGATCCCGTGTCGGTGGCGGTTGCGGTGGGCGTACTCGTCGCGTGCGCGACGGTGGCCGTCTGGGTGCCGGCGTGGCGGGCGTCGCACGTGGCGCCGGCGGTGGCGCTGACGAGCGAGCGGTGAGCGCGTCGGATCAGTCCGAGCGAAGGGCCCGCATGGGATCGGCCCGCGCGGCGCGTTGGGCGGGGAGGACGCTGGCAATCGCCGCGACGACGAACACCACACCCGCCACGACGCCGAACACCCACGGATCGCGCGGCGATTCGCGAAACAGGAGCGGCGCGACCCAAGGGGCCGCGACCAGTGCGATCGCGGTCCCGAGCGCAACGCCGAGGAGCGTGACCTGCATCGTCTCGCGTACGACCAGTCGCGTCAGGTCCTGTATTCGCGCGCCTAACGCAGCGCGAACACCGAGCTCGTGGGTCCGTTGGGCAACATTGTAGGCGATAGCGCTGTAGAGACCGATGGCCGCGATCAGCAGCGCGAGCGCTCCGAAGACGACGAACATGGTTGCGCCAAGCCGCCACGACCGGCTCTGTTCGCCCACCAACTCGCTCATGGGCCACACCTGCACGTAGGACGTGCCGGGCATCACAAGTTGCAGGTGCGTCCGGATGTCCGCTTGAACCTCTTTGGCTGGGCGGCGCGTCCTAACGAACAGGCCGCCGGCGTCGGGATGGAATTGTGCCGCCGACAGGTAATAGAAGAGGCCGGGATCGTTGTCGAGCTCGCGTACTTTGATGTCTTCCGCAACTCCGACCACGTACGTGCACGGCAGCGTGTCCGCTTGAACTCTGACGCATTGGCCGATCGGGTCGCGACCCGGCCAGAGCATCTTGGCCATCGCTTGACTCACGACCATGACCTGCGGCGAGCCGTCGCGATCCGCGGGGCCGATGGCGCGGCCGGCGAGGATGCGCGTGCCCATCGTCTTGAAGTATTCGGACGACACCGCGTTCAGCTCGAACTGGCCTAACCGCGCGACCGAGTCGATGCCGGGCACGTACAACTGCACGGCCCAGTGGCTCAAAAACGGAACCGACAGCTGCCGCGTGGCGCTGGTGACATCGGGATGCGACTCCGCCGCCTCGATCAGACGCTGACGGAGCGCGATATTTTGCGCGCTATCGAGCGATACGCCGCGCATGGAGAGGTCGACCGTGAGCACGTGGGTCGCGTCGTAGCCGAGCGGTACCTCGTTCACTCCGCGGAGACTGCGCACGAACAATCCGGCACCGACCAGCAGCACGACCGACAGCGCTCCCTGGAACACAAGCAGCGCGCCGCGGAGGCGCGACCGCTGGCACGTGCCCTCCCGCACGCCGGCCTTGAGGGGGTCCACGAGGTCGGCGCGCCGCGTTTGCAGCATTGGCGCGAAGCCCGCGAGGAGACCCGCGAGGAGCGCAGCGGCTCCGGCATAGAGCAGCGTGGGTCCATCGGTCGCCACGGCGGGTCGGGCGCTGCTCGAGAGGAAGTGTGAGCGTAGCAGAACGCCTCCCCACTGTGCGACCGCGACGCCGATCACGCCGCCGCCTAACGACAGCAGCAGGCTCTCGGTGAGGAGCTGCGACGCGAGGCGCGCGCGGCTCACGCCGAGGGCGAGCCGCACGGCGATTTCGCGGCGGCGGCGGAGTGCGCGCGCCAGGAGCAGATTGGCAACATTGGCGCAGGCAATGAGCCAGACTATGACGGCAACACCGGTAATCCAGGTGGCCACCTTCGCGGTGCTCGACTCGTTCGGCCCGCGCTCGCTGATGATCGAGGCGACGATGGCGCGCGGCCGGTCGACCGAGAGCGGCTGCCTGCCGGAGACCGCGCCCGTCGCCTCCTGGTAGCTACGCGCATAGGCCTGGCTCAGATCGGCCGCGGCTGTCGCCACACTCACCTTCGGCTTGCGCTCGGCGATCACCTTTGCCCACGTGAAATCGTAGGTGGTCCACCAGCGATCGCCTCTGCCGAGCATGCGGGCGCTGATCTCGGGTGCGTAGGCGGCGAGGGGGACGAATGCAGCAGGAGGGCTGTCCGGCCAGAGCCCCACGAAACCGCGAGGTGCAACGCCAATGATCGAGTACGTGGTGGCGCCGATCTGGATGGGCGCGCCCAGCACATCACGCGCGCCGCCATACTTCGTTTGCCACAGGCCGTAGGAGAGCACCGCAACGGGCGCCCCGTTAGGCGGACGGTCTTCCGTCGGCGTATAATAGCGGCCGAGCGCAGGGGGAGCGTCGAAGAAGTCGAAGAAGCTCGCGGTGACGACGCCCACTTGCACCTGCCGTGTATCGGCGCCGGCGCCGATCGCCATGCCGATTTCGTTCACTTGGGCGAAGCGGCTGAACGCCGTGGTCGACTTCGTGAAGTCGATGTATTGGGCGTACGGAATGTACGCGCTGTAGGACGTTTGACCGCGATACGCATCTGCCAGATAAATCCGATGGCTGAGCGAGGGGTGTCGAAGCATCGCCGGAGCGCGAAAGAGCAGCCGGCCGACGATGGAGAACATTGCCGTGTTCGCGCCGATGCCCAACGCCAACGTAACGACGACGGCGGCGACGAAGCCGGGAGTGCGTCGCGCTTGGCGAACGGCGTACCGAACGTCGGCGAGCACGGCACCGAGGCGATCGCGGCGGCTCAGCCTTTTGTCGCGATGGCAGGCGCCAGCGTGCAGACGGGCGCGTGCCGCGTCGAAGTTCCCGAATCGAGCGAGCGCAGCAATTCGCGCGGCCTCCGGTGTCATGCCCTGTCTCACAAGATCGGCGATGCGCATCGCGATGTGGCTTTCGATCTCGAGATCCATTTCGAGGGCGCTGCGGCGGGCACCACCGAGTCGGAGCTCGAACAGGCGGCGGTACTTCGGTGCGTCGCGCATGGATTGCTCCCGTTCGTTAGGCGGTGCGGCTCGCCAGAGAGAGGATGCTGCTCACCGATTGGGTGTAGCGCATCCAAGTGGCGGATTCATCGCGGAGGCGGCGCCGGCCGGCTGGGGTGAGTTTGTAATACCGGGCCCGGCGGTTGTTGTCCGTCGTTCCCCACTCCGCGGCGAGCCACCCTCGACCTTCCATACGTTGGAGGGCTTGATACAGCGCGCTGTCGTCGATGCCAAGTGTGCCCTCGGAACGCTCCTCGAGCCAGGTCGCGATGGCGTAGCCGTGCAGGGGACCCCAGCTCAGGGTCTTGAGGACCAGGAGGTCGAGGGTGCCCTTGAGCAACGGAAGGCCGTCGTCCATAGCCACAGTACGTTCCCCGTGCGTTCTAAGGTAAGCGGAATGTGCGGCCGCCGGGCGGCGTCGTCAAGACGCACGTCGCGGTGGCCTTCAGTCTGCGCGCAGCGTTTGGGCGGGATCGATGCGCAGCGCGCGGCGCGCAGGGACGTACGACGCCACCACCGCGATCGCGGCGACGAGCAGCGCGATCGTGAAAAACGTGGGCGGGTCGGCCGCGCCGACGCCGTAGAGCATGCTCGACAGGGCCCGCGTCGCGGCCAGCGCGGCAGCGGCGCCGAGGGCGATGCCCAACGCGACGAGGCCGAGGCCGCCGCTGACGACGTGCCGCACTACTCGACTCGGATCGGCGCCCA
>DATNAM010000082.1:0-15837 GCA_035572595.1 Gemmatimonadaceae bacterium
CCAACGACCGGTCGCAGAAGATGGCTGTACCCGAAGAACGCGGGGTACATCCATTTGTCGAGTAGGCCAACGCCGAAATACAGCAGGGCGATGAGAATGATGATTCCGTACTGCCCGATCTTCTGATATTCGAGTGACCACGCCGGCGGCAGCAGATATTTCAACACGTGCGAGCCATCGAGCGGCGGGATTGGCAGCAGGTTGAACATCGCCAGAAACAGGTTGATCAGAATCCCCCACAGCAACATCGCTTGAAGAATTGCGATGACGCCCGCCGTCGCCGGCACCGCCTCCACAACGACTCCCAGAATCACCAGCACCGGCACCGTGATGATGGCGAGCACGATGTTCGTCGCGATCCCCGCAAGCGACACGATGATGTCACCGCGCTTGAACTTCCTGTAGTTCCGCGGGTTCACCGGAACCGGTTTCGCCCCACCGATGATCGGACCATGCGCCAACACCATCACGAGCGGCAGCAAAATGCTCATGAACGGGTCGATGTGCTTGATCGGATTCCAGGTGAGACGGCCGAGCTGATACGCGGTGGGATCGCCCTGCTTGAGGGCGGCGTATCCATGCGCATACTCGTGCGCGATCATCGCGAAGAGAAGCGCCGGAAATGCAATAATGAAAGTCTGAATTGACCCCAAGTATCGCTTGCCAAAGAGGGAGGAAAGCGCGGTTGGCTCGACGGCGCGAAAGGTAGTAAGCCACTCCGCCTAAGTCAAAGATTTGCCGCGCCTTGACATCGCTCTCGTGCACTTCTAAACTACGCCCTTCGCAAGGTCAGTTCACGACCGAAGTCGGAGACCAAAGTGCCACGTATCGAATCAGCGAAAAAGAACATGCGGAAGTCGCGTGCGGCTGCTATCCGGAACCGCGCGCAACGCTCCGAGCTTCGTACCGCCGTCAAGAAGGCGGCTTCCGCCGACGCCACCGATGATCAGCGTCGTCGCGCCGTGCAGTTGCTCGATCGCGCAGCCCGCAAAGGCTTGATTCACCGCCACGCCGCGGCGCGCCGCAAGAGCCACCTCGCCAAGAACGTCGCGAGCTAACGCTGCAACCCCGGTAGAAAAACATAAGCCCGGAGCGCTCTGCTCCGGGCTTTCGTGTATCGGTAACTCGCCCCCTCCGCTATAGCGCCGCGAGCTCCGCGCCGCAGCGCTCGCAGTACCACTCGGTGGGATAGTTGAGCGTCCCGCATTCCTGGCACTTGAGCGTCTTCACCTGATCCTGTCCGCCCTCTTTTGGCAGCGCGCTTTCTTCCACCGCTCGCCCAACGGCGGGCAGCGACGCCCCGGTGGTGCTGGAAACTTGCGGCGGCGTATGCGTTCCGATCGCGCTGCCCGACGCAGCGGCACGCGACCCGGTGGCCGGCGTGCCGGCCCCGCTGCCCACCGCTACCCCTTCACCGCTCGTGCGCGGCTCGATCATCGTCTTGAGAAACTCGAGATCGTCGAACGGACCGCCGGTTGCCGCGCGCACATCGGGCGCGCTGTTCCGGCGCGCGGCAGCCGAACCGGGCTGCTGCTCCGCAACCGGATTCGCGGCGGCCGGCTGCGCCGCCGGCCGTGCCGGCCGGTCGAACGTGAGCTGAGAGTCGTCGCGCTTGGGCGCCACCGGCTGTTGGGGCGCGGCGGCGGCTGGACGCCGCTGCTCGGGCATCTGCGCGGCGACCGGTGCGGGCGCGGCGGGAGCGGGCACCGACGGCGTTCCGCCGCTCGCCTCGACCATCGCGCGCAGCTTGGCCAGCTCCGCCGCCACGTGCGACCGCTCGTCTGCCACCGCGGCCAACGCGGTCTCGGTGCGACCGCGCACTTCCTCGTGGTCTTCAGGGCTGAGCTCGCCAACCGTCGACCGGAGCTCTGCTTCGAGTGCTTCGTCGCGGTTCTTGGCGTCGTCGGCGTCGAGCGCGGTGAGTCGCTCCATGTACGACCGCTCGAGCTCCTGCAGCGCCGCGCGGTGCGAGCCCAGCTCCTCGACGACCTGAGCGAGACGGCTCGCGTAGTCGGCGAAGACCCGCTCGAAGATGTGCGTCGGAGTGTTCGCGCGCTTGCTCTCGAGCATCGAGAGCCACGACTCGTAGCGCTGTCGCTCCTCGAACAGCGCCGTCACTTTCTCCGTGTTCACCGCTGGCTGCGTCATGCCTTCCCCCGCCGGCTCGTGCGAGCCGTGCTGCGCGATTGGACATCCACGCTCCGGCCGCGTGCGGCGACTAACGCAGTCGCCCGCTCTGCCGCGAGCTCGTTCACTTCGGCCGATCAGACGCGCGGCGAGCACGATCCGCGCCGCGTGCTCCGTGCTCCGTGCTCGCCAAGCGTCAGTGCGTTTGGTTTGCGTCCACCGCCGCCATGGCGTCCAGCCGTCGTGAGTGCATTCTAAGGTCTAGAAAGACTTCCCACGATAGCTCACGGTAACTTCGTGCCCCGCGCGAGGTTCGCCGCCTCCCATCAAGTGCTACCTTCGGCGCCTCACTCGCCCAGCCGGTAGACCACGTGCCCACCCACGATCGTATACACCGCACGCCCGGTGAGCGTCCGATTCGCGTACGGTGTGTTGCGACCCTTGGAGAGGAACGACGACGGATCGACCGTCCAGGTGCGCGCCGGATCGAACACCGTCACGTCGGCGGCCGACCCTTCGGCCAACGTGCCGCCCGGCAGGTGAAAGAGTTTCGCCGGCCGGCACGACATGCGATCGACGAGCGTCGCGAAATCGATGATCCCGGGCGTCACCAGCTCGGTGACCACGAGCGCCAGGGCCGTCTCGAGTCCGACGATGCCGAACGGTGCGTCGGCGAACTCGCGTTCCTTGGCGTCGTAGTGGTGCGGCGCGTGATCGGTGGCGACGAGATCGATGGTCCCATCGCGCAGTGCTTCGCCTAACGCAGCCACGTCGGCGGCCGTGCGCAGCGGCGGATTCATCTTGGCGTGCGTGTCGTAGCCCTCGCACGCGTCTTCGGTGAGCGTGAGATGGTGCGGCGTCACCTCGGCGGTCACGTTGATGCCGCGGTCCTTCCCCCACCGGATGAGCTCCACGCTGCCCTTGGTGCTCATGTGCGCCAAGTGCACGTGTCCGCCCGTGCGCCGAGCGAGCAGGATGTCGCGGATCACCATGATCTCTTCGGCTTCCGTCGGAATGCCGGGAAGACCCAGACGCGCGCTCACGACGCCTTCGTTCATCGCGCCGCCCTTGGCGAGCGTCGGTTCCTCGCAGTGGTCGATCACCGGAATGCCGAACGCCTGCGCGTACTCGAGCGCCGTGCGCATGAGGTGCGCGCTGGCCACCGGACGGCCGTCGTCGCTCACCGCCACGGCACCGGCGCCCACCATCTCGCCGAACTCGGCCAGCGCCTCGCCGCGCTGCCCAACGGAAATCGCTCCGATCGGATACACGTGCGCCGCGCCCGCGCGCAGCGCCTGGCGAATGATGAACCCCACCGCCGCCTGATTGTCGGTGACCGGCTCTGTGTTAGGCATCGCGCACACGGCCGTGAATCCGCCCGCCGCCGCGGCGCGCGCGCCGGTGGCGATCGTCTCCACGTCTTCGCGGCCCGGCTCGCGCAGATGGCAATGCACGTCGATGAACCCGGGCGACACGTAGCACCCGGCGCAATCCAGCACCTCGGCCGATTCACCGCCGTCGATCGTGCCGCCCACGCGCGCGACCTTGCCGTCCACCAGCAGCAGATCGCCCCGCTCGTCGAGCCGGCGCGAAGGATCCAGCAGCGTCCCGCCCTTGAGCACCGTGCGCCCGCGCGTCACCGCTCCGATCCTCCCTTCGCCGCCTCCGCCAATTCCGGCCTGCCTCCCGCGAGGAGATACAACACCGCCATCCGGATCGCCACTCCGTTAGTCACCTGGTTGAGGATCACGCTGTGCGGACCGTCGGCGACGTCGGAATCGATCTCCACGCCACGATTCATCGGACCGGGGTGCAGAATCAGCACGTCGCGCGGCGCGCGCGACAGCCGCTCGCGCGTCACGCCGAACACGCGATTGTATTCGCGCAGCGACGGAATGTACCCCGCCGTCATCCGCTCGAGCTGCAGCCGTAGAATGTTGAGCGCTTCCGCCCACTCGATCGCTTCTTCGACGCGCGAGAATACGGTGACGCCGAACTCCCCGATCGCCCACGGCAACAGCGAGCGCGGTCCGCACACCGCCACTTCGGCGCCGAGCTTCTTGAGCCCCCAGATGTTCGAGCGCGCCACGCGCGAGTGCAGCACGTCGCCGACGATGCACACGCGCCTCCCGGCGAGCGTGCCGAAATGATCGCGCAGCGTTAGGAGATCGAGCAGGCCCTGCGTCGGATGTTCGTGCGTCCCGTCGCCGGCGTTGATCACGTTGCTCTCGATGCGATCGGCGAGAAACTTGGCCGCGCCCGACGCGCCGTGGCGGATCACCACCATGTCGATCCGCATGGCCTCGAGATTCCGCGCCGTGTCCACCAGCGTTTCGCCCTTCTGCACGCTCGACCCCGACGACGAGACGTTCACCGTGTCGGCCGACAACCGCTTCTCGGCGAACTCGAACGAGATGCGCGTCCTGGTGGACGCCTCGAAGAACAGATTGACGATCGTCTGTCCGCGCAGCGCGGGCACTTTCTTGATCGCGCGCTCCGAGATCTCCTTGAAGGGCTCGGCGGTGTCGAGGATGAGTTGGATTTGCTCCGACGTGAGCGGCTCTAACCCCAAGAGGTCTTTGCCGAGGGTGCTCGTCACGCGTCGTCGTCCCGCCGCGCGATGACCACGCCGTCCTTCCCGTCGAGCTCTGCGACCAGCACGTCCACGCGATCGCGCGGTGCGACATCGACCTTCTTGCCCACGACGTCGGCATGGATCGGCAGCTCGCGCCCGCCCCGGTCGACGAGCACCGCGAGCGCTATTCGCGCCGGCCGGCCGAAGTCCGCGAGCTCGTCGAGCGCCGCGCGCACGGTGCGTCCCGTGTACAGCACGTCGTCCACGATCACGACGAACTTGTCCTGGAGATCCCATGGCAGCTTGGTGGCGCCGACGACCGGACGCGGCCCCACCGTTTGGAGGTCGTCGCGGTAGAGCGTGATGTCGAGGGCGCCGCGCGGGACGTCGATGTTGTCGCGGGCTTTGATCGTGGCGGCTATCCGCTCGGCGAGTTGGACGCCGCGGCGCTGGATGCCGACGATGATGAGATTGTCCGTGCCGTCGTTCAGTTCGACGATTTCATCCGCCATGCGACGCAGCGTGCGATCCATGGCCCGCGCGTCGAGAATCGTGGTTGGGCTGGGCATGTGTCCGGACCGAGGACGCCGGCTGTACCGGCTTTGGCCGACACGCCGCTCGACGACGCTCGGGCCGCAGGGAGGTTAACCGCGGCGCGATCACGAATCAACCCACGCTTAGCTTGGCGCCGTTTGACCACGGTGCCTTTCTTCGACAAGCGCTCAAGGATAACAAAAAGGATGCAGGAGATGGGGAAGATTGCTTCGACGCAATACGAAGTGCCGTTGTCGCGCGCGTGGCCCAAGCCAGGTGCGTGAACCACGAAGTCTGGATGTGTACAGAAGCAATCTTCCCCATCTCTTGAATCCTCTTTGTTATCCTCTAAAAGGTTTCCTGTTTGCGACAAGCCTCACCATTCGCTATCGATTTTGACCCGTTGTTGACGACGTGTGACAGAGTCCGCTCGAAACCCTAACGGCGCCGCCACCTCCCTGAGTCGGACGATTCGTAGTGTCCGTACCGAGACCACCGATCACGCTACCCAGCGAGCGGTGAGCCTGAGAACCCGACTGGGAGGTCACCATGTTTGGCCGCACTTTCGAATCGCCGCGCGCAGCTGCGCTCGTCGCCGTCGCGACATTACTGGCCGCCGCTGCTCCCGCCGCTGTAGCAGCGCAGGCCGCAACCACGCCCGCAGAGAGCATCGAGGTGGCGACGCTCACGCCGACGCCCATTCACAGCAACGCCGACCGCATGTCGCGCACGATCAGTCCGTCGTGGGTGGGATACGGCGAGGGCGCCTACAAGGGCAGCGTGCGGCTGACCCTCGAGCGCATCGGCATTCCCGAGAGCGCGATCGATCCGGCGTGGCCGGTGCTCGTGCGTTGGGAATACGAGGCGAAAGATCCCGCGAAGTCGTTCACAGCCGAGTTGTTCGGGAGCGGCACGGCCAACGGGAAGATGCTGCTGCACGGCGTGATCACGAGCGGCTACCGATCGGGACAGGAAGTGGATGTCAGCGTGGGCGGCGGCGAAGGCGGCAAGGCGACCATGGCCTTCGTCAACCCGGACGAGGTGCCGTAAGCGCGGCCATTGCCTAACGGAAGGCCGAGGCGTTCACGCGCCGCCGGTCCGTGTCGTGCTCTCCCCCGGGAACCCTCACGGATCGACGGCGCGCGGACGTTCCCGCTGCTCTGCCTTGAGGATCCGCGTGACGAACCGCCACCGGCGCCACGGCACCACGAACGCGTTGCGCGTCGCGCGCTGCACCCGCTGCCCGATCTCCTCGCCTAACGTCAGCTCGGCGCGCGGCGGCCGCACCACCGCCTCGTCCGTCTGCAGCACGCAGTGCACGTACTGATTGCGCATCCACACGTTCTCGAGCGAATAGTGCCTGAGCCCGTACCCCGCCGCTCCGGCCTCGGCCAGCAGCGCCGGCAGCTCCACCACGTTGTCGATGATCTGGAGCTCCTGCGGACGATTGGCGTGAAGCCACCGTTGATACTGCGGACTCGGGTAGGTGAGCACCAACACCGCGTTAGGCGCGCTCAAGGCCCGCACGGTGGCCAACAGCGCCGCCCGCTCGCCCTCCGGGATGTGCTCGATCACATCGACCATCGTGATCACGTCGAACGCGCCGCCCGTCCGCTCCCGGATCTGCTCGGCGTCGGCGAGCGCATCGGCGGTGAAAAACGACACGTTGGACTTCCGCACGGTGTGCGACGCATACCAGACGTTGCGCGGACTCAGGTCGATGCCCCACACGCGCCCGCCGCGCGCTCGCGCAGCGAGGCGCTCGGTCACGATGCCGATGCCGCATCCGATGTCCAGCACCCGATGGCCGGGATGGACGTACGGCTCGATGCGTTGCGCCGCTCGCTCGATGCGCTGGTTGCCGAACAGCCGGTACTGCACCATGCGCGATTCGAGAAACGCATCGTAGAATGCGCGAACATCGGCGCGAACGACCATCAGTGGCAATGCTCCGCATGGCGGCCTGACGTGCGCGCGATGATGCTCGCGCGACTCCGTTGCCTGCTTGATTGCGCAAGTCGTGCGCCCGACGTACCAAGATCTGGAGAAGAAGCGAGCGCGACGCGTGCATCCAGGTGGCCACGCGTCGATGCTTGACGCCGCTGCCGCATCGCCTATCGTCAGTGACCTGGGTCAGTCCGCTACGATGGATTCAACCCGAGCGCAGCCGAGCTCTTAAGGAGAGCGCACATGGTCGAGGTCACGGTCGAGGGCGATCGCGTCCGATTGGACGTCGATGGGTGGGACAAGATGTGGGCGCTCAAGAGCCGGCTCGAGATTCCGCTCGCGCACATCACCTCGGTGCGCATCGACCCCGAGCCGGCGCGCGGATGGTGGCACGGATTCCGGATGCCGGGCACGCAAATTCCCGGCGTGCTCACTGCCGGCACGTTCTATCAGCACGACGGCGCCGTGTTCTACGACGTGCACGATCCCGATCGCACGATCGTGATCGAGCTCGATCACGAGCACTACACGCGCCTGGTGGTGGAGGTGGCCGACCCCGCGGCCACGGTGAAGCTGCTGGACGACGCGCTCCACGGCCGCGCCTAACGCAAGACACGACGAGGGCAGGCCGCCTGCCCCGCCCCCGTCGTTAGGCCGGCGCGGCGCGCGCGCCGGCAATCAGAGCTGTGCCCGCCGTCCGCCCGTGACCAGCCGCACGATGAGCGTCAAGATCACCGCGCCGAGGATCGCGACCAGAATCGTGTAGATCGTGCCGTTTCCCGCCATACCCACCGCGCGCATGATGAAGCCGCCGATGAAGGCGCCGACGATGCCCACCACGATGTCCATCAGCGCACCGTAGCCCGATCCCTTCATCAGCTTGCCGGTCACGTAGCCTGCGATCAGACCGACGATGATCCACCAGAGGATGTACATGGGTGTGTCCTCGGTTGAGAGAGACGGAGCGTCGCGGATCCAGCCATCGCGGCCGGTGTCCACGACGGAGGCAGTGCACAAGTTGAGCCGGACGGGAGCGAACCGCAAGCACACACCGCGCATACGCGCGACGCGTGAACTTCGCCTGGCGTATCCACCCCATGGGTTGCCGCCATCCGTGGTCTCGCTCTTGCCTTCGAGGGCGCCTGTCCTATGCACGAAGGCCGAATCGGACGATGTCTGGCCTTCACGCTACGTGTTCCTCGACATTCCTCTGGAGTGTGCAGCTATGCGCCTCACCATGGTCATTCCCGGTGTCCTCGTCGCGCTCGGCGCGGCCGTCGCACCGTCCATCGCCAACGCACAGGTCGGGCTCGGCGTGGGCGGCGGCATCACGATCCCGGCGGGCTCGCTGAGCGACGTCAACAAGAACGGCTACAACGTGCTCGCGGACCTGTCGTTCCGCGCGCCCGAGTTCCCGTTAGGCTTTCGCGTCGACGGGATGTTCAATTCGCTGCCCACGAAGGTGACGGACGCCCGCACGCTGCAGGTCTGGACCGTGAACGCCAACCTGGTCGCCAATCTCACCAGCGTCCCGCACGCGCCCGTGACGCCGTATCTCATCGCCGGCATCGGCTGGTACAACGACCGCTATCGCCTGCGCACGTCGGGCACCACCATCGTCGGGTCCGGCAGCACGAGCGACAACAACTTCGGGATCAACGGCGGCGTGGGCCTTCGCATCGCGCTCGGCAAGTCGAGCCTGTTCGGCGAGGCGCGCTACCATTACGTGTTCACGCCGGGCCAGCGGATGGAGATGATCCCGATCACGATCGGTATCAATTTCGGCAACTGACGACCTCTCACGCCTAACGGGCACGCCCCCGTGCCGCCGATGCCGGCGGCGCGGGGCAGTCCGGCGGGAGACGGCAGGCTATTCCGCGCGCAGCGTGACCGCCGGATCCACGCGCGCCGCCCGCGCCGCCGGAATCCAGCACGCCACCGCCGACACACCCGCCAGGAGCACGACCACTCCGGCATACGTCGCCGGGTCGAGCCGCGACACGCCGAAGAGCAGCGTCACCAGCGCCCGGCTGGCCGCGATCGCCCCCGCCAATCCGATCGCCACCCCCACGAGCGTGAGCCCCATCCCCTCCCGCACCACCAACGCCACGATCTGACCGCGCGTTGCGCCTAACGCAGAGCGGACGCCGATCTCCCGCAGGCGCTCCGACACGCTCCCCGACAACACGCCGTACAAGCCGATGGCCGCCAGCACCAGCGCCGCTGCCGCGAACACCGCGAACACGATCAGCGCGAACCGCCGCTCGGCCGCCGAGCGCGCCACCAGCTCCGGCATCGTCGCCACGCGCGTGATCGGCACGTCCGCGTCCACCGACCAGACGGCGCGCTTGACTAACGGAACGAGCGCCGCCGCATCGCCCCGCGCGCGCACCACGAGCGATTGCACGTTATCCACCCAGAGCCACTGCCCCGCCGCGACGTACACCTGGTCCGGTTGGGCGATCGCGAGCGATGCCTGCTTGACGTCGCCGACCACGCCCACCACGTAGTCCCAGGGCCGTCCCGACGCCTCGTTCTCCGGACCCATGCGCATCCGCTGGCCGATCGCGCTGCGACCCGGGAATCGCCGCTTGGCAAACGATTCGTTGATCAGCACCGCCTCCGGCGCGCCCGACACGTCGTGCGCATCGAGCAGGCGGCCGTCGCGCAGCGAAATACCCATCGTCGCGAAGTAGCCGGGCGACACGGCGTAGCGCAACGCCGATCCCTCATCGCCACCCGACGCCGCCGCATCCTGAAACACGACGCCGTAGCCGTCCATGTCGCCCGACAAAGGCAGCTGGCTCGTGAACGCGGCCGACGCAACGCCCCCCCCCGGCACCGCGCGCACCGCGTCGAGCACCTGTGTGAAGTATTGCAGCCGCGAGCTGTCGGCATCGTAGCGATGTCCCGATGCGTCCACCTGCATCGTGAGCAGGCGCTCCGGATCGAACCCGGGCGCTACGGCAAAGAGCCGATCGAGGCTCCGCAACAGCAGTCCCGCGCCCACGAGCAGCACCAGCGCCAACGCCACTTCGGCCACCACCAGCGCGCGGCGCGTGGCCGCGTGGCCGCCGGCCAATCGGCGCGAGCCGCGCTGCAGCGTTCCTCCTAACGCGACGCGCGACGCGCGCAGCGCCGGCGCGATGCCCACCCCGAGCCCGATGATCGCCGTCACCACGAACGCGAAGGCGAACGCACGACCATCGAGGCCGATGGCCGCCGCGCGCGGCACGTCCGGCGGCGTGAGCGCCTCGAGCGCGCGCATGCCGCCGGCCGCGACGCCGAAGGCCAGCACGCCGCCGCACACCGTCAGCACGAGGCTCTCGGTGAGCAGCTGCCGCACCAGCCGCCACCGCCCCGCGCCTAACGCCACCCGCATCGCGAACTCCTCGCTCCGTTGGGCGCCGCGGGCCAGCAACAGATTGGTCACGTTCACGCACGCGATGGCGAGCAGGAGCGCCACCGCGCCCAGAATCGCCAGCAGCGCCGGACGGACGCCGCTCGTCACGTCGTACTGCAGCGGGTGCACCAAAAACCCGCTCCCAAGCTTGGCCCACTCGGGACGTGGGAAATCCGCCACCGGCGTCCGCGCGATCGCGTCGAGGTCGCGTCGCGCCTGCTCCACCGTGACGCCTGGCGCCAACCGCCCAACGATCGACTGATGATGCCCCCACTCGCGACTCTCGAACGTAGCGTGCGCGTTGAGTCTGAGCGGCGCCCACACATCCGCTTGCGGCGACAGCACGTTGTCGAAACCGGGCGGCATGACGCCGATCACGGTGTACGGGTCGCCCTGCAGGTGGATCACCCGCCCAACGACCGTCGCGCCGCCGCCGAAACGGCGCGCGGCCAACCCCGCGCTCACGATGACCACGTTCGGGCCGCCCGGCTGGTCCTCGGCGCCGGTAAAAGCGCGGCCGAGCGCGGGAGAGATGCCTAACACCCGGAAGTAGCTCGCGCTCACGCGCTGGCCCACGAGGCGCTCCGGGTCGCCATCGCCGGACAGGGCCGGCTGCCATGCGTCGCTCGCCGCGAGCGCCTCGAAGTCGCGGCTCCGTTGCGAGATCTCGACGAAGGTTCCGTACGTGGTCTCGAGACGCGAGCCGTCGGCCCGAACGTCGGACACCATCACCAGGCGGTCGGGATGCGGATACGCCAGCGGCTCGAACAGAATCGGGTTGACGGCGCCGAAAATCGCCGTGGCCGCGCCGATGCCTAACGCTAGCGTCAGCACGGCCACCACGGTGAATCCCGGATTCTTGCGCAGGCGCCGGAGCGCGACGCGCAGATCGCCGTACGTGGTGGCCGCCACGTTCTCCCACCCGTAGTCGCGAACCTGCTCGCGCGCGACCGTCGCGTTCCCCATCTCGAGCGACGCCGCCCGGCGCGCCGCTTGGGGCCCGACCCCGCGCGCCATGTGCGCCGCCGCCGACTGGTCGAGATAGTGCTGCACCTCGTCGGTGAGGTCGCGGTCGGCGTCGGCACGCCGCGCCAACACCCGCACCCCGCGCACCACCTGGCGCCAGACCGACATGTCGTTAGGCCTCCGCCTTGAGCAGCCGCGCGATCGCCGCGGCGCGCTGGTTCCACGTGGACGCTTCCACCGCCAGCTGCTTGCGCCCCGCCCGCGTGAGCGCATAGTAGCGCGCCCGGCGCGCGTGCTCCGTACGCCGCCACTCGGCGTCCAGCCAGCCCGCGCGCTCCAGACGCTGCAACGCCGTCAGCAGCGAGCCCGGATTGATGCGGAACACGCCGCGCGAGATCTGCTCGATGCGCCGCGCGATGCCGAACCCGTGCATGGGCTCGAGGCTCAGCGTCTTGAGGATGAGGAGATCGAGCGTCCCCTGAATCACGTCGGTATTCGGCTCGGTCACGTGGCGCCTCGGCCGCTGCGGGTACGGCCCACGATGCGGCCTTTCCTCTTGCCTGTCAAGTGTTGAGCGTCAACAGTATAGCCGGGGCTCGCGACGCGGCGTCCGCCTTGGCGTCCAAGGCTCGCGCCTGGGCACGCGCCACCGGCTGCTCACCTCGAGGCCGGCCGCTACCGGCAGTCCGCGGACCAGTTCCCCGTGCGGTCCGTGTCCGTCGTTGGCGGCGCGCCCGAGACGACGGGACCGTGCAGGTCCGACGAGAAAAAGCTCACGCCCGACAAATACTGCAGCGTAGCGGTCGCCTCACCGGGCGTCGCGCGCGAACCCGCCTCGATGGATATCTCGTACGCGCCATGGGCTTCCAGAAACACGTCGGCCGTCGCCCCATACGGTACGATGACGGCCTTGCACGCACCCTCGTCGTCGCCGCCGATCCCCGGTACCTGGAATCCGAACGTGGTCACATCCGCATCCATCGGGCCGACGTTCTCCACGGTGAGGCGCGGCGCATAGAACCAGTCCACGGTGTCGCCGGGAACCTGATACTCCACCACGGAGAACGCCCGCACCACGAGCGGCGGCGTATCCAGCGCGCCCGTCCCGTTAGGCGGCACGCCGGTGGTGAACGTGTCGGCCACCGCGCGAGCGAGCCCCACCCCGCCCCGGCTCTTCACCGCATCCGACACGAAGAACCGGAATGCCGAGTATCCGGCCAGCAGCGCCGACGGCGCGAGCGCGGCGCACAATCCGTTGCCGCACGACGACACCGTCGTGCCGATCGACCCGCCGCCCAGATGCGTGAGCCCGATCGCCCCCGTCAAACTCGATGCGTCGATGGGTTCGCTGAAGATCGCCACCATCGAATCGGATACCGCGACACTAGATGCACCGTTCCCGGGCAGCGTTCGCAGAACCACCGGGTTCGATCGCTCGGGAACGACGGCGTAGCTCACGATCTTGTCCGTCGCTGAATACTGCAGGGTAATGAACAGCGTGTCGCCCACCTCCGCGGCCACCGTCACCGGATCGAAGCCACCCGCTTCCATCACCGCGACCACCGATGTTCCCGATCGCTGATCCCGGATCGTGGCTTTGAGCCCGGGTACCAATCCCGGCTTGGGCTTCATCCCGACGTAAACGCGGCCGTCGCCCAACGGAGATGATACGACCGCTTCGGACACCAAAATCGGGACCGCGAACGGCGAGGTCGCTTCATGGCTGCAGCCCAACAGCAACGGAAGACAGCCGATGGCGCAGGCCAGCGAGCGCTGTACGGCGGCGACGCGTCTCATAGTGGCTCCGGACGGAAGAGAGGTGGCGTCACGCTACGCACACGGCGTCACCAAACCGTCCAGCTTGCGTCACTTTCCCTTCCGCATCCGGTTGGCCCGGTACGCCTCGCGCACCGGACGCCGTTCGCCGCCGGTCAGCGCGTCTTCGCGCCGAGCTCGAAGGTCATCGCCCGGAAGTCGATCGTGTAGCCGCCGAACTTGGCGGCGACGGCGCCGGACAGGTTCCCATAGTACGCCTCGAACGGCGACTTGGACTCGTCCCTGAACACGAACACGCTGTCCAGCACCGCTCGGGTGCCGCCGATCGTGAGCGGCAGCCGCGCGAGCTTGTACCCATCGTAGCGTTGGACTCCTCCGGCCCCGCCGATCTTGACGTGCGTCGGCGCGATTCCCGTCAGCAGCGACGCATACGCTCGGCAGAACCGCACCGTCAGCAGCGTGGCATCGGCGCCGCTGTCGAAGTGAAAGAGCCGCGTGGTATCGCCCACCTTGGCCGCGACTAACGGGGACAGATCGTCGAGAAACAGGTTCGATGAATCGCTCAGCGTCTCGCCAATCCCCGGGTCGACGCCAAGGCTGTCGGTGCCGATCGCGAGACGACCGAGCGCCTCCAGCACTGGATAGCCGAGGATCGCGGTGATCTGAAAATGCGCCTGTGGAATGTCGAGCGAGCTGTCGGGCAGCACGATCGCGATCGCGTTGCGAATGCGGGCGCCGCCCACACGCATCTCGGGAATCACGGTCACGCGCGTCGGCACCCCGACACCGGTAATGCCCTTCGTCTTCGCCGCGGTCGCGATCACGTGCAGGCCTAACCGGCGCGCCATGCCCTCGGTGATCGTCGAAAGATTGGCGCCCGTGTCGAAGATCCAGCCCGAGGAGTCGCTGCCCACGCGCACCGTGACCTCGCGCAGCCCGAGCGCATCGGGGCGCAGCGCGACCGTGAACGGCGCGGCGATGCTGACGTGCTGCGGTGCCGCGTGCCGCAATGCGCGCCGCAGCGCCAGCTCCTCCTCGACGTCCTCACGGTCCGCGGATGCCATCGCCGGGCCGTGTTCGCGATCGAGTTGGGCCAATGCGGTGGCCGCGGCGTCGTACCGATACGTCTTCAGGTAGTCGTCGGCCAGCGTCTCCAGAACGACCGCCGCACGCGCCGAATCCGCGACCGGATCGAGCCGCGTCCGCAGCGGCTCCAGCTGCTCGATCGACGCGTCGTTCTGGTTCTGTTTGTTCGCGAGCACGCCGCGGACATACTCGACCGTGCGCGCCGGCGCGGTTCCCGTCCGAGCCGCCGTCTCCAACCAGGCGGCGAGCTCGAGGTACCGGTGTTCGCCTAACAGCCAGTCCGGTCGGTCCGGCGCGTCCGCCTTGGGTTCCGGGCGGGCCGCCGAAGGCAGCGCGCACTCGGGCGCGTCGCGTACATCCACCGGCGCTCGCGCCGCGTGCAACCCATCCGCCGCCAGGAGTCCTGCCACCGTTAGTCCCGCGACTCCGGCAAGCCGCCAACCCATCATGCGCATGCACCACCCTCGAATGTGTTCCGCTCAACCCGGCGGCTCGGCCGCCTAACGCCACCAGCGCACCCGTGCGCTCCGGAAGATCGGCTGGCGGTCGAGAGGATGTCAACGCCGGACCTGCGCTCTGAGCGAGCGCAATTGTCGGCATCCCACCTTCTCCGGCATCCCACCTTCTCCCGGCATCCGACAGAAGGCAGCGCCGCGGGTCGCCACCTGTTTGCGAACCCGCCCTTCCCCGGCAGACTTTGCCGACACTCATTGTATATGTCCCGCACCGACACGGCCGCGCAGGTCGACGCGTCCTCGAATCCCCGACGGCCTGTCCCCTAATTCACCGCCCGAATATCGGTCTTCTCCCGACTGATGCGGTCGCTTCCGCACGCGAAACTCGAGGGGAGTTGCACCACCGGCATTTCCCTCTGGAGGACGCGATGCGGTACGTGAAATTGTCTCTGGTCACCGCGGCGATTGCCGCCATCACCACCGGCGCCGCAATCCACAATCCCGCGCGCAACACTGCGGTATCCCGGGTCGACTTCGACAAAACCACACGCCTAACGACGCCCGCGTACGATGCGCGCCTTGCCGCTGCCGATCCGGCCCACGTGAAGGACTTCCGGATTCCGATCAAGGACGCAACGATCCAGATCGCGGAAGGCATCAGCTATAGCGGTTGGACCTTCGGTGGAACCGTTCCGGGTCCAGTGCTCCGCGTCCGCCAGGGTGACTCGGTGCGCATCACGGTAGTAAACGAAGCCGCCATGCCGCACTCGATCGACTTTCACGCCGCGCGTATTCCGGCGAACGTCGCGTATCGCATCATCATGCCTCACGACTCCATTCAATTCGCGTTCGTCGCGCGCGACCCCGGCGCGTTCCTCGTGCATTGCGGGACACCGCCGGTGCTCATGCACCTCATGCAGGGGATGTACTTCGCGATGATCGTCGACCCGAAGAATGGCTGGCCTACC
>DATNAM010000083.1:0-30732 GCA_035572595.1 Gemmatimonadaceae bacterium
CGATACGAAGACATCTTCGAGCGTGGCCGAGTGCGTGCGCAGCTCGGTCATCTCGATGCCGCGGGCGCCGAGCTCGTTGAGCAACGCCGGGACGGCGCGGTGGAGCTCGGTGACGTCGAGTTGGTAGCCGCCATCTTCCGGGCGTGCATCCAGCACGCCGTCGACGGCGCGCAGCGCGGGCAGGTCGATGCGGCCTGCGTTAGGCGCGGAGAACGTCACGACGTGCTCGGCGCAGCGCGCGCGGATGAGCTCGCGCGGCGTGCCCAAGGCGATGACTTTGCCGTGGTCCATGATCGCGACGCGGTCACACAGGCGCTCGGCCTCATCCATGTAATGCGTGGTGAGCACGATCGTGCGGCCGGCGGCTCGGAATTGCTCGATCAGCTCCCAGAGCTGCCGGCGGGCTTGTGGGTCGAGTCCCGTGGTGGGCTCGTCGAGGAAGAGCAGGTCGGGGTCGCCGACCAACGCACACGCGAGCGCCAAGCGCTGCTTCTGTCCACCGGAGAGTCCGCCAACGCGAGCATGCTGTTTCTCCTCGAGTTGCACGAGCGCGATCACATCTGCGATCTCGCGGCCCTCGCGGAAAAATGACCGAAACAAGCGGACCGTCTCCTCGACGGTGAGTTTTTCGGAGAGTTGCGTCTCCTGGAGCTGGATGCCGAGCCGTTCGCGAAGCTCTCGCGGATGGTCGGTCCAGCGACGGCCGAGGACGACGACGTCGCCGCTATCGGGGGAGGTCAGGCCTTCGCAGATCTCGATGGTGGTGGTTTTGCCGGCGCCGTTGGGCCCGAGGAGTCCGAAGCACTCGCCGGTGCGGACATCGAGGTCGAGCCCATCGACCGCGACGACATCGGGGTATGACTTACGGAGTGCGCGGATGGTGAGCGACATAGATCCTGTGGCGACCGGGAGGGGAAATATAGTGAAGCGGGGAACGGGTCGTCGTGACGGCGTGTGTGGTGCGGCGGTCGCCGGAAGCGTGCAGATTCGACGAGCATTAAGAGACGTTCCCGGGGGTTGTAACCGGGCGCACATCGGATACTTTATCCGATGTGGCCACGCGGACCGTTCGCGGCACCCGTGGTTCGTTCGTTAGGCACTCGAGCCCACACACTCCATGAGACAGGCTTCAACGCGGACGGCGGGACGTGCCGGCGCGCCCGCACCACGGCCGGCGCAGGGCGGTCCCATCGAGCGGTTCACGCTGGCGGGCGCGACGTTGCAGGCGATTCGCGAGCGGATTCTGTCGGGCGCGTACGCGGAGGGCGATCCGCTGCGGCAGGACGCCATCGCGGCGGAGTTAGGCGTGAGCCGGATCCCGGTGCGCGAGGCGCTGCGGCAGCTCGAGGTCGAAGGGTTGGTGACCTTCAGTCCGCATCGCGGCGCGGTGGTGTCGACGTTCTCGATCGCGGAAATCGAAGAGCTGTTCGAGCTGCGAGCGCAGATCGAGGCGGATCTGGTCCGGCGCGCGGTGCCGAGCATGACCGCGGGCGATTTTGCGCGGGCCGAGGAGATTCTGGACGCGTTCGACGCGGCCTTTCGCAAACGCGACGTCGCGGCCTGGGGCGAGCTCAATTGGCAGCTGCACTCCACGCTCCTGGCGCCGGCGCAGCGCCCACTGACGTTAGGCATCGCGGAGCGGTTGCATCGGCACGCCGAGCGGTACGCGCGGATGCAGCTGGCGCTGACGCACGGCGAGTCGCGGGCGAGCGAGGAGCATCGCGCGATCGTGACGGCGGCGCGGCGTCACAACGCGGATCGCGCGGCGCAGCTCATGGGCGGCCACATCACGGGCGCGGGGCGTTCGCTCGTGCGCTTTCTGCGCGCGCAGCGGGGCGAGGCATGACGGCGGTGGTGCTCACCGACCTGGTGGCGGGGGCGTTCCAGCCGTCGCGCGGCGGCGCCACGGTGCCGTCGCTCAATCCTTCGGATGCATCGGACGTGGTGGCGTTGGTGCCCGAAGGGACGGCGGAGGCGGCGCACGACGCGGCCGCGGCGGCGGCGGCTGCGTTAGGCAACTGGCGGGCGATGTCCGGTCCGGCCCGGGCGGAGATGCTGTACACGTGGGCGGGGGTGGTGGCGCAGCGGGCGGACGAGTTGGCGCGGGCGATGACGCGCGAGGTCGGCAAGCCGATCGGCGAATCGCGCGGCGAGGTGGCGCGCGCGGTCGTGATCCTGCGCTACTACGCGGGCGAGGCGGTGCGGGCGAGCGGCGAGGTGATCCCGGCGCAGGCGCCGGGGGCGCTCCAGTTCACGCTGCGCGAGCCGTTAGGCGTAGTGGCGCTCATCACGCCCTGGAACTTTCCGCTGGCCATTCCGCTGTGGAAGGCCGCGCCGGCGCTGGCGTTCGGCAACACGGTGGTGCTCAAGCCGTCCGAGATGTCGGCGCACGTGGCGTCGCTGCTGGCGGAAACGGCGATGGCGGCCAAGCTGCCGCCGGGCGTGTTCAACGTGGTGCACGGCACCGGGCCTAACGTCGGGACGCCGCTGCTGCGGCACCCGGCGGTGCGAGGGATCTCCTTCACCGGATCGGGCGCGGTGGGGGCACAGGTGGCGGCGCTGGCGGCGGGCCGCAACGTGCGCTTCCAGACGGAAATGGGCGGGAAGAACGTGTTGATCGTGGCGCGCGACGCCGATCTCGATGCCGCGGCGGTGCTGGCGGCGGCCGGCGCCATGCGGTACGCGGGGCAGAAGTGCACGGCCACGAGTCGCGTGGTGGTGGTGAAGGACGTGGCGGACGCGTTCCTCGAGCGCTTGCGCGCGCAGGTGGACCGGCTCCCGTTAGGCCCAGTGGACGACCCGGCGTCAGCGGTCGGCCCGGTGATCAGCGCGCGGTCGCGCGACGCGATCGCGCAGGCGTTGCGCGATGGCAAGGCCGAGAAATTGTTCGGCGGCGAGCTGCCCGACGATCCGCGCTTCGCGCGCGGGTTCTACGTGGCGCCGCTCGTCATCCGGCTCACCGATCCCGACGAGCCCCTGGCCAAGCGCGAGCTCTTCGGACCGGTGTTAGGCGTGTTCGTGGCCGACGATCTCGACCATGCGATCGCGCTGGCCAATCAGACGCCGTACGGACTGAGCGCGTCGCTGTTCACACGCGACATCAAGACGGCGCTCACCTACGTGCGGCGCATAGAAGTCGGGCTGGTCCGGGTGAACGGCGACACGACGGGTGTCGATCCGCACGCGCCGTTCGGCGGCATGAAAGGATCGAGCTCGGGCAGCCGCGAACAGGGTCCGGCGGCGCGCGAGTTCTACACCGAGACCAAGACGGTCCAGATCAACCCGTGACGACATCCATGCGCATTCAGGATTGGCGCGGTGTGTTTCCCGCGATCACCACGCCGTTTCGCGACGACCTGACGATCGACCACGAATTTCTGTGCGATCACGCGGCGTGGATGGTGGCGAACGGCGCGCGCGGCATCGTCCCGCTCGGATCGTTAGGCGAGGCGCCGGTGCTGTCATTCGAGGAAAAGGTTTCGATTCTTCAAACGTGCCGCACGGCGCTGCGCGCGGGATCGCCGCTCATCGCGGGGATCTCGGCGACAAGCACGGCCGAGGCCGTGGCGCTGGCCAAGGAAGCGCATCGCGCCGGATGCGATGGGCTGATGGTGCTGCCGCCCTACGTGTACGGCGGTGATTGGCGCGAGACGAAGGCGCACGTGACCGCGATCATCCGCGCGACGCCCCTGTCGTGCATGCTGTACAACAATCCGATCTCGTACGGGACCGACTTTCTGCCCGAGCAGATCCGCGAGCTCACGCAGCACGAGAATCTGCACGCGGTGAAAGAGTCGAGCGGCGACGTCCGGCGCATCACGGAGATCAAGCAAACGTTAGGCGACCGCCTCACGGTGCTGGTCGGACTGGACGACCTGGTGGTGGAGGGCGTGGCGGCGGGTGCCGAAGGATGGATCGCGGGTCTCGTGAACGCGCTGCCCGCGCAAACGATGCGCCTGTTCGAACTCGCCACGGCCGGTCGCCGCGATGACGCGCGGAAGCTCTACGACTGGTTCCTGCCGCTGTTGCGGTTGGATACGGTGCCCAAATTCGTGCAGCTGATCAAGCTGGTGCAGCAGGAGGTGGGCAAGGGCAGCGCGCGTGTGCGTCCGCCGCGGTTGGAGCTGGACGGCGACGAGCTCGAGTCGTCGCTGTCGCGCATCCGTGCCGCGCTCGCGGCGCCGGAAGCACGCGTGTGAGCGGCGGGTCGCGCACGGTCGACGCGATCGAGGTGGTCGACTCGCACACCGAAGGCGAGCCGACGCGCGTGGTGATCGCCGGCTGGCCGCAGCCGTCCGGCGACACGATGGCCGAGCGACGCGAATCGCTGCGCCGCGACTACGATGATCTGCGGCAATCGGTAATTCTCGAGCCGCGCGGACACGATGCCGTGGTTGGCGCACTGCTCACCCCGGCGGTGAGTCCGGGGGCGATCACGGGTGTGATCTTCTTCAACGACGTCGGGTATCTCGGCATGTGCGGTCACGGCCTGATCGGCGTGGTGCGCACGCTCGAGCACCTCGGCCGCTTGGGGCCGGGCGCGGTGTGCGTGGACACGCCCGTTGGGCCGGTGAGGGCGGAGCTCGCGTCGGACGGATCGGTGGCGATCGAGAACGTCCCGGCGTTCGTGCACCGCTCTGGAGTGACGGTCGACGTGCCGGCCGTGGGCGCGGTGCACGGCGACGTGGCCTGGCGCGGCAACTGGTTCTTCCTAACTGAGTTAGACGTCGACCTCGCGCTGGCGAACGTGCGGGAGCTGACGCGGTCGGCGATGGCGATTCGCGAGGCCCTGATCCGCGACGGCATTACGGGAGCCGGGGGCGCCGTGGTCGATCACATCGAGGTGTTCGGCGCGCCGGTACGGCCGGATGCGGACAGCCGGAATTTCGTGCTGTGTCCCGGCGTCGCGTACGACCGGTCGCCGTGCGGTACGGGGACCTCGGCGAAGATGGCGGTGTTGCACGCGCGCGGGAAACTGCGCGCGGGAGAACGGTGGCGGCAGGAGAGCATCACGGGGAGCCTGTTCACCGGCTGGGTGGACGAGCGCGCCGGCACGCGCGGAGTCATTCCGCACATCGAGGGCCGGGCGTTCGTGACCTCGCGCGCGACGCTGCTGTTCGATCCGCGCGACCCGTTCCGGTTAGGCATAGCGGGCGCGTGACGCGGCCGGTCGGGGTCGGCGTGGGACCGGAGCGGCCCGACGTCGTGGTCGTCGGCGCGGGCATCGTGGGCGCGGCGTGCGCGCTAGCGCTGGTACGCGAGTCGCTCGACGTCCTCATCATCGATGCGGCGTTCGCCGGCGGCGGGACGACGGCCGCGGCGATGGGTCACCTGGTGGTGATGGATGATTCGCCGGCGCAGCTCGCGCTCACCGCGTACTCGCGCGCCGTATGGGAGCGCATGGCCGACGAGCTGCCGGCCGGATGCGAGTACGAGATGCGCGGCACGCTCTGGGTGGCCGAAGCCGAGGCGGAGCTCGACGCCGCGCGCACCAAGCAGGCCGTATACGCCGCGCATGGCGTGGAGTCCTCGATCGTCAACGCCGACGAGCTGGCGCGAATGGAACCGGCGCTCAGGCGCGGGCTGGCGGGTGCGCTCTTCGTGCCGGGGGACGGCGTTCTGTATCCGCCTAACGCAGCGCGGTGGTGCGTGGAGCGGGCGGTAGCGTTGGGCGCGCGGCTGCGCGAGCATTGCGCGGCCATCGCGATCGGCGCCGGCGCGGTGCGCGTGCGCGGCGCCAGCGGCGCCGAAGAGACCATCTCGGCGGGCGCGATCGTGAATGCGGCCGGCGTGGATGCGCCGCATCTCACGAGCGGCTTGCCGATCATTCCGCGCAAGGGCCACCTGGTGATCACGGACCGGTACCCGGGTCTTTGCCACTCGCAGCTGGTGGAGCTCGGCTATCTGCGCAGCGCGCACGGGTTGGGCGGCGAGTCGGTGGCGTTCAACGTGCAGCCGAGGGCGACGGGGCAGCTGCTCATCGGGTCGTCGCGCGAGCTGGTGGGGCGCGATGCGTCGGTGAACGGCGCCGTGTTAGGCGCCATGGTGCGGCGGGCTATCTCGTTCGTCCCGGCGCTCGCGGGCTGCGATGCGATCCGGGTGTGGACCGGATTCCGTCCGGCGACGCCGGACGGCGTGCCGCTCATCGGCCGATGGGAACGCGAGCCGGGTGTGTGGATCGCCGCGGGCCACGAGGGGTTAGGCATCACGACCGCGCCCGGTACGGCGGCGCTGATCGCGGCGGACATTGCGGGGCGAGCGGCGCCGTTCGATGCGGCGCCGTACCGGCCCGTGCGCGCGATGCCGCGGATGCACGGCGCCGATGCGCCGGAGGCAGCGTGTCCCGCGACGTGACGATCACGGTGGACGGCCGGCCGCTGGCGGCCCCGGCGGGTGCGACGCTGGCGTCGGCATTGTTAGGCGCGGGCGTGACGCACTTTCGCACGTCGGTGAGCGGGGAGCCGCGGGCGCCGGTGTGCGGGATGGGTGTGTGCTTCGAGTGCCGGGTGACGGTGGATGGCCGGCCGCATCAGCGGTCGTGCCTGGTGCCGTGCGCCGACGGCATGCGTGTGGAGACTGCGCCTAACGCCATGGCACCGGCCGCGTCGCCCGCATCGGCCGGCGACGGGACCGTAGTCTGCGACGTCGCGGTCGTGGGCGGCGGGCCGGCGGGCATCGCGGCCGCGGCGTCGGCGGCCGAAGGCGGGGCGCGCGTGGTGGTGATCGACCAGGGCATGCGCCCGGGCGGACAGATCTGGCGGCACCGGACCGCGGCCAGCTTGCCGCGCGCGGCCCGTGCATGGATCGAGCGCGCCGAGCGCGCGCTCGACGGCGCCGGGTCGACGTGGCTGGCGCGCACCTCGGTATTCGACGCGTCGGCAGGCGATGGCATCGTACTTCGCCTAACGGGTGACGGCGCGGCGTCGCCGGCGGTCGTGCGTGCCCGCCGCCTGGTGGTTGCGACGGGCGCGCGGGAGCTCTTTCTTCCATTCCCGGGCTGGACGCTGCCGGGCGTGATGGGATTGGGCGGGGCGCAGGCCCTGCTCAAAGGCGGCATGACGGTGCGCGGGCGGCGCGCGGCGGTGGCGGGGTCCGGGCCATTGCTGTTGCCGGTGGCGGCGGCGCTGGCGCGCGCGGGGGCGCGCGTCGTATCGGTGACCGAGCAAGCTCCGTTAGGCCAGGCGGCTGCGTTCGGGGCCGGCCTGTGGTCGCATCCGTCCAAGCTGTGGCAGGCGCTCGGTTACGGCAGGTCGCTGCTCGGCACGCGCATGCGATTCGGCACGTGGGTCGCGGCGGCCGAGGGAGCCGTGGACCGGGTGGAGCGCGTTCGACTCACGAACGGCCGCCGCACGTGGACGGTGTCGTGCGACCTGGTCTGCTGCAGCTACGGGTTCGTCCCCAATCTCGAGCTCGCGCGGCTGCTCGGGTGCGATGTCCAGCGCGGACGCGTGGTGGTGGATGGCCGCCAGCGCACGAGCCTGCCTAACGTGTGGTGCGCGGGCGAGCCGACGGGCGTGGCCGGTGAAGCATCGGCGATCATCGAGGGGCGCATCGCCGGTCTCGACGCCGCCGGTGCGGACGATGCGGCGGTGCCCGCTGGGCTCCGGCGCGCGCGCGACGCGTGGCAGCGGTTCGGCGACCGCCTAACGGAAGCGTTCCGCCCGCGCGATGAGGTGCGGCGGCTGGCCGCCGAGTCCACGATCGTGTGCCGATGCGAGGACGTGCGGCGCGGCGCGCTGGATCCGTCGTGGACGATGCGCCAGGCCAAGCTCTACACCCGCGTCACGATGGGGCCGTGCCAAGGCATGATGTGCGGTGCCGCCTGCACGAGCCTCTTCGGTTGGTCGCCGGGCACCGTGCGACCGCCGGTCACGGGAGCGGAAGTCGCCCGGCTGGCGTAGAAGGGCGGGCGGATGCGAACTCGACCTTTGCGCCCGCGCGTCGATGCGCCACGATCCGGACGACGCTGGACACGAAACCCGCTCGTGAACGGACACGTACGGCGCACACGAGACTCATCGCGCAGGGTGCATGCTGGTCTGGCTCGGAGTTCTGGTGGCGCTTCAAGGAACGGCTGCGCCCACGCGGACGGCGCAGGACACCGCGCTCTCGCAGCACGACACGATGCTGGTCGCGACGCCGGAGCAGATCGCCAATGCGTATCACGACGCCGCGGTGCGCGCGCTCGTCGCGCGGGCGCGAGCGGCGCGCACGAGCCAGGACTCGTCGCTGATCGCGTACGACGCGACCACGAAGCGACGTCTCACGGTGAGCTTCGGACTGGGCGCGAGCGGGCCCGAGCGGCTGCTCATTCGGAGCGAGGGCGCATCGCGCGTGCGGTGGCGTCGCGGCATCGGCGCGCACATTGACGTGCTCGCCGCACGCACGGCGATTCCGCTGGCGTACCCGGGCGCCCGGGTGCTCGACGACATGTTGGACGACAATCCGGTTCCGTACTTCCCCGGCCGCGAAGGGCTGGTTGGATTCTCGGACGTCGTGCGGTCGCGCGAACGGCACCAGTCGCCCATGATCCATCCCCTCGAGAACGGCGCCGAGTCGGTGTACCGGTATGCGTTAGGCGACTCGGTGTCGTTGGCGTTTCCGGACGGGCGGCACATCCGGCTGCGTGAGATCCGCGTGACGCCGCGCGCGCCGCGCTACGAGCTCATCGTCGGATCGCTGTGGGTGGACGATGCAACGGGCCAGATCGTGCGCGCCGTGTACCGGCCGGCGGCGCCGATGGACATCGCGGCGATGGCGCGCGCGGACGATCCGCACACGTTCGACGATGTGCCGACGCTCGTCAAACCGCTGATCTTTCCGATGACGGCGACGATCTCGGCGTTCATCGTCGAGTACGGTTTGGTGGACGAGCGCTGGTGGATGCCGCGCGTGCAGACAGTGGAAGGCCGCGCGCGGATCGGGCCGATGCGCTCATCGTTCACGGTGGAACAGGCCTTCCGGTACGCGAGCGTGAACGTGGCCGACTCGCTGCCGCCGATCGCGATCGCATCGCTCAGCGACTCGGCGCGCCGGGCGAGGCGCGATTCGATCCGGGCAGTGCGTCGCGCACGGCAGCGCGGCGACTCGACCGACGACATGGCGACGCTCCATTGCGCGCGCGGCGACACGATCGTTCGGCAGCAGCTGCGGCACGACGGCGCGCTGCCGATCGAGATCCGGATTCCGTGCGACACGGCGGCGCTGGCGCATTCGCCGGAGCTGCCGCCGTCGATCTTCGCCCCGGGCGAGGAAACGTTCGGAGTGTCCGATCGCGACGCGGTGCTCAAGTCGCTTGGGTTAGGCGTGCAACCCGGCTGGAGTCCGCAGGCGCCGACGCTCCACTACGGCCTGCAGGACGGACTCACGCGGTACAATCGCGTGGAAGGGCTGTCGCTCGGCGCGCGGGTCGACGAGCAGTTCGGATCCGGCCTAACGGGAAGCCTCACTGGGCGGTTCGGGATCGCCGATTTTCAGCCGGGCTTCGATCTCCAGGTGAGCCGCTCGGACGGCGTCCGCACGATGTCGCTCGGCGCGTATCGGCGGCTGGTGCCGGTGAATCCGTGGGGCGATCCACTGTCGTTGGGCAGCTCGATCGGCGCGCTCACGCTGGGCAACGACGATGCGTTCTACTATCGGACCTGGGGCGTCGAGCTCGGCGGCCGGCACGACGGGACGGCGACCGTGCAATGGCGCGCGTTCGCCGAGGAGGAGCGGACCGCCGACGTCAACACGCAATTCTCGTTATACCATGCGTTAGGCGCGCGGGATGGCGCGCCGTCCAACATCCGGGCCGCGCGGGCGGGCGAGGCCGGCGGCACCGTGTCGGTGCACGACGCGTTCGGACTCGATCCGGCCGGCTGGCGGTTGGGCCTTGGCGCCGCACTCGAAGGCGCCGGCGGCACGTTCGACTATGGGCGCGGGGCGCTCGACGCGACGCTGTCGCGCGGGTTAGGCGTGAACTGGAGCGCATCGGTGAGCGCGAGCGCCGGCACGAGCGTCGGTACCGTTCCGCCCCAGCGGCTCTGGTACCTGGGCGGCACGCAGACGGTGCGCGGGCAGATCCCGGGAGAGCAGGCCGGCGACGCGTACTGGTTCAGCCGCACCGAGGTCGCGTACGGTCTCGTGTCGGTTCGCCCAACGGTGTTCTTCGATGCCGGTTGGGCCGGCTCGCGCACGAACTGGCGGTCGCAGGGCCGGCCGATTCTTGGCGCGGGGGTCGGATTGTCGTTACTGGACGGCATGCTGCACGTCGATCTCGCACACGGAATTCAGCCGTCCCGCTCGCTGCGCGGCGCGATGTATCTGGACGCGCGATTCTGATCGTCGCCGGAGCAGCGATCGGGACTTCCCGGAGCGACTATCTTTCAGTGTGGGCCACGCGGGGCGGCGATGGTGTGTCGCCGGCGGGCCAGGATTTCCTCAGCGAGAGTGCGGACGGGCCATGCGTCGCAAGATGTGCAAGTCGAAGATTCATCGCGCCACGATCACGGGCGCCGATCTCCAATACGAAGGGAGCCTGACCCTCGACCGCGATCTGATGGACGCGGCCGATCTCGAGGCGTACGAGCAGGTTCAGGTGGTGAACGTGAACACGGGGTCGCGGTTGGAGACCTACGTGATCGAGGGCGAGCGGGGCAGCGGCACGATCCAACTGAACGGCGCGGCGGCGCGCATGGGGGCCGTGGGTGATCCGGTCATCGTGATGAGCTACGCCGACTACGACGAGGCCGAGCTCGAGGCGTTCTCGCCTCGCGTGGTGTTCGTGGACGACCGGAACCGGGTCATCAAAGGGCGAATCCGGCGCACGAAGTAACCGTGCGGAGGGCCGACGCGGTGATTTGGCGTTACATCGACCCTCAGCACGTCGTCGAAAAGAGCACGCCCGCTGCAGCATCGCCCGGTTGCCTTCGTCGTAGCGCCCGTCGCTGGTTTGCGCGACCCGCGCCGGCATCTGCGCTTCCACCTTGTGGCGTTCACCACGCAGCCAAAGCGGATGCCCGACGCACACTCGACATCGACGCCGCCACACGCCCACGAGCAGACCAACGCCGACGTGTTGCTGTGGCAAGGCAAGGTTCGCGCGGGGTTTGCGGCCTTGGCCGGCGCCGTCGGGCTAACGCTCCATCTCACCGGAACTGTTACGCGGTCGCCGGGCATCGGGTTGTTTACGCTGCTCGGCTATCTGGTCATCAATCTGATGCTGAGCCGCAATGCGCGGCGGCGCGGGGCGGCGCGCGATTGGATGGTGGCGGTGACGATGGCGTCGGACGTGGTGTTCATCGTGGCGGTGGCGTATTTGCTGATCCCGCCCGCCCATTACGACCGGCTGCTGTTAGGCGGGTTCGCCATCCTGCATCTCACGGAGTTCTATTTCGGGCGGCGGTTGGCCTGGATGGTGTTAGGCGGGCTGGTGGGGGGATACGTGCTGCTGGTGGCGACGGCGATCTCGGGCGGCGCGCCGCTCGTGTGGCGGTCGGAGCTGGGGACCGTGGCGGTGTTCCTGGTGGCCGCGGTGACGTTCATCGTCCACTACAGCAACTTCAACTGGCGCCTAACGGGAATCGTGTCGCTGTTCGAGCGGGCGGAGGGCGGCGACTTCTCGGGCGAATACGACGCGGCGGCCGACAAGCGGCCGGACAGCGTGACGCTGGTGGGCCGGGCGTACAATCGGGTGCGTCCGCAGCTTGCGAATCTCGTGATGACGGACGCGCTCTCCGGGTGTCAGAACCGCCGCGGTCTGGAGCAGCAGCTGGCGCGCGAGGTGTCGCGGGCGGCGCGCACGGGCCGCGAGCTGGCGCTGATCGCGATCGACATCGATCGCTTCAAGACCATCAACGACACGTTCGGACACCTCGCGGGCGACGCGGTGATCCAGGAGGTGGGCGAGTTGCTGCGGTCGGTGGCGCGCACAGGGGACGTGGTGGCGCGCACGGGCGGCGACGAGTTCATGCTGCTACTGCCGGAGACGAACGCGGCCGGCGCGTTCCGGCTGGCGACGCGGATGCGCGAGGAAGTGTCGAAGCGCCGGTTCCAGGGGATCTCGGGCAAGGTGCCGGTGACGGTGAGCATCGGGCTCGTCGCGGACCGGGTGGCGGACGAGAACGTGGTGCACGATCTGCATTCGCGGGCGGACGAGGCGTTGTACGCGGCGAAGGATGGCGGGCGGAACCGGGTGAGCATCTGGACGCCTAACTTGCGGGCGATTGCGGTGCAGCGGGCGGGGCAGGCGCTGATGCGGACGGGGACGTAACGTCGGGGAAGCGGCGGCTGACGCCGCCTTGGGGAATGGGGAACGGGGAATGGGGGGCGACTTGTCGTTGACCCGGCAATGCTGGCTGATCGCCCTGAACACATCCATGCCTCTCTGTAAGGTCTGCGGCCGGTCCGCCGGTTTCTTGAGTGATTGCCACCCGACGTGTGCGGCGGAAGCGATGCGCGTCGAAGTCGAGCGATTTCGCGCGCACGAGAAAGCCGATTGGGAGAGCGGTGCCCGACAACGAATCGGCGCCGCCGTTTTCGTATTCGACGCAGTCATGGCGGCGCGCGGGCACGACCCAACATTGGTACCGCTCGCAGATGTCTGTTGGGTCTACCGCCGACAGGTCACGCAGTGGAGCAAGCTGCCGCCGCTGCCGGTCATCCGCACGCACGAAGTCGTGCTGCATCGCGCGCACGCCGACGTTCTCACCGTCTGGAACCGTCTTTCGTTCTTCGGCTCTCGAGAAGAAGTCAATCAATCGATCGACGAGCTGATGAAGCGCGCGCCGTGGGCATTGTTCGGCTACACGAACGAGGCGCGTGCGGCGATGGCGCCGGAGCGGGTCGACCAAACGACGAGGGGAATCCACGCTCGGCGCGCGTCGGCGGGCATCGGGAATGCCGAGGCATACGTGCTTGGCGAGACGAGCGCCGAGTCACTCGAGGCAGAACGTATCAATGTGTTTCGACCGATCGTTCCGGTTTCTCGGCCGCACGTCCCCGACTGAAGCGCCAGCTACCAGTTAGGCGCGGAGTTTCAGCCGCCGAATTTTCTCACCGAGAACGCGATCGGGAGGCCGACGCAGAACCAGTGCTCCACGAACTCCGCGCTCTTGAGCGCGAACGACATGTGGCTCGGCCCCGCCGCCGACAGCGGGACGATCACGTAGTGCATCATCAGATACACGCATGCGCCGAAGATCATGCCGGCGATCACGGGCCGGTCGATGAGAAACCGCCACTTGCGGCTCGCCAGGTAGTACACCGTCGCCGCGCCTAACGCAATCCCGAAGTGCAAAATCACGCCGAGCCCGGCCGAGCGGGCACCGTCCGAGAACGACGCGCGGCCGAGCACGCCGGCGGCGATCGCCTGTGGGATGAGGATCGGCCGCTTGGGGCTGTACACCACGATCGCGTACGTCAGATCCAACAGCCCGACGATCACACCACCGACCGTTATCGCGAGACCAGGCCGCCTCGCTGCGCGCGGCGGGGGCGGTTCCGGCGTTTGCGGCCACAGCTTTGCGCCGGCTAGCTGCCGGTCTCGATCTCGCCTTCCGAGACCATTACGGTTTCGCCGCCGACCTTCACACTCTTGATCTCGTTTCCGGCTTTCTCGACGACGATCTCGAGCACGCTGGGCCGCCCCATCTCGACGCCCTGCTCGACCACCCAGCGCAGCGTGCCGTCCGCTTGCGTGTCGCGTGCGGCGAGATACGCGCCGAGCGCCGTCGCCGCCGATCCAGTTGCCGGATCCTCGGGCACGCTCAAGCCGGGCACGAACACGCGCGCGTGCAGGTCGGCGCCTTCGCGTTCGGCGTCGCGCGAGAACACGAGGACCTGGGGCGCCCAATACGACTTGAGCGACGACTCCCAATGGTCCATCCGCACGTGGGCCCGCCTAACGGCGTCGCGATCCTTGAGCGGCACGATGAGGAACGGCAATCCGCACGAGACGCCCTGGGGCGCCGTCATGCCGCCCTGGATGTCGGTGGCTTCGACGCCCAGCACGTCGGCGAGCACGGAGCGGCCGGGCGTCGGCGGCCCCAGCTCGGGCACTTGCGCGGCCGTGAGTTGGGCGAACGTCGGCCCACCGTTTGCGGCGCGGATGAGCACCGGCACCGGCCCCACGCGCTCCTCGAAGACGATGTTCGTCTCCGTGCCGCGCAGCGGGATCTTGCCTAACTTTGCCAGCGTGTACGCGGCGCCGATGGTCGGATGGCCGGCGAACGGGAGCTCGGCCCCCGGCGTGAAGATCCGCAGGCGGCGCGTGTGCTCCCGTTGCTCGGGCGGATACACGAACACCGTTTCGGACAAGTTGAATTCGCGCGCGATGCTCTGCAGCGCGCCTTCGGGGATGCCGCTCGCGTCCGGGAAAACAGCGAGCGGATTGCCGCCGAACAACTGATTGGTGAAGACATCGCACGTGACGAAACGCGCCCGCATCAGGCTTCACCCATGAACGGATAGGTGTAGTCGGTGGGCGGGTTGAAGTTTTCTTTCAGTGCGCGCGCGCTCACCCAGCGCGTGAGGTTGAGCTTGGAGCCGGCCTTGTCGTTCGTACCCGACGCGCGTGCGCCGCCGAACGGCTGCTGCCCAACGACGGCGCCGGTGGGCTTGTCGTTGATGTAGAAGTTGCCGGCCGCATCGCGCAGCGTGGACGCTGCCAAGCGCGCGGCGGCGCGGTCGTTCGCGAATACGGCGCCGGTGAGCGCGTACGGCGACGTACGGTCGATCACGCCGAGCGTCTCCTCGTACTTCGCATCGGGATACACGTACGCGGTGACGACGGGGCCGAAGATTTCCTCGCACAGCAGCCGGAAACCGGGATCGCGCGTCTCGACCAGCGTTGGCTCGACGAACCAGCCTTCGCCTCCGTTAGTCCCGCCGCCGGCGATGATGCGCGCGCCGCGCTTTCCTTCGGCCACGTACTCGCTGATCTTCGTGAACGCTTTCTTGTCGATCACGGCGCCCATGAAGTTGCGGAAGTCCGCGATGTCGCCGACGGCGATGTCATCGATCATGGCCGCAATGCGATCGCGGACATCGTTCCAGAGCGATTGCGGCACGTAGACGCGGCTGGCGGCGGAGCATTTCTGGCCCTGGTACTCGAACGCGCCGCGCGTGATCGCCACGGCTAACGCGGCTGGATCGGCCGACGCGTGCGCGACGATGAAGTCCTTGCCGCCCGTTTCGCCGACGATGCGCGGATAGGAGCGATACCCCGCGATGTTCTCGCCGATCTGCTTCCAGATGCCGTTGAAGACGCCGGTGCTGCCGGTGAAATGCACGCCGGCGAAATCGCGATGGCCGATCACCTGCGACGAGATCGCGGCCGCGTCGCCCGACACCATGTTGATGACGCCCGGCGGAAGGCCGGCGGCCTCGAGCACTTTCATGATGTAGTGCGCGGAGAGCATCGCGGTGCTCGCCGGTTTCCACACCACCGTGTTGCCCATGAGCGCGGGCGCGGTGGGGAGATTGCCGCCGATCGACGTGAAGTTGAACGGCGTGACGGCGTACACGAAGCCTTCGAGGGGACGATACTCGAGCGCGTTCCACTGCGCGTGATCCGATCGCGGCTGTTCCGCGTACAGCTCTTGCGCGAACCACGGATTGAAGCGCCAAAAATCGATCAGCTCGCAGGCGGAATCGATCTCCGCCTGAAACGCCGTTTTGGATTGGCCGAGCATCGTGGCCGCGTTGAGCGTCGCGCGCCAGGTAGTGGCGAGGAGCTCGGCGGCGCGGAGGAACACGGCGGCGCGATCGTCGAGCGACCACCGCGACCATTCGCGGTGCGCGGCGCGCGCGGCGTCGATTGCGTTCGTCACGTGCTTGGCGTCGGCCAGATGGTAGTTGGCCAACACGTGGCGATGGTCGTGCGGCATCACCGTGGCGGCGGTGGCGCCGGTGCGCACCTCGCGTCCGCCGATGACGAGCGGGATGTCGACGCGCTCGTTAGTCATCGCGCGGAGACGCGCCTTGAGCTCTTTCCGCTCGGGCGAGCCCGGCGCATAGGTGCGAATGGGCTCGTTGATCGGATTGGGGATGGCACGGGCGCCGTTGAAGGCGGCGATCGGCGGAGTGCCGGAAAGCAACGCGGGCGCAGTCGCGACGGGCGCGGGGCTATCGGTCTTCGCGCGCGGCTTGTCGGTGGCGCGCTTGCGGGTGCGGGCAGCGGGTGCGGACATGGGTCTCCTCCGTCGGGCCAACGGCGGACACGTGATGTCCGGCCGGGCGCTAAAGATATCGCGCGACGGGAGGCCGGGCCAACGCCTCGAGCGCTCTGGACGGTGCGGATCGCGCGTGGCATCATAGGGCTCCCGTCGTATCGCGCGTCGCCTGTGAAGGCCGCACGCACCCCGCTCCGGCACCCTCCGGCCATGACTGCGTCCAAGATCGAGAGCGGCGGACGACTGCTGCGCGTGTTCGGTGTGGTATTCGGACTCGCGGTCATCATCGGTAACACGATCGGGGCCGGGATTCTCAGGACGCCGGGCGAGATCGCCGGCAGGCTGCCGACGGCGGGTCTCTTCTTCGGCGTCTGGGTGGCCGGCGGTCTCTACGCGCTGCTCGGCGCGCTCAACCTCGCGGAGTTGGGCGCGATGCTGCCGCGGTCGGGCGGGCAGTACGTGTTCGCGAGACACGCGTTCGGCTCGTACACCGGATTCGTCATCGGGTGGAGCGATTGGTTGTCGACGAACGCGAGCACCGCGGCCGTGTCGATCGTGATCGGCGAATCGGTGGGTGTGCTCGTGCCGGCCATGGCGGCGTGGTCCAAGTGGGTTGCGGCGGCGACGGTCCTCGTGTTCACGGCCATTCTCTGGCGCGGCCAGCGCACGAGCGGAACGTCGCAGACCATTACGAGCCTGCTCAAGGGACTGGCGCTGGTGGCGCTCATCGTGGCGTGCTTCGCGTTGCCGCACCCGGCGCCTAACGCAATGGCCCCGCGCGCCGTGCCGGCGGGCGCGGCCCTCCTCACCGCCATCGTCCTGTCGATGCAGTCGGTGATCTACACGTACGATGGGTGGAACGGCGTCGTGTACTTCTCCGAGGAAGTCCACGATCCGGGGCGCGACATCCCGCGTTCGATGCTGGGCGGCGTCGTGTCGGTGATCACCGTGTACGTGCTGCTCAACCTGGCGTTCGTGTTCGTGCTGTCGCTGCCGGGCATGGCGGGCGAGCGGTTCGTGGCGTCGGCGGCGGCGCGGGCGTTGTTCGGCGCGCACGGCTACCCGGTGGTCAGTTGCCTAACGGTGTTGCTGCTGCTCAGCACCGTGAACGCGCTGCTGCTCATGGCGTCGCGCGTGCCCGTGGCGATGAGCCAGGATGGGTTGTTCCCCGCTGGTGCGTCGCGCGTGTCCGCATCGGGAACACCCAGGGCATCACTGGCGGCGAGCGCGGCCGTCGCGTTGGCGTTCATCTTCACGGGCGTGTTCGAGAGCGCGATCGCCATCGCGGCGTTCTACTTCGTCGCAAATTATTTCGTCTCGTTCGCCGCGGTGTTCGTGCTGAGGCGGCGCGAGCCCGATCGCCCGCGACCGTACCGCGTGTGGGGCTATCCGTGGACCACGGGATTGGCATTGGTGGGTTCGGCCGCATTCCTGATCGCAGCGGTTATCGGCGACAGAACGCACAGCATCTGGGCCGTGGTGCTGCTCGGCGCGAGCTATCCCGCGTACCTGCTTGCGGTGCGGGCGAACGCCCGCGCGCGCGCAACGCCCGACGATACGTAACAGGCGCGGGTGCTGGTTAGATTTGTCGGCGTGCGCACGGCCACCGGTTGGATCTCCCGAACTATTTGCACGCCCTCGACCGCACTGCGCGCCGCAGCGCTGGGAGCGGCCATGGCGTGCTGCGCGTCGTGCAGCCAATCCGCGCCGACGTGGCGGGAAGCGCTGCGCACGCCCAACGCACCGCCGGCCGGCTGGCGTTTGGAGCTCGACGGACGCGCCACGCCTACGATCGGGACGCGTCCGGCGACTTCGTTCGTGACGCCCGTCGGCGCGTGCGCGGGGTCGATCGTGTTCGCTCCGGCGGGTGGCCCCCTCTGGTTCGTGGCGTGGTGGCAGCCGCGCGCCGACTCGAGCGCGCAGCTGCTGGTCTCGCAGTCGACGAACGCGGGCGCATCGTGGAGCGCGCCGGCGGCCGTCGACGACCGCGACCGCCAGCCGCTGGGCTGCGGCCGGCCTAACGCAGCGATGACGGCGGATTCGGCGAGCGGCTACGTGCACCTGGCGTATTTTCTCGCGCCGAGGCAGGGCGCGGGGGTCTGGTACGTGCAGTCGCAGGATCGCGGCGCCACGTGGCATCCTCCGGTGGGTGTGTTCTACGGCGACGACCCGGCGCGCGCGGACGTCGCCGCGCACGGCGACACCGTGCTCGTGGCGTACGAGTATCCGAACGCGGACGACGGACGCGTCGGCGTCGCGGTGTCGTACACCGCCGGCCACACGTTCGACATCCACATGGCGGTGTCGCCGGGCACCGAGCGCGCGAGCGATCCGCGCGTGGCGGTCGGGGCCGGCGTGGCGGCGGTCGCGTGGACGTCCGGCGCGCCCAACTCCAACCGCGCGAGCGGAGCCGATTTCACCGTCGTCGATGTGGCGCCGTTAGGCAAGCGCCGATGACGAACGCGAGGATGCGCTGATGCGAGTGGTGCTCGCCGATGATGATCCGGTGTTGCAGCGGTTGATGCGCGGCGCGCTCGAGCACCGCGGCCACCACGTGGAAGTGGCGTCGGACGGCGACGTCGCCTGGCGCGCCATCGAGGGCAACCCGCCTCCGCTGGCCGTCCTCGACTGGAACATGCCGGTGGTGGACGGTCTCGAGGTGTGCCGTCGCGCGCGCGCGCACGAGACCACGCGCGACACGTTCCTGCTCGTGGTCACGGGCCGCGATCAAGCCGAGGATGTCGACGCCGCGCTCCAGGCCGGCGCTGATGATTACCTGATGAAGCCCCTCGATCCGGCGGGCCTCATGGCGCGCTTGGCCATCGCCGAGCGGCGCATCGCGCTCGACGCCGAGCGCCGCGACGCGGTGGCGAAGTTGGCGAAGGCCCGCTGGCTGGCCGGCATCGGCGAAGTCGCGATCGCGGTGCAGCACGAGGTGAACAATCCGCTCACCGCGCTCATGATCGAGGCGCAGGCCATCGCGCAGCTGGACGGCGTGAACGCCGAGCTCCGCGCCCTCGGCGAATCGATCCACGCGCAGAGCGTACGCATCGCGACCATCATCAGGCGGTTAGGCCAATTGCAGGACCCGCGGAGCGTGGAATACCTCCAGGGCGGCTCGCGGATGATCGACCTCTCGTCCGGTGAATCGTGATGCCTAACGGAGCCGACGGCGCGCCGCGCCGCCTGATCCTCGGCGCGCACGCGTCGGATTCGGGCGGTATCGACAAAGCGGTGATGCGCGCAGGCGCGGCGGACATGGGCGCGCTGCAGCTCTTCACCGCGATCCCTAAATACTACGGCGACAAGTCGTCCATTCGCGCCGAGCGCGTCGAGCGGTTTCGCGCGGCGCTCGCCGCGGCGCGCATCGACCCCGCCCACGTGGTCGTCCACGCGGCGTACGTGCTCAACACGGCCACTGCCGACGAAGAGAAATGGAATCGCTCGGCCGCGGGCCTCGCCAAGGAGCTGGAGCGATCGACCGCGCTCGGTGTGGGGGCGGTGTGCTTCCACCCGGGTGCGGCGCTGGGCGGCAACCCGGATGAAGCCACGGCGCGCGTCGCACGCGCCATGACGCAAGCGCTCGAGCGCGTGTCCGGCCAGACGCGACTACTGGTCGAGAATACGGCCGGTGCGGGCGTCACCGTGGGACGTACGCCGCACGAAGTTGGCGCCATCCTTGGCGCGATCCCCGCTGCGCTGCGCGAGCGCGCCGGCTATGGCCTCGACACCTGTCATCTGTTTGCGGCTGGTCACGACATCACCTCGTCGGGCGAGTCGCAGCGCGCGGTACTGGACGCGTTCGAGGACGCCTGCGCCGAGGCGCCGTCGTTCTTTCACCTGAACGACAGCGAGTATCCGTTCGCATCGAACCGGGATCGTCACGCGCTCATCGGCCAGGGCAAGATCGGGAGCGAACCGTTCCGATGGCTGTTGGCCGATCCTCGTGCCTCCGGTGTACCACTGATTCTCGAGACGCCGCACCGGGACACGGTCGAGCCCGAGGACGACATCACACCAGATTCGAACGATGTCGAAATGTTGCAGCTCTTGCGGTCGTTGGCGGCGCCGGCGAGCTAGAGCCACCGCGAAACTGCATTTCTCGACGCGCCGTAGGTAAACCATGTAGCGGGACACGGCGTCCAACCGGAAATTCGGGGGCCGTAGTTGGGTTGAGGCGCAAGTCTCGGCGCGCGGCACCACACATTGTCGGAGAGCGGTCCGACTCGTGTGCGGCCAGGTGGTTTCGATTCGCGAGGAGTGCATGGCCAAGAGTTCGCCGCGCTCACCAACGTCTGCCTCCGCAGTACCGCTCGTCGCGGTGCTGCTGCTCACGTTGTGCGTGGCCGGTGCGATCACCTGGGTCGCGTGGCTGTCCACCAATTCGCACCGTGCCGCGGCGCAAGACGCGATGCGCGACTACTCCGAGTTCGCGGCGGCGAACTTCACGGATGCCGCGGGCAAAGCGCTCTACGGCGGCTCGATGGCGATTCTTTCGTCGGTGGGCGCAGGCTCGGCAACGATGGAAGCCGACCACGTCTATCCGCTCTTCGTGCTGCGGAATGCCGCCGGCCAGGTGCGCGACTGGGGATGGATGTACGTCCCGTCGCCGCGCTACGTGTTCAGCTACAATCCGGTCACGCACGCGGCACAGGTGAGCGGCGACACCGTACCCGTGGGCGCCGAGATGCAGCGCTTGCGGGATTCGCTGAGCGCAAACTTCGACACCGTGGTTGCGTCGAAGAGCAAAGACAGCCTCCGCGACAGGTCGTTGTACGTGATGGTCGACACCTCCGCGCACGATACCGAGGTGTTCCTCATGGCGTATCTGCGTGGTGTGCACGGGGCGCCGGACATGGTGTACGGATTCTCGACCATGTTTCGCGACTACGCGCAAACCGTGCTGCCGCAGCTGGCGCAGTCCACGCCGCTGGTGCCGCGGTCGCTCAGCCACGGATTGCCTAACGATTCGCTGTTGACGATCACCGTGCGCGACGGTAAGGGACACGCCATCTATCAATCGCCGGGTCCAGGCCTCACCGCATTCGGTGCCACGCAGCGATTGTGGACGTTCGCGCCCGATGGCCCAACGGTGCAGATCGCGATCCGCCGGCAGGCGGCCGACGTGCTGCTGCGCGGCGGGATTCCGAGCAACCGCGTGCCGCTTCTGGTGGCGCTGCTCTTGTGCACCGGCGCGCTGGTGGTGGTCGCGTTCCGTCTCGCGCGGCGCGCGGAGGAACTCGCGCACTTGCGCGCGGATTTCACATCCAGCATGTCGCACGAGTTGCGGACGCCGTTAGCGCAGATCGTGTTGTTCGCCGAATCGCTGTCGTTCGGCCGTGTGGCCACGGAGGCGGGGCGCAGCGATGCCTTACGCGTGATCTTGCGCGAGGCACGCCGGTTGGGCCACCTGGTCGACAACGTGTTGCTGTTCTCGCGCACCGAGCGCCGCGCGACGCGCGTGTCGGCGCAGGCGCGGCCGCTGGCGCCGCTCGTGCGCGAGATCGTCGAGTCGTTCGAGCCGTTGGCGCGCGTGCGCCGGTCGGCACTGCGGTTGTCGCTGGACGAACAAGTCGTGGCGCCGGTGGACGAAGGCGCGCTGCGACAGATCCTGCTCAACTTGTTGGACAATGCCGTGAAATATGGCCCCGATGGTCAGACGGTCGGTATCGGCCTAACGCTGGATCGCGGACGCGCCGTGTTGTGCATCGACGACGAGGGCGACGGCGTCCCCGAGTCGGAGAGCGAGCGGATCTGGGATCCGTTCGTTCGTCTACACAGCGGGGAATACTCCGTGTCCACCGGGAGCGGCATTGGCCTCTCCGTGGTTCGGCAGTTGGTGAAGCTGCACGGCGGAACGTGCCGTGTGGATGAAGCGCCGTCCGGCGGCGCAAGGTTCGTCGTGGAATTGCCCGGCGCGCGGGTCGGACGCGCGGACGAAGGCGCCGGCAATCTACCGTCCGAAGGAGGAACGCATGATCTCGCTGCTGCACGATGATACGACCCAGGGAGTTACGAACCAGGGAGTTCGTATGCACCGCATCCTGATCGTGGAAGACAACGCCGATCTGGCGTCGGGCCTAAAAACCAATCTCGAGCTGGAAGGCTACGACGTATCGCTCGCCGGCGACGGCGTGAAGGGCCTGTCGCAAGCGCGCGCCGTGCATCCCGATCTCATCATGCTCGATCTGATGCTGCCGAAACTGGACGGCTACCGTTTGCTGCGCTTGCTGCGGCAAGACGGCTTCGCCGGACCGGTGCTGGTGCTCACGGCGCGCGGAGATGAAGCGGACAAGGTGCGCGGGTTCCGCTGGGGCGCGGACGACTACGTGACCAAGCCGTTCAGTCTCATGGAGCTGTTGGCGCGCGTGGAAGCGCTGCTGCGTCGCAGCGCGGCGTCTCCGATGCCCGTCACGCCGAAGGTGGCACCGCCGCCGGTTCGGTTCGGCGAAGTGGAAGTGCGTCCGGCCACGCACGAGGTGCTGCGCTCCGGTGAGCACGTGCCGCTCAGGCCAAAAGAGTTCGACTTGATCATGGCGCTCATTCAGCGCAACGGTCAGGTGGCGTCGCGCCTCGAGCTGCTGCACGAGGTGTGGGGCTACGACGCGGAGATCGTGAGCCGCACGGTGGACACGCACATGGCCGAGCTGCGGCGCAAGTTGGAGCGCGATCCCGGGTCACCCCGCCATCTCCTAACGGTGCGCAAAACAGGCTACCGGCTGCAGGTGTAGTCAGCGCATGGCGCCGACCAGCACCGGCGCCGACGTGGGTTGCGGCGATCCGCCGGCCGGTTCATCGGTCACGGCGATCGCCGCAAGCGCATCCGGGGCCAGCGCGTAGTGCGCAATGACGAGCGCGTCGCCCGATGCATTCGTGGCGAACACGCCGGCACTGATCTTCCGTTGGGCACGCGTGATCAGCCACAGCTGGTACGTCCGGTTGGACGCCGCATGCGGCAAGTTGTGCGCGACGAACGTCCACTGATCGGTGGGCTGATTCCAGAACATCTTCGCCAGCGGCTGACGCCCGTTGATCGTGCCGGCTTCGATCACCTGCACGCCGGGTCCGGTCATCGCATCCAGTAAGGCCTGACGGTCGGCAATGGCCGAGTCGCGCGCGGCGATTTCCTTCTCGAATCCCCGTTGGGCAGCGATCAACCGTTGGTTGTCGCGTTTCACCGCATCGGCGTTTTCGCTGGCGCTCACGGCATAGAGACCGAGTGCGACGCCGACCACGACGATCGCGGCGGCGGCGATGAGACGCGTGGTGGTGAAGCGTTTGAGACGCGATCGCGGCGGCAACATTTTGACGGCGAGCCTGGGCTGCGCGGCGTCGCGCAATGCGCCCAACTCTCGCGTGCACTCCTCGCACACCACGACGTGCGCGAGCACCGCGTCGCGTTCGTCGTTGGTCGCCGCATCGAGCGCCACCGCGGCCAGCAGGTCGTGCGCTTCGGCGTGCGTCGCCGGATTGTTCATGGCGCACGCTCGCGCAGGAGGGACAATCGCGTTCGAAGCTTTGCCATCGCCAAACGAATTCGTGTTTTGATCGTACCGAACGGCTGCCCCGTGCGCTCTGCAATTTCGGATTGGCTCAGGCCGCCGACGTACGGAAGCTCGATGGACTCGCGTTGTGCCGGCGGCAGCTCGTCGAACGCGCCGAGTGCGATGTCGTCACTATCGCCAATGCGGTGCACGAGCGCCGCATTGCTGAGCACCGCGCAGTCGTGCGCGAGAGTCGTCAGCGTCGGCGTGCGCACGGGAGTCCCTCTCGGTACGCTGGTGAGCTTGGTGGCGGATTCATGGACCGAGCCCAATGTTATCGAGACGAAAGAGCGCCGCCAGAGAGGAATTCCCAGAGGGAAATTGACGCGTACAGAGGGAGAAATCGTGCGTGCCCCTATTGCGCTGCCGTAGGACCTTCTTAGTTTGTGGCCCGACGGACCCCTGTTCTTCTCTAGGACGCGATCCTTTCAACCAATCGGGAGAGACCATCGATGGCCACCAAAAAGAAACGCGGCGCGAAGAAAGGCACCAAGCGCACAGCGAAGAAAGCGGCCAAGAAGGGTGGACGGAAGGCAGCACGCAAGGCGGCGCCGAAGAAGAAGCGCGCGCCCAACCCGGCGTTCATGCGTCCGATGATGCCCGATGATGCACTCGGGGCAGTGGTCGGCAGCGGTGGAATGCCTCGCACCGAGATCACTAAGAAGCTGTGGGCTTATATCAAGCGCAACAATCTGCAGGACGCCAAGAACAAGCGCATGATCAACGCCGACGACAAACTCGGCCGCGTGTTCAATGGCAAGAAGCAGGTCTCGATGTTCGAGATGACGAAGCTCGCCAGCAAGCACATGAAGTAAATCTCACTCGACGGCTGTTCACTTTGTCGAGCTGACGAAGGGGGCGTACCACTGCGGCACGCCCCCATCGCACATCCAGGGTCTTGGTTTTCCTGGAATCGTGACCCAGAATACGCTAGCGATCGCGACGTGCCGAGGCGGAGACTTCGCTCGCGACGCCACTGCGCTCACACCGATGACACATGGCAGCACCTGCGAAGGATACGAAGACGAACAAACGCAAATCGGCCAAGGGGAAGCCGCGCAACGTCGTGAAGGAAGCGCGCACCCCGAAGACCAGCACGCGGGACACGTTGAACGAATGGGGGCGCTCGCTCATCGTCGCCGCCGCGATTTTCATCTTCGTCACCACGTTATTCGTCCAGGCGTATCGCATTCCGTCGGGCAGCATGGAGCCGACGCTGCTGGTGGGCGATTTTCTCTTCGCCAACAAGTTCATCTTTGGCGCGCACATCCCGTTCACGAATTACAGCCTGCCGGGCCTTCGCGACCCACATCGCGGCGAAGTGGTGGTGTACGAATCGCCATCGCAGGCCCGGTTAGCCCCTGACCTGCGCCTGAAGGATGAGCTGACGCCGACGGTGGTGAAGCGCCTGGTGGGTGTGGGCGGCGATACGCTCTACATGCGCGACGGCATGCTGTACGTGAACGGCATTGCCCAACGGCAGGGATTCGGCGTCGGCGAGAAGCCGTACGACTACGTCGACGTGCCCGACTCGAGCTTCAACTGGCAGATCCCGTACGGACTCAAGTCGTCGCGGTTCGGACCGGCGCCGGCGCATCCGTCGCACGACGACTGGGGGCCATTCGTCGTGCCGCCGGGCCACTACTTCTCGTTGGGCGACAACCGCTACGAGTCTGTCGACGCGCGCTATTACGGCTTCGTGCCACGGGCGAACATTCGGGCGAAGCCGATGTTCATCTACATGTCGTTCGACTGGGACGACCTGCTGGTTCGCTGGAGCCGGTTCGGGAAAATCATCAGGTAGCGGGGAAGCGCGCACTGGCGTGCGCTTCGGGAAGTGCTGCGCGTGGGGAAGCGCGCGCTGGTGCGCGCTCGGGGAACGGACACTGCCACTGCGTTAGGCGGCGGCGTTCGTTCCTCGAAGGTCATGGCTCATCATCGGCGAGGCGTTTCCACATCTGGTACTCGGGTCCTGCATCCCATTCCGGCCAATCGGTGTCGTCGCGCTGCCAGGCGTCCTGAGCGGTGTCGTACACGCCGCCGCGCCACGCATCGGGATCACTAAATGACAATTCTTCCGACCACTCGGCCTGGTTCGGTTCTTCGTCCTGCCAGTCGTGGTCGTGCCACGGCTTCGACATGATTGCGCTCCTACGCCTTCCGCTTGCGTCGCCGTGAGGCACCGGTTCCGGTATCGGTTTGCCGGGCGACATTACGTGAGCGACGCCCAGCGGCCGAACACGCAACGAAACGGGCCGTCGGGCGTCATCTCCACGAGCGGCTCCAAACCTGCTTCACGCACGCTACCCGCGCGCTCCGCACCACATTTCCCCTCACAATCAGGCGCCTTCCGGTGATACCCCGCGGGAAATGAGTCGGTCTTCCTGGATTTCGTCGCCGCCGGCTGCCGTGCTCGTCGCCGGCGGATTGTCGATTGCCACGGTCGCCATGCTCGCGTTGGGTCCGCATTCGGCGGGCGCGACGCCGGTCATCGCCGATGCGCTCATGTGCGCGGAGTTCGCGGCGTGCATGACGATGTTCGCCGGTGCGCGCGGCGCCTCGCGCGGCACGCGGCGCGCGCTGTTCACGGCGCTTGCGTTAGCCTCCGCCTTCGCCGTCATCGGACGCGGGGCGTGGACCATCGTCGAAGCGGCAACGGGACACGCGCCGCAGCCGCCATACGTCGAGGCATTCGCCGGCATTGCGGTGCAGGCGAGCGCGATGGTCGGATTCGCGATGGCGCTCACGCGATACCGGCACCGCAACTGGATGCGCTTCGAGGCGATGGTCGATGCCTTACTGCTCATTGCGGCAGCGGGCATCGTCATCTCGCAGATCTCGGCGTATCCGTCGGCCGCACCATCAGCCGGCGCGGTCATGCGGGCGGCGGCGTTGAGCTGGACCGTGCTCGGCGCCGCAAACCTGATTCTCCTCGTGCTGCTGCTGGTGTGGCGGGCCGAGGTCCTCGGTACGCGGCTCGCCGCCGGTCTCACGGCGGGCGCGGTTGCGTTGGGCCTGGCGAATTTCATCTATGGACGGGTGGTGCTGCTGAGCGGCGGTGCGTTCCCGCGATCGGTGGGCGTCCTGTGGTCCCTGGCGGTGCTCTTCGTCGCGGCCACCATTTACGAGCCGCGCCGGAACGTCGGGGCGGGCGACGACTCGATCGAATCGCCCACCTACAACAGCGATGCGGCGCGGGTCCGCACGTTCTCGATCGTCGTCGCGATCCTGATCGCGACCCTCAGCGCCTCGATGCTCGCCTTCCGCCGCGGGCACAGCATTGCGTTAGGCGTAGCGCTGGCCACGTTCGGCGTGCTGCTGGCGCTGCGGGCGGGGCACGCCCTGTGGACGCACCGGCGCACCACGATGGTGCTCGAGCACGCCGCCATCGCCGAGCGCGAGATCGCATCGCTGCTCGAGCAGCGCGTCGACGCGCGCACAGCCGAGCTCGCCGAAGCCCACCGCGTCATGCAGCGCATGTGGACGTTAGGCCAGCAGATCGCGTTGGAGCTGACGCCCGAGCGCGTGTTGCGGCGGTTCATCGAAGCGGCGATGGACGTGCTCCGGGTGGACGGCGGCGCGGTGGGCCTCGTGTCGGGCGACCGCGTGCAGGTCGCGATCACGGCCGGCCTCGATGGCGCGCCGTCGATCGCGGGACGCAATTTCGCCGTGTCGGCATCGGCCATGGGCCGCGTCGTTAGGACGGCCGAAGCGTGGTGGACCGCCGACGCCCAGCGGTCCGCGGCCGCCGAGGAAGATCTGCCGGTGGCCGACGGCGCGCGCGCGGCGGTGGTGATTCCGCTGCAGCGCCGCGGCGAGTGCATCGGCGCGATCATGCTCGTGTCGCGCGCGTCGCGCACGTTCTCGGACACCGAGATCTCGCACGTCGAAGCGATGGCGGACCTGCTGTCGGTGGCGCTCGCCAACGCCGATCTGCTCGAAACGCTCCGTAAGGCGGAGTGGCGGTTCCGCACGTTGTTCCGCGTGGCGCCGGATGCGGTGCTCACGCTGTTCGCGAGCGGACGCATCGCCGAAGCCAACGACGCGGTCCGCGACATCCTGGGCCTGTACCCGGCGCAGGTCGTCGGGCGAACGCTCGATGAATTCGTGGCCGAGTCGGAGCTCGATCGGTTCCGGACGGAATTCCGGAACGTGCTCAGCGGACGGCCGACGCGCCTCGAGCTGCACCTCCGCCACGAAGGCGGCACGCGCGTGGTCGCGGTGGCGGCGCGGCTGCTGCCGGAAACCGACCCGCCGATGATTCTCATGTTAGGCCGCGACATGACCTCCGAGCGCGAGATGCGCGCGCGGTTGGCGGAGACCGAGCGACTGGCCGCGGTAGGCGAACTGGTGGCCGGCGTGGCCCACGAGGTGAACAACCCGCTGTGCACGATCAGCGCGTTCGCCCAACTGCTGCAGCGCGACGGCGGGATGACGCCCGATCAACGCGAGTCGGTGGACATCATCGCGTCGGAGACGATGCGCGCGAGCCAGGTGCTGCGCGATCTGCTGACGTTCGCGCGCCGCAGCGAATCCGAATCCGAGCGGATCCATCTCAACGAGCTCATCGAACGGACGATGCGTTTGCGCAGCTACGAGATGACGTCGCTCGGCATCACGTCAGAGCAGGCGTTGGCGGCGGAGCTGCCGATGGTGCAGGGCGACCCGCGACAGTTGCAGCAGGTATTGCTCAACCTGGTGATGAACGCGATGCAGGCGATGGAGTCGAAGGGCGGCGGGTCGCTGAGCATCGCGACGCGGCGCGACGAGGATCGCGTGCTGATCGAGGTTCGGGACTCGGGTCCGGGCATCCCGGCAGAGGCGCGCGCGCACGTATTCGAGCCGTTCTTCACGACGAAGCGCGACGGCACCGGGCTCGGTCTGAGCGTGAGCTACGGTATCGTGGCGGCGCACGGCGGCACGATCTCCATTGCGCACACGGGTCCCGAGGGCACAATGTTCCGCATCACGCTGCCCGCGATGGAAGAGATCGAGGTACGCGAGCAGCAGCCGCCTGTCGCTCCGGCGGTGCCCGCATCGCCCTTGTCTGGCATCCAGATGTTGTTCGTGGACGACGAGCTCGCATTGCACCGGGGCATTCGGACGTACGCGCGGCGCCGCGGATTCGGGGTCGTGACGGTGCCCGATGGCGCCACGGCACTGGATGCAGCGCGGCGTTCGCGATTCGATGTGGTGGTGTGCGATCTCCGCATGAGCGGGATCGACGGGCCGGCGTTCTACGAAGTATTGCGGCGGGAGCATCCGTCGTTGGCGATGCGGACGCTGTTCATCACCGGCGATCTGGTGAGCGCGAGCAGCCGCGCGTTCCTCGAGTCCGCGGGCCAGCCCGTTCTCGCCAAGCCGTTCGACTTGGAGCGGCTGGAAGTGTCGGTCGCATCGCTGCTGCGCGAAGCGCCGGCGGCCGTCTAACGGAGAGGTCGCATGGGAAACGCCGGGAACGCGATATTGCTGACCATCTTGGTCCTGTGCGCGTTGTGCTGTGCGGCGTACCTCGTGGTCCGGTTGCGGCGTCTCTCGGCGCAGCGCGCCGATGCCGCGGTGCGTGCGGCGGCGGCGCTCGCCGAGCTGCACCTGGTGACCGGGGAGCTGCGCAGGCGCCAGGCGGACGAGCCCGAGGACGACCCGCACCTTTCGCCGGGCGATCGGCTGCGCCGCCGCTATCCCGGCATTGCGGCCGGTCCCGGAACCGCCCAATGAGCACCAGCCGCGCGCCGGCTGGCGCCCAACCCAGTTAGGCATGGCCGAATTCTTCCCGCGCAAGACGATCGAGTTCCGGGCCATCGAGCTCAAGCTGCCGCGCCGCGTGTCGCTGTCCATCATCGGCATGGCGCTGCTCACCGCGGTGCTCGTGCGCCTGTTGCGCCTCGTGATCTTGTCGAACCCCACGCTGAGCGTCTGGGAGGTGTTGCCGATCTTTGCGGTGGGATTCATGATCCTGTTAGGCATGACCGCCGCCTACCTCGGCAATCATCCCGTCCATCAGTGGGTGTGGCGCGCGCCGCTGTTCGTGGTCCTCGAGAGCGCATCCGAGGCGCTCGTGAGCGCGATCCTCATCGCCATGCACAGGGAGCGCATCGGGCAGGCCCGCGCAGAATGGGCCAACTGGGGACCGATGGCGCTCACGACGCTCGCCCGCCACGCGATCTCGATCCTCGCGTTCGCGCTCATCCTGGCGTTCGTCGTGCAGACCGTGCGCCGGAGCCTCATCCAGAAGGAACGCCGCGAGGAAGGGAAGCAGGCCTGACTCGTTGCCCGTCGCGTTGCACGGGCCACGCCCCTTATCTTTCACGTCACACGCGCGGCATTCGCTGCCCCGCTCTCCACTCATCCCGGTTTCCGTGCCGCCCAAGCCGCGTAGCTCGAAATCACTGATCGTCGTTGGCGACCGCGTCCTCGTGGCGCTCGAGGAAGGCGAAGAGCGCAGCAAAGTCGGCCTCTACCTTCCGCCAACGGCCGTCGACAACCAGGCCGTGCAGGGCGGCCGCATCGCGGCCACGGGTCCCGGCTTGCCGATGCCGGATCCGGGCGAGTTGGGCGACGAACCATGGCGGACCGCGCGGCGCGAGACGCGATTCGTGCCGATGCAGGCGCGCGTCGGCGACTACGCGCTGTTCTTCCGTAAGGCGGGTGTCGAAATCACGTTCGAGGGCGATCGCTATCTCGTCGTTCCGCAAACCGCCATCCTGGCGCTGGTACGCGACGACGCGATCGACGACCTCTAACGACACACCGAGTTGTGGTTCAGTTTGAATTAGGCCAGGCGGCGACCGGTGTCCGCTGCACGCGTCGCGTACGGTGGGCTCCACTGTAGGTGTTTCCAAAGGGCTCAAAGGATAAGGATGCAAGCGATGGGGAAGATTGTTTTGGTGCACATCCAGGCTTCGTCGTTCACGCATCTGGCTTAGCCCACGCGCGCGACCACGGCACGTCGTACCGCATGGCAGCGATCTTCCCGATCGCTTGCATCCTTTTTGTTATCCTTGAGCCCTTCGTCGAGGAGACTCGGCCCTGAA
>DATNAM010000084.1:0-16150 GCA_035572595.1 Gemmatimonadaceae bacterium
GTTCCGCCGCCTGCCGGTCGACGCGTATCCCGATCTTTCACCGACGATGGTGGAGATCGTCACGCAGTGGCCAGGCCACGCATCGGAAGAGGTCGAGCGGCTGATCACGGTGCCGATCGAAGTCGAGATGAACGGACTGCCCAAATTGAAGGTCGTCCGCTCGATTTCGCTCTATGGCCTCTCCGATGTCACGCTCACGTTCGACGACGGGACCGACGATTACTTCGCCCGCGAACAGGCCATTGAGCGCTTCGGCGATCTCGCGCTGCCCGACGGCGTCACTCCGGGTCTCGCACCGTTGTCGTCGCCGTCCGGTCTCGTGTACCGCTACGTCCTCGAGAGCAGCGACCGCTCGGCGATGGAGCTCAAGAACATCAACGACTGGGTGATCACCAAAGCGTACAAGTCGGTGAGCGGCGTCGCCGATGACTCGCCGTTGGGCGGCGAGACGATGCAGTACCAGGTCCTGCTCGATCCCACGCGCCTCGCCGGCGACGGCCTAACGGTACCCGACGTCCAGCAGGCGCTGTCCAACAACAACGGGAATTCGGGCGGCGGGTTCTACTCGGAAGGCGGACAGTTCTACTACGTGCGCGGTCTCGCCCGGATCAAGACGCTCGATGACGTCGGCAACATCGTGGTCGCGGTGCACAACGGCACACCGATCCTCGTCAAGGACCTGGGCGATGTCGTCATCGGCCACGCTCCACGGTTAGGCCAGTTCGGTTTCAACCAGACGAACGACGCCGTGGAAGGCGTCATCCTCATGCGGCGCGGCGAGCAGACGCAGACCGTGCTCAAGTCGGTCGAGGCGAAAACCGAGCAGCTCAACGATTCCCTGCTCCCGCGCGACGTCCGCATCCATCCCTTCTACGACCGCAGCGACCTCGTGAACCTCACGACGCGCACCGTTGAAGACAACCTCGTCCGCGGCACCATACTGGTCGTCGTCCTGCTCATCTTTTTTCTGTATGACGTGCGATCGGGCCTCATCGTCGCCGTCGCCATCCCGATGTCGCTGCTGTTCGCGTTCATCTGGCTCGACATAAAAAACATCCCCGCCAACCTGCTCTCCATCGGCGCGATCGATTTCGGCATTCTCGTGGACGGAGCGGTGTTCATGGTGGAGAACATCCATCGCCAGCTCACCCTGCGCCATGGATCCACGTACAACATCATCGACGTCATCATCACCGCGGCGGCCGAAGTCGATCGCCCGATCTTCTACTCGGTGGCCGTGATCATCGCCGGCTTCTTGCCGATCTACGTCCTCGCCGGACCGTCGGGCAAGTTGTTCCGGCCCATGGCCGACACGACGATTTTCGCGCTCATCGGATCGTTGGTCGTTACCCTCACGCTCATCCCGGTCCTCTGCTCGTGGCTGCTGCGACGCGGCATCAAGGACCGTCGCAACGCAGCGTTCGAATTCGTTCGGCGCGTCTATGAAAAATCGCTCGACGCCTGCTTGGCCCGTCCCTGGCTAACGACCGGCGTGTCGGCGGCGGTGTTCGGACTCTCGCTGTTGCTCGTGCCGGTCATCGGCGCGGAGTTCATGCCGCATCTCGATGAAGGCGCACTCTGGGTGCGCGCCACGATGCCGTACACCATTTCGTTCGACGCATCGTCCGCCATCGTGCCGAAAATCCGCGCCATCCTCCAGTCCTTTCCGGAAGTGACCGTCGTCGGGTCGGAACACGGCCGCCCCGACGACGGGACCGACCCGACCGGGTTTTTCAACGCCGAGTTCTATGTCGGCCTCAAGCCCTACGACGAATGGTCCGGGCAATACCACTCCAAGCAGGCGCTGATCGACGCGATCGACGCCAAACTGGAAACGTTCCCGGGCATCACGTTCAACTACACACAGCCGGCCGAAGACGCTGTCGACGAAGCCGAGACAGGACTCAAGAGCGCGCTCGACGTCAAATTGTTCGGGCCCGATCTCACCGTCCTCGAAAGCAAGGGCAAAGAGGTCAAACAGGTTCTCGAGCACGTCCGCGGCATTGGCGACCTGACCCTCGTCCAGGAGCTCGGCCAACCGTCGCTCACGATTACCGTCGATCGCGCCCGGATTGCGCGCTATGGCATCAATGCCGGAGACATCAACGCCCTCATTGAAGCCGCCGTGGGCGGGAGCGTCGCGACTCAGGTGGAGCAAGGCGAGCGCCTCTACGACCTCGTGGTCCGCCTCGAGCCGCAGTACCGGCAGAATCCGCAGCAGATCGGCAGCATCCTGGTGGCGGCCCCCGACGGCGAACAGGTTCCGCTCAAGGACCTGGCCGAGATCCAGGTGTCTAACGGCGCCTCGTTCATCTATCGACAGGACAACAGCCGCTTCATCGGCATTCAGTATTCGATCAACGGAGGCGACCTCGCAGGAACCGTGCAGGCGGCCCAACGACAGGTGGCGGCGTCCGTTAGGCTCCCGCCCGGATATCGCATCGTGTGGGGCGGTGAATACCAGGAGTACACGGCGTCGCGCGGCCAGCTGCGCGTCATTCTGCCGCTCACGCTCCTCGTGATCTTCCTGCTCCTGTTCGTCCTCTACGGCAATTTCAAGTTCCCATTCATCACCGTGGCTGGTGTCATACTGTCGGCGCCCGTGGGCGGCCTCATCGCGCTTCTGGTGTCGGGCACGCCATTCTCGGTTTCATCCGGCATCGGATTTCTGGTGCTCTTCGGCGTCTCCGTCCAAACGGCGGTCATCTATATTTCGTACGCCAACGAGCTCCGGCGAGGCGGCGTGAGCATCCTCGAGGCCACCCGAGTCGCGGCGGTATTGCGATTGCGGCCCATCATGATGACGGCGCTCGTCGCTGCGTTGGGCCTGCTGCCGGCCGCGCTCTCGCACGGCGTCGGATCGGACTCGCAGCGACCGTTCGCGTTGGTCATCGTCGGCGGCCTGCTCGCGCGCCTCGTCATCAGCGTCTATTTGATGCCTGCGCTGTACGCCATCGTCTCGCGCCCCACAGACCGGCTACAGGTGTGACCACGTGCGATTGACGCCCCGCGCACCCGTGCATATGCTGCTTGAGCGCCGGTAACATCCGGTGCAGCTTGCAGGTGCATCCAGGCGGCGCTCCGGCCCGCTCCGTGCAGCGCACGGGGCGGCCAGACTTTCCTTTTGCACTAGAGACGATACGACATGGCAACGCAAACCACGCCCCGCGCTGAAACACGCGAGCGCAAGGGCAAGACCGGCCTCGAAGCGCTCGGACTCAAGCCCAAAGGAACCATTCATTGGAATCTCGTCGCACCCGAGCTCGTGCAGGACGCCATCAGACGCGACGAAGGCCGGCTCGCCGATCGCGGACCGTTCGTCGGCATCACCACGCCGCACACCGGCCGCTCGCCCAAAGACAAGTTCCTCGTCAAGGAGCCCAACACCGAGCACGATGTATGGTGGGGCGATGTAAATCGCCCGTTCTCCTCCGAGAACTATCAGAAGCTCCTCGCCGATGTGCGCGCCTACCTGGCCGCCCAACCGGAGCTCTTCGTCCAGGACCTGTGGACCGGCGCCGATCCGCGCCACCGCCTCTCCGTCCGGTACGTCTCGCCTAACGCATGGCAGATGCTGTTCGTGCGGAACATGTTCATCCGCCCCGAGCTCAGCGACCTGCCCACGTTCGTGCCCAACTTCAGCGTCCTGCACGCGCCGGAAATGCAGGCCGATCCGGCCAAACACGGCACCCGCAGCGGCACCTTCATCGTCCTCGACTTCGCCACGCGCCAAATCCTCATCGGCGGCACACGCTACGCGGGCGAGCTCAAGAAGGCGATGTTCACGGTCATGAACTACCTCATGCCCAAAGCCAACGTCCTGTCGATGCACTGCTCCGCCAACATCGGCGAGCAAGGCGACAGCGCGTTGTTCTTCGGACTCTCCGGCACCGGCAAAACCACGCTCTCCGCCGACCCCCAGCGCCAGCTCATCGGCGACGACGAGCACGGCTGGAGCGATGAAGGCGTGTTCAACTTCGAGGGCGGCTGCTACGCCAAAGCAATCAACCTCACCGAAGACAGCGAGCCCGACATCTATCGCACCACGCAGATGTTCGGCACGGTGCTCGAGAACGTCGTGCTCGATCCCAACTCGCTCAAACCCGATTTCACCGACACGTCGCTCACCGAGAACACGCGCGTCTCGTATCCGCTGCCGTACATCCGCAATCACGCGCCCGGCGGACGCGGCGGTCATCCCAAGAACGTCGTCCTGCTCACGGCCGACGCGTTCGGCGTGTTGCCGCCCATCGCCCGCCTAACGCGCGACCAGGCGCTCTACTATTTCCTGTCGGGCTACACGGCCAAGGTCGCCGGCACCGAGCGCGGCGTCACCGAGCCCCAGGCCACGTTCAGCGCCTGCTTCGGCGCCGTCTTCCTCGTCTGGCCGCCCACAAAGTACGCCGAAATGCTCGGCGCCCGGTTGGACCAACACAAGTCGCGCGTGTGGCTCGTCAACACGGGATGGACGGGCGGCCCGTTCGGCGTCGGCTCGCGCATGAAGTTGAACTACACGCGCGCAATGGTGCGCGCCGCGCTCTCCGGCGAGCTCGATGCCGCACCCATGGTCACCGATCCGGTGTTCGGCCTCGCCGTGCCGCAAGCCGTGCGCGGCGTCCCGTCCGATGTCATGAACCCGCGCCGCACCTGGGCCGATCCGGCCGCGTACGACGCACAAGCCAAGAAGTTGGCCGGCATGTTCGCCAAGAACTTCGAGCAGTTCTCAGGCTCGGTGTCCGACGCCGTCCGCAACGCAGGTCCCAAAGCGACATGATCGACGTGTGACGTCGATCCGCGACCCGCTCTGGAACACCATCGTCGTCGATGACGCCGCCCGGCGGCTCATCGACACGCCGGTGTTCCAGCGGTTGCGGTACGTTAGGCAGTTGGGTCTCGCCCACCTCGTCTACCCCGGCGCCACCCACACCCGCTTCGAGCACGCGTTAGGCGCGTATCACCTCGCGCGCCGCACCATCGCCGTCCTGGACGACCGCCGCGAGCTCGACGGCGTCGCCGACGCCACCGAACGCGCCGTCGTCACCGCGGCCGCGCTCCTCCACGACGTCGGACACCACCCGTTCTCCCACGCCCTCGAGGAAATCGGCGCCCAACACCACGAGGAAGCGGCGCGCCCGCTCATCACCTCCGGCACCATCGCCGCCGAGCTCCGCCACTCCATCGCGCCCGACGCACCCGAACGCGTGTACGCGCTCATCCGCGGCCACAGCGCGAGCCCGCTCCAAGGCCTCATCTCCGGCTCGCTCGACCTCGACAAAATCGAATACCTGAAACGCGACGCCTTCATGTGCGGCGTCCCCTACGGCGAGATCGACGTCGATCGCCTCGTCAATGCGCTCACGGTCATCTACGCGACGCCGGACTCGTCATCGGCCCGCACCACCATTGGCGTGCTGGAAAAAGGTCTGTCCGCGCTCGAGTCGCTGCTCTTCGCCAAGTACCAGATGTACCGCAACGTGTACTGGCATCACGCCGTGCGCAGCGCCACCGCGATGTACAAGCGCCTGGTCGACGATGCAATTCGCGAGCGCGCCCTCGACGACTCGATGCTGTCTTCCCTCACCGACGAAGGACTGCTGCACGTGCTCGAGTCCGCGGGACATCCGCCGCTCCTCGATGCGCTGCGCACCCGCCGCTTGTACAAACGGGCCTACGAGTGCGCCGCCGGCGATCTGCCCGAAGGAATCGGCGATTGGATCGCCGTCGACCTCGATCGCGTCCGCACCACCGAAGACGCCCTCGCGCGCGACCTCGGCCTCGCGCCGGGCGAGCTCCTGCTCGATTTCCCGGAAAAGCCCCAGATGCTGGGACTCGATCTTCCGGTGCGGCTCCGCGGCGGACGCGTCCACCGCCTCACGCGCGAGGGACTGCCGGGCTCCATCAACCTGCCCGCGTTGTCCGATGAGCTCTATCGATCGGCGCGCGTGCTGCGGGTGTTCGTGGCGCGCCCGGTTCCGTTAGGCGACGATCGCTTGCGCGCCGTGCTCGCCTGACGCAGGCCCGCCTGCCTCAGGGCTCGCGCGTGCGATCCGCCCCGCGCGCTTGGGCCAGCTTGCGCGCGATCCCGCGATAGAACGCCGCGTCGTCCGGCCGCCGCTGCTCGTCTAACGAGAGCGCGGCCAGTTCCAGCGCGTAGAGGATGTTGCCGAGGTAGAGCTCCGCGAGCGCGCCGACCGTGGCGTCGGGCATGTCAGCCGCCGGTGCGGCCGTCCGTCGCCGGCGGGCCCGCGTCGCTGTCCAGCGCCACCACGCGCACGACGATCGCCGTGATGTTGTCGAGGCCGCCGCGCCCGTTCGCTTCCGCGATCAACGCATCCACCACCCGCTGCGCCGTCGCGCGCGATTGCAGCAACTGCTGCAACCGGCGGTCATCCACCATTCCCGTTAGGCCGTCGCTCGCCACCAAAAACGTGTCCCCGCGCCGCACTTCCCCCGCGTACAGATCGGGCTGCACCTCCGTGTTCGCGCCCACGCACCGCGTGATCACGTTGCTGTACGGATGGTACCGCGCCTGCTCCGGCGTCAACACGCCGGCATCGACCTGCTCCTGCACGTACGAATGGTCCTTGGTGATCTGCCTGAGCGCGCCATCGCGCAGCATGTACACGCGCGAGTCTCCGACATGGCCAATGAGATACTGCGCGTCGTGCAACAGCAGCACGCACACCGTGGTGCCCATGCCCTGCTTGTCGACTTCCGTTAGCGTCCGCTGGTAGATCGCCAGATTCGCGCGCTGCAACGATTGTTGGACCAGCTCGCGCGCGACCTGATCCTCGAGGCCGCCCGCCTCCCGGAGCTCGTCCGACAGGATCCGCACGGCCATGTCACTCGCCACCTCGCCCGCCGCGTGGCCACCCATGCCATCGGCGACGACGAACAATCCGTGCGGCAGGTCCGAGAAGAAACTGTCCTCGTTACCCGTCCGGATCATTCCGGTGTGAGTGCCCTGGCCTACCTCGAGCTGCACGCGTGCCCCATCAGAAAAAGAGAAACACCGCAACCGCAGCGGCTGCGATCACAACGATCCACAACACCAGCGACGGCCGCCGACGCCGGTCAGGCGCGTCGCGTCCGGCCGCGACACCAACATCGTTGTCCCCTCCGCTCGGGCCGGCGCCCGCCTCCCGCCCCGCTCCTCCAGCCGGGCCAGCCTTCGCCAGCAACCGCGCCCGCTGCTCGGGCGTGAGCGCCGCAATCGCGCGCGTCTGGCCCGCGGCTCCTCCGCCCAATCCCCCGGCACTCAACGCATCCTGACCCGACCCGCCCCCCCCCGCTACAACCCCGCCGTCCGCGTCCGTTGGCCGAAAGATGAACTTGATGCCGCCAACGCGCAGGTCTGGCGCGCCTTGTAACCGCGCTTCCCCGAGAATGCGCCGCCCTCCCACGTACGTCCCGTTGGTGGATCCGACGTCGACCACGTACCAGCCATCATCGCGCCGCTGCAACTTCGCGTGCGAGTCGGACACGCTGTCGTCCGCCAACACGACTTCGTTGTGCGCGCCGCGACCGATGTGCGTGAGCGGCTCACGAATCTCGAACGTCTGGCCATGCAATACTCCGGTGCTCCTCACCTCGAGCGTCGCGAGAACCGGCCGAACCGGGGCGGCATCGGCGTGAAACCGAAACTCTTCCGCTCCCACTCTTATGACATCGCCGCGCACGAGCCGCGAAGATGATGCCACACGGTCACCGTTTACCGACAGGCCATTGGCGCTCATGTCGCTAATCACGTAGCCGTCGGCGCCGGCCGTGATCACCGCATGCTTGCGCGATACTTCTCCCGTCGGCACCACCACGTCGCAGGTCGGATCACGGCCAAGGACCAATCCGTCGTCCGGCACCACATACTCGCGCCCGTCCACCAGCGACACCAGTCTCCCGCCCGTCGCCGATCGCGCGGCGCTAGTCACCCGAGCGCCCGACCGCTTCACACCCGCCTGCGCTGAAGCCGCCTCAGGCCTCTTTACGGCGGTGACAAACCTCGTGTTTCCACCCTTACGGTCGTCACCGAAAAACAGTTCGGTCGACCCGATCTCGACCTTGTCTCCGTGTATCAGCGGCGTCGGCTCCGCACCCAGATGCACGCCATTCACCGATACATCGCCGCTAACGCGACGGATGACCGTGCCTCCGTCCGCCTCGACGACGATCACCGCAGCCATTTGCGGTACGCCATCCGGACCGGCCGGTACCGGCACTCGCACCCCCTCGACGCTCCCGATTCCATTTTCCCCCGGCACGAGCGGGTGCTGGCGATCACCAACTTGGACGTAAGCCATTCAGTAACTGGAGAGTATCACGGGAGGGAACATCGCCACCGAGCGGCTCCTTTGCGACCGTCCTCTACCCCAGGCCCAACTCGGCTGATCGAAACTATTTCGGGCCAACCACGCAAGCAAGCCGCCATGACTGATAGATTATCCACATCACATGCGCGTGCTGATTTTCACACGGAAGCAGCCGATCGATTCGCCCTTCACACCGGTGCATATAACGTGGGCATTCTGATTTGGCTCGTGGTCGGATGCGTGTCGGGCGCCGTCGCCATTTCTTTGGTCCCCGGCGACGACCGCGCCGGTGCGCTCCTCACCTTGTGCACCGGGGCCGCCGGCGCGCTCGTCGGCGGATGGATCGGCAACCTGCTCGCCGGTCGCACCGACGCCGGCTTATCGCTGTGGAGTCTCATCCTCGCGATTGTCGGCGCCGTCACCGCTGTTGGCGCGTACCGTTCGTTCGCGCGCCGCGCGCGATGACCCCCCCCCGTTCGCCTCGCCCGTCGCGCGCATGAAGTCGCAGATCACCGTTCGCGGTGCGCGTCAACACAACCTCAAGGGATTCGATCTCGAGATCCCGCGGCGCGCGATCACCGTCATCACCGGGCCATCCGGCTCGGGGAAGTCGTCGCTCGCCTTCGATACCATATACGCCGAGGGCCAGCGCCGGTACGTCGAATCCCTATCGGCGTACGCGCGACAATTCCTCGAGCGGATGGAGAAGCCTAACGTCGATTTCATCGACGGCCTCTCGCCCGCCGTCGCGATCGAGCAGAAAAATCCGACCAAGACCTCGCGCTCGACCGTCGGCACCGCCACCGAGATCTACGACTACCTGCGCCTCCTGTGGGCGCGCGTCGGCCACACGTTCTGTCCCGTGTGCGGGCGCGAGATCCGTCCGTCCAGCGTCCAGTCCGTCACCGACACCGTTCTCGCGCTGCCCGGCGGATCGCGCTTCTCGATCGCGTTTCCGCTCATCGTCAGCGAGCACGTCGATCACGAGATGATCGTCGCCGGGCTCCGCGAGCAGGGATTCCTGCGCGTCGTCGCCGACGGTGTCGCCGTGCACCTCGACGATCTCGCAACGTCCGCTGCGCCCGCGGTCGACCTCGCCGCCGCGCGCATGCTGCTCGTCGTCGTCGATCGACTCGTGGTCGACCCCGGCGCTGCGCAGCGCATTGCCGACGCCGTCGGCACCGCGTTCACCGAAGGCGACGGCGACTGCTACGTGCTCCTGTCGCCGCCTAACGAACCGGCGTCGGCGCTCAAGTTCACCACGCGCGTCGAATGTCCGTACGACGGGACCCGCGCCCCCGCGCCGACCCCGCAGTTGTTCTCGTTCAACAGCCCGCGCGGGGCGTGCCCCACGTGCAACGGGTTCGGCGCCACGCTCGAGTACGACGTCGCGCTCATCGTCCCGCACGCCGAGCGGTCGCTGCGCGACGGCGCGATCGACCCGTGGACCAAGCCGCGCTACGACGGCCGCCGGCGCGCGTTAGTCGAGTTCGCCAAGCGCCATCGCATCGACGTCGACGCACCGTGGGCGAGCCTCACCGCGGATCAGCATCAGCTGCTGCTCGAAGGCCACGAGCGCGGCTACAAAGGCATCTTCCCGTTCTTGCGCGACCTCGAAGTCAAGCGGTACAAGCAGTACATCCGCGTGTTCCTGCGGCAGTACCAGACCGCACGCGAGTGCCCGACGTGCCACGGCACGCGACTGCAGCCCGAAGCGCTGCACGTCCGCATCGATGGACGGAACATCGCGCAGGTAAGCGCGCTTCCCGTCGATGAGCTGCGCACGTGGCTCGACAACCTCTCGCTCACCGACTTCGATCGACAAGTCGCCGCCAACGTGCTCGCCGAAGCGAGCGCGCGCACGCACTTCCTCGTCGACGTCGGACTGGGCTACCTGTCGCTGGATCGGCCGGCGCGGACGCTGTCGGGCGGCGAAGCCCAACGCATCGCGCTCGCCAATTCGCTCGGCTCGCGTCTCGTCGACGCGTTGTACGTGCTCGACGAACCGTCCATCGGCCTGCACCCGCGCGACGTCGGACGCTTGCTCGCGCTCCTCGCTCGCTTGCGCGACGCCGGCAACACCGTGCTCGTCGTCGAGCACGACCTCGAGGCGATCCGCGCCGCCGACTTCATGGTCGAGCTGGGCCCCGCGAGCGGCGAGCGCGGCGGCCAGGTCGTCTTCGCCGGCCCGGTCTCGCGCGCCGGCGCCAGCCCGCTCACGGGCGGTTACCTCACCGGCACGCGCACCATTCCCGTGCCGCGCGAGCGCCGCCCGTTAGGCGCGAAATGGATTGGCCTGTCCGGCGCGCGCGAGCACAACCTGCGCGGCGTGTCCGCGCGCTTTCCGTTAGGCGGGCTCACGGTGGTCACCGGCGTGTCGGGCAGCGGCAAGAGTACGCTCGTCCACGACGTGCTCTATCGCGCCCTCGAGGCCCGCCTCCACGGCGAAGACAGCGCCAAGCGCCACCTCGGCGAACGCGCCGGCGGCCTCGACGCGCTCACCGGCTCAGAATCGCTCACCGACGTCGTCCTCGTCGACCAGAGCCCCATCGGCAAGTCGCCGCGCTCCAATCCCGTCACGTACATCAAAGCCTTCGACGAGATCCGCCGCATCTTCGCCGATCAACCGCTCTCTCGCAAACGTCGCTACACGCCGGGCACCTTCAGCTTCAACGTCCGCGGCGGCCGCTGCGAAACCTGCGAGGGCGCCGGGCATCTCCAGATCGAGATGCTCTTCATGGCCGACGTGTACGTCCCGTGCGACGACTGCGGCGGCCGCCGCTTCAAGCCCGACGTGCTCGAGGTGCGCGTCAATGGCAAGAACATGCACGACGTGCTCCAGCTCACCGTCGACGAGGCCATACGCTTCTTCCCGCGCGAAGAGAAACTCGGCCAGGCCCTCTGGCAATTGCAGCAGGTGGGGCTCGGCTACCTGCGACTCGGCCAACCCGCGCCCACGCTGTCCGGCGGCGAAGCCCAACGCATCAAGATCGCGCGCGAATTGACTAACGCAGGCCGCACCGCCGGACGGAAGCTCTACATTATGGATGAGCCCACCACCGGCCTGCATCTCGATGACATCCGCAAGCTCCACCGCGTGTTCGAGCGCCTGCTCGACAATGGGCACACGCTGCTCGTGATCGAGCACAACCTCGATGTCATCAAGCTCGCCGACTGGATCATCGACTTGGGTCCCGAGGCCGGCGACCGCGGCGGTCGTATCGTGGCCATGGGTCGTCCCGAGGAAATCGCTGCCGTCGACGAGTCGCATACCGGCCGCTGGCTTCGCACGGTGCTTCCGGCCCGCACGCACGCCGCGCTCTCGGCGCCGCGCGAAGACGCGTCGCTCGCGCACCACGCCGCCACCTGACTCCGCTGTCTGGCTCCAGTTGACTTCGCCCTCGGCAAACGCGAGATTTTTTGTCTCGCACCAACCCGTGCGATTCCATGATCCCGAGTAGCTCAGGGGTAGAGCAGCCGGCTGTTAACCGGCGGGTCGGGGGTTCAAATCCCTCCTCGGGAGTTTCGCTTCCCTTCACTATGTCGCGCCATGACGCACCGCTAATGACAAAGGCCGCCTTTGCAGGCGGCCTTTGTCATCACGTCCTATGCGCCGGAGCGCATGGGGAGGCGGACGCGAAAAAACTCAGCGCGCGATTCGACGCGCCGCCGCGTTGTCACGCGGGGCCGAAGTGGTCGCTGCCGAACTGCTCGACGACACCGCGCTCGATACGACTCGATCGGAGTGCGTCGCTCCCGGAGTGGGAGGAATTTCGGTGGGTAAAATGCCCATGCACGCCGCGGCGAACATGGGAAGCACGACGAACGCCGCCGTGCGAATGGTGCGAGGGACGCGCATGTCGACGCTCCTGAAGGGAGTTGGTCGGCGGCCCGACTGGCATGGCGCCCATCGCGCCGTAGCCTCGTAGCTTTGCGTCGCCGGCTTTCGCCGGGTTTGCCCTTGTCGCGACGGCTGTCCACGCCGCGCGATCATGCCGTGTGGCACCACACCTGGGTGCTGCATTCGGGAGACGAGCCGGCGCGGGGTCGCGTTTCGTCGTTCAATGCGAGCGACGTCTCGACGCCGCTCGTTGCCGAAAATATGTTTACGGTCCTTTTTACCGGAGCGACGTTCTCCCTCTGAGCGAACGCTTCCGTCATTGCGCGCGAGCGCGGAGACAGACTCGACATGCCAGCCAAGCGTGGCGCCGGCGGCGCCTCCACCGCGCCGTGGATCGGCGTGATCATGGGCAGCAAGAGCGATCTCGAGACGCTCGAGCCCGCGGTCGACATCCTAACGGAACTCCAGATTCCGCATGAAGTGCGCATCGTGTCGGCGCATCGCACGCCCGACTGGATGGCCGAGTACGCCCGCACCGCCGAGTCGCGCGGATTGATGGCGATCATCGCCGGTGCCGGCGGCGCCGCCCACCTGCCCGGCATGGTGGCCGCGCACACGGTGCTTCCTGTGTTAGGCGTGCCCGTGCCGGCGACGATGCTCAACGGGCTCGACGCGCTGCTCTCCATCGTGCAGATGCCGAAGGGCGTGCCCGTCGGCACGCTCGCCATCGGCAAACCGGGCGCCGCCAACGCCGCCTTGCTCGGCGCCGCCATCGTGTCCATCGCCCACCCGGAAGTCCGCGAGCGCCTCCGCGCGTGGCGCGCCGCCCGCACGCAGGAAGTGCTCGACCACGAGGCCGGCTCGTGACGGTCGTCTTGCCGGGCTCCACGCTGGGAATTCTGGGTGGCGGTCAGTTAGGCAGAATGGTCACGCTCGCCGCGCGCACACTCGGCTACCACGTGGTGGTGCTCGACCCCGATCCGCGCTGCGCCGCCGGCGCCGTGGCCGACCGTGTGATCGCCGCGCGCTTCGATGACGCCCAAGCCGCCGCCGAGCTCGCGCGCGCGTGCGACGTCGTCACCGTCGAAATCGAAAAAATCGGCATCGACGCCCTCGAGGCCGCCGCCCGCATCGTTCCGGTGCGCCCGGGCCCGCACGTGCTGCACATGGTGCAGGATCGCGCGCGTCAAAAAGATTGGCTGCGCGAACACGGATTCCCGGTTGGTCCGTACTGGACCGTGCGCTCCGCTCAGGACCTCGCCGCCGCCGCCGCGCGCGCGGGCCCGAATGCCTTCGTCAAATCCTGCACCGGCGGGTACGACGGCCGCGGCCAGGTCCGTCTCATCGACGCCGCACAGGCCGACGCAGCGTGGCGTGCGTTAGGCAGCCGTCCGTGCGTCATCGAGAGCGCGCTCGAGATCGAGCGCGAGATCTCGGTGCTCGTAGCGCGCCGTCCGGGCGGTGACACCGTCGTGTATCCGCCGGCATGGAACCACCACCATGGCGGTGTGCTCGATTGGTCGGTGATCCCCGCGCCCGTGAGCGTCGATATCGCCGCGCGTGCCACGGCCATCGGTGTCGGCATTGCTCAAACGCTCGACGTCGTCGGTCTTCTCGCAACCGAGATGTTCTTGTTAGGCGACGGCACCATCACCGTGAACGAGCTCGCGCCCCGCCCCCACAACAGCTTCCACCATACCGAGCTCACCGTGATCACCAGCCAGTTCGAGCAGGCCGTACGCGCCGCGTGCGACCTTCCCCTGGGCGCTCCGGATGTCGTGAAGCCGGCCGCGATCGCAAACGTGTTCGGCGACCTCTGGATCGGTGGTGCCGAGCCGCGCTGGGACGCCGCACTCGCGCTCCACGGCGTTCGGCTTCATCTGTACGGGAAGTCCCCGCGCCCCGGTCGCAAGATGGGCCACCTGGGAGCCGTTGCCGATACGCCCGAGGCCGCGGTCGCCCTGGTGGTCGAAGCCCGCCGCCTCGTGCGCGACGCCACGCGCGTCGCCCGCCCGGGCGCGGCCTAACGGAAGGCTACGGGTCGCGGCGCGCTGCCGGACCGATCAGCCAGCGCGCCGTCGCGCGCGCCACCACCGACCCGCCCGCATCCCGAATCACCGCGGTGAAATCGTGCTGCCGTTCCTCCGTCGCATCCACCACCGGCGCCTCACACTCCGCGGTGAGCGTGCCCCGCGCCTTCTTGAGATACTCGATCGACAGATTCGTCACGATGCCGCGCGCGCCCTCCGGCAGCCCCACGATCATCGCAAGCCCCGATGTCACCTCGGCGAGATTCATGAGCGCCACCGCGTGCACCGAATGAAGATGGTTCCGCACCGCGCGCCGGTCGCGCATCACCACGCGTGCGTATCCCGGCCGGAGCTCTTCCACCCGCGGATGGATCGTGCCCGTGTACGGCACCATCCCGCCGAGGATGGTGGCGAACATCCACTTTCCTCCGGGCTTCCCACGCAGCTGTTCCCACAACGAGCGCAGTCGTACGCCCGGCGATGTTGCCATACCTGCTCCGTTAGTGCGCCGCGTCGAGGAGACGCGTGCCGATCATGCCGTATGCTTTGTCGAAGTGATGTCCACCCGGCATGGCGTCCACTGTCACGCCGCGTACCGTCGCCACCGCCGGACACGCGCTTTCCGATTCGTGCGTGCCGTACACGCACAGCACGCGGATCCCCGACGCGGCCATCTTCTCGATCTCCGGCACCGTCATCAGATCATCCTGCCGCTTCTTGTTCGACACCAGGTCGATCAAGTGAAACTTGAAGTTTGCGTTGGGCGCGACGCCGAGCAACGCCACGAGTCGCACGCGCGCCAGGAGATCAGCCGGGAGCCGCGTCGCCATGAACGGCAATACATCGGCGCCGTGCGAATATCCCACCAGAATGAGCGAGTCGGATGCAAACCGCGCCAGATACCGGCGCGCGATCCACGCCAGATCCTTCGACGCGCCGTCCGGGTCGCGCTGGGTGTTGAAATAGGTACGCGAGTCCAGACCCACCACCGCGATACCGTGCGCAGAGAGCGAATCGGAGAGCTCACGATCGATCGCCGCCCACCCGCCATCGCCCGTGAGCAGCACCGCCATGGTGCGCGACCGCGTGCCGCGCGCCGGCACTTCGTGGAGCGGCAAGTGCAGCGTGTCGGGTGTCGGGAGGAGCGCGGCCCACGAACCGATCGCGCCCGCAGGCGCGAGCGCGACGGCCGCGGCGACTAACGCCGCCAGCACCGCGTACGCGCGCCAGGCGCCCGCAATCCACTCCGCAGCCGCACGACGGCCCGCTGCGTTAGGCCGCCGTGCACCGGCCGCTCACGGTGACGCGTTCGGCGGAATGGTGAGCGTCACGTCCTCGCCCGGCTGGATCGTGATCTCCTCCGTCACCGGCAGCCGGTTGCCGGCGATCGGCCGCGCCAGGAAGCTCACCTGCTGGCTACCGCTCACCAGGTAGCCCGGCAGCTTCAGCTTGGTCTGCCTCACGCCCACGGCCGTGCCTAACCGAATCCGCTGTCCGCCCGAAATGACGTAGATGTCCATGTCCGTGAAGCCCTGATTGTCCACGTACACGAACGTGTCGGGTTGCGGGCCGTTCGCGCCCGATGGCAGATGATGCGCGCACGCCGACAACGACATCGCCAACCCGATCCCCGCTAACAGCCGCCATGCGACTCGCACAATGCCTCCTCGGCCGAGTGTGTTGCTATATCGCGCCCAACGCAACCGCCCCTCGATGGGCCCGCGTCAGGTACCACCATACCACTCGTATCCTCGATCACTCCAGTAGCCGCCGTTGCGCTGCGCCATGAATTCGACGCGCGTCAAATATTTGGTGCACTTGTATCCGAGCTTGATCGGCGAATGCAACCGAGCCGGCGCTCCATGTCCCGCACCCAGAAAGCGGCCGTCCAGTCCGTACGCGACCAAGGTTTGCGGATGCAAAGCGCTGGCCAGATCCCAACTTTCGTGATAGTCCGAGTCAAACGACGCAAA
>DATNAM010000085.1:0-13066 GCA_035572595.1 Gemmatimonadaceae bacterium
GCGATCGTCAATTGCGACGCCGCCGAAACGCATGGGACTCCCAACAATTCCGCGGTCATCGGCCCGACGCTCTGATTCGCCGCGTCGATCGCCATGCGGCCGAACAGCATGAGGTCGTAGCCGCCGCCCGCGAGCGCCGCCGCCAGCACGCGCGCGATCGCCAGCGCATCGGCCGGCACCGCATCGGTCTTGAGGTGCACGGCTTTGTCGGCGCCCATGCTCAGCGCCTTCCGCAGCGTCTCCTGCACCGAATCGGGACCGAGCGAGATCACCGTCACCTCGCCCGCGCCGTCCTTTTCCTTGAGCTGCAGCGCCGCCTCGACCGCGAAGCCATCGAAATCCGCGATGTCGAACTTCACACCGGTCTCATCGATCGACATTCCGTTCGCCGCAATCTTGAACCGCGTCTCCATGTCGGCGGCGCGCTTGATGCACACGGCAATCTTCACCGCGCGTGCTCCCGTGAGTTTGAGTCCGACAAAAAGATAGCGGCGCGCCATACCCCTTCAAGGCGCGCCGCACGGCGTATTACTGGAACGCGCTCAGCCCGGTGATTGCTTGGCCTAACACCAGCGTGTGCACGTCGTGCGTCCCCTCGTACGTGTACACGCTCTCCAGATTCGCCATGTGTCGCATCGACGCATACTCGGCCAGAATTCCGTTCGCGCCGAGCAGACGCCGCGCCTCGCGCGCGATGTCGGTCGCCACGCTCACGTTGTTCCGCTTCGCCAACGACACCTGCTGCGGCGTCATCTTTCCCGCGTCCTTGAGGCGTCCCAGGTGCAGCGTCAACAACTGGCCTTTGACGATTTCCGTGAGCATGTCCGCCAACCGCGCTTGCTGCAGTTGGAATCCGCCGATCGGTTTTCCGAACATCACGCGGTTCCCCGCGTACGACACCGCTTCCTCGTAGCACGCCATCGCCGCGCCGATCGCGCCCCACGCGATGCCATACCGCGCCTGCGTGAGACACATGAGCGGACTCTTGAGGCCACCGCTCTTCGGCAAGATTGCATCCGCCGGCAAGTGCACGTCCTGGAATACCAGCTCGCTCGTGTCCGACGCGCGCAGCGACAGCTTGCCTTTCTGATCGCGCGCCGTGAATCCGCGGCTGTTCGTCGGCACCACGAACCCGCGAATCGATTTGTCGTCCTTGTCGCCGTTCGTCTTCGCCCACACCACCGCCGCCTGCGCCGTTGACCCGTTGGTGATCCACATTTTGGCGCCGTTCAGGACCCACGTGCCGTCCGGCTGCTCGCGCGCCATCGTGATCATGCCCGCCGGGTTCGATCCGTAGTCCGGTTCCGTTAGGCCGAAGCATCCGATGATCTCGCCGCTCGCCATCTTGGGCAGATAGTGCCGCTTCTGCTCCTCGCTCCCGAACGCGTAAATCGGATACATCACCAGCGCGCCCTGCACCGAGGCGAACGAGCGCACACCCGAATCGCCGCGCTCCAACTCCTGCATGATCAGACCGTACGACACGTTGTTCAGCCCGGCGCATCCGTATTCCTCCGGCAGATTCGCGCCGAAGACGCCGAGTGACGCCAACTCGGGCACGAGCTCGCGGGGGAATCGACCCTCCACGTAGCAGTCGCCGATGATCGGCAACACACGCTCGTTCACGAACCCCTGCACGCTCTCGCGAACCGCGCGCTCCTCCTCGGAGAGCGCGGTGTCGATGGCATAGAAGTCGGTCATGGCGCGAAAACTACTCGATGCCCGGGAACTTCGGTATCAGATCGCGCGCGCGATGCGCTGATCGTTCGCCCCCGAATCGACCATCGACCGTCTGGCGCGCGGCTCGATGCCTAGCTCACGCGCTTTGTCCCGAAACGCCCGACCGTGGTCCAGCGGCAGGCCGCATTCGGCTTGCCACTGGTGCACCATCTCGTGGAGCAGCGTGTTTAACACCTCGGCCCACGGCTCGCGCCGGATGTGCGACCGGCTGATCGCGATCTCGGGAGCCGCGCCGTCGGCCGCCACCGTGTATTGGCCCAACCGGCTCTTCATGCGACGCGACACGCTGATCGCCACCGGTCGCAACACACCGCCGAAATAGCGTCGGTTGTATTCCTCGTGCGCTCGCGCGATCTCCGCGAGTATCCCGGCGTCCTCCCGCCTCGGCCGCGCAACACGCCTCGGACGACGCGCACCCGACTCGCGCGGCGCATACTCGACGATGAGGCGCTCCGCCTCGCGCCTGCCCCGTCGCGTTCGTGTGCCAACGAACGTGACGATCGCCCGCCACACGTGCGGCGGGGCCGCGAGATATGCCTCGTGCACCCGCAGCACGCCGGCACGAGAGCTCACCATCACCGTCCGGTTGTTCGTGAGCTCACACCGCTCGATCCGCGCATCCAAACCCAGCGCGTGCAACCGTTGTAACAGGGACGCGCCGTCGTGCGGTGCCGAATCGAACGACAGCTCGAGCTGTGCCGGCGACAACGCGCGCAAGATGCGGCCAATCACCGTTCGAACGTCCGCATCGGACCGTCCACGAACGACGAGCCACGCGCCTCCCAGATGAGCGTCTGCACCACGATGCGCGCCGGATCGAGTGTGATGACATTGAGCGACGATGGCCGCTTGCCGCGCGATCGATTCGACATCGTGCCCGCCGTCGACACCACCGTTCCGCCGCGCGTGTGCTCCACGAAGTGGATGGCCTCCTGATGATCGTGTCCGCACATCACGAGATCCACGCCCAGACTCTCGAACGCGCCTAACGCACGCCGGTGGTGCGCCAACCCATAGCGGCGCGACAGTTGGCCTTTGAGCGGATTGTGGTGCATCACGATCGCGCGCCGGTCGCCCGCCGGCGACGCGTCGAACACGCGACGCGCGTGCTCCACCTGCCACGGCGCGAGATCGCCCATCACCCCGATGTCCCGCGGATTCCACGTCAGCGTGTTCGTCCTTACGCCGTGCGCGGTATTGAGCCCGACGAACGTCACCCCCGATACGTGCAACACCGGTTCGAGGTCGTCCGACACATAGCGGCGATAATTCGCGAACACCGCCTTTCGCATCCCGACGCCCAGTGGCGCACGCCACCATTTCACATCGTGGTTGCCCGGCACGACGATCGTGGCGCTGACGCGCGCGGCGTCTCGTAAAAAGGCGCGAGCGCGCAAGAACTCTCCCGCCCGCGCCCGCTGCGACATGTCGCCCGACACGGCAACCACATCGAAGCGGCGCGTCTCGATCAGTTGCTCGATTCCATCGACTTGTTCGGGGACGGCCGGCGCTCCGAAGTGCACATCGGACACATGGAGAACCGAAGTCACGACGCCCTCGCACCGGCCTGAGCCGGCATCGGCGTCGCGATGCGCGCTATCGGTGGCGCCATGCGCTCCGGCTCACGGAGCTGACACCAGATCCGCCAGATGCTCCGCAACGCTCGCGGCGAGTCCGCGAGAGAACTTCTTCTCGGGTTCGCTCGCAACATCGCCCATCCACACGATGCGGGACATGCGCGCATCGAACACCACGACGCGCACCACCGCGCGCTCCTCGCCCAACCCGGCACCGAGGAATCGCACTTCGATCGGGAACAGGACGTACCGGCATTCATCCTCGAGCGCCACCAGCGTGCGGAGTTGGGATCCTAACGGCTCCGGCAACATGTCCGGAACGGACTTCATGGGCGGTCGCAGCCATTCGGCAGCCAGGTCGTACACGTCGGGTGCATACGGCGCGTTGCGCCGCGCGACCTCGGCCAGCTGATGCGGAAACACCCACATCCGACCGATCCGGTCGCGATTCTTGAGCGCAAACGCAATCTCGCCATCCACGTCGTCCAGAAACGCGCGCCGGTCCGCAATCTGTCCCGCCCAACCCAGGGAGTCGTCCATCCGCAAATAGTGCGTCGGGATGACCAGAACGCGCCGCGTCGCGTAGGGTGCCAAGGGGCGTCCGGCCGTCGGCGCGACCTCTTGTGCTGACACGTGCGCGGTGCTCGCGACCAACGCGATCGCACCGACCACCATGGAGAGGGATTTCACAACTGTCCTGGGCTGAGATGGGAGAAACTTACCTTGAGGGAGACGATCCGTGCAGCACCGCGTCTCCAGCAGCTTCGTCTTCGTCTCTTGTCGGCGGCCGGTGCGGCACGCAGAATCTCCCGCATGAACAAGGTCCTGTCCGCCGTGGTGTGGATCGCGGTCGCCTGTCTTGGCGCTGGCTCGCTCGCCTGGCTCGCGCTTTCGCACGGCGAAACCGTGAATGCCGCATGGCTCATCACCGCGGCGGTGTGCACGTTCGCGGTCGGCTATCGGTTCTACTCCAAGTTCATTGCCGCGCGCGTCTTCGCGCTCGACGCCCGGCGTGCGACTCCTGCCGTGCGCTTGGAGGACGGCCGGGACTTCGTGCCCACCAATCGGTGGATCGTGTTCGGCCACCACTTCGCGGCGATCGCCGGACCCGGCCCGCTCGTTGGGCCGACGCTCGCGGCCCAATTCGGATTTCTGCCCGGCGCGCTCTGGATCATCATCGGCGTCGTGTTCGGCGGCGCGGTACAGGACTTCGTGATTCTCGCCGCGTCGGTACGGCGCGACGGACGGACGCTCGGCCAGATGGCCAAGGATGAGATCGGCCCGACGGCCGGGTTCACGGCGCTCGTCGCCGTGTTAGGCATCATGATCATCCTCATCTCGGTCCTGGCCCTCGTGGTGGTCAACGCGCTGCGCGCCAGCCCGTGGGGGACGGTGACGATCGGGCTCACCATTCCCATCGCCTTGTTGTTAGGCATCTATTTGCGGTGGATCCGGCCCGGCCGCGTGCTCGAGGCGAGCCTGTTGGGACTGCTCCTGCTCGGCGTCGCCCTGTACGCGGGCCAGTGGGTCGCCGCCGATCCGGTGCTCGCGCCCATCTTCACGCTCGACGCCAAGACGCTCGCGATCCTCGTCATGCTGTACAGCTTCGCGGCCTCGGTGATTCCCGTCTGGCTGCTGCTGGCGCCGCGCGACTACCTCTCGGCCTTCGTCAAGATCGGCGTCGTCATCGCGCTTGCGTTAGGCATCATCATCGTGTTGCCGCCCCTCCAGATGCCGTCGCTGACGCGGTTCGTCGACGGCACCGGACCCATCTTCGCCGGCAAGGTCTTCCCGTTCGCGTTTATCACCATCGCCTGCGGCGCGATCTCCGGATTTCACGCGCTGATCGCCTCCGGCACCACGCCCAAATTGCTGGAGCGCGAGACCGACGCGCGCGCGATCGGATACGGCGGCATGCTCATGGAGGCGATGGTCGGCGTGATGGCGCTCATTGCGGCCTGCGTGCTCACGCCCGGCGTCTACTTCGCCATCAACGCGCCGGCCGCTTTGTTAGGCCCGACCGCCGAAACCGCCGCGCGGGCCATCTCGTCCTGGGGATTCACGCTCGACCCGGCGGCCCTGCACCACATCGCGCAGCAGGTCGGCGAACGCACCCTCCTCTCCCGCACCGGCGGCGCGCCGAGCCTCGCCGTCGGCATGGCGCAGCTGTTCACCGGCCTGTTAGGCGGCCCCGAGGCGATGGCCCTCTGGTATCACTTCGCCATCATGTTCGAGGCGCTCTTCATCCTCACCACCCTCGACGCCGGCACGCGCGTCGGCCGCTTCATGCTCCAGGATCTCGGCCGCCACGTGTGGGAGCCCTTCGGACGGGTCTCGTGGTATCCGGCAGTCCTGCTCTCGAGCGCCATCTTCGTGGCGATGTGGGGACATTTCCTGTGGCAGGGCGTCATCGATCCGTTAGGCGGTATCAATTCGCTCTGGCCGCTCTTCGGCATCTCCAATCAGCTGCTCGCCGCCGTCGCCCTCTGCGTCGGGACCACCGTCATCATCAAGAGCGGCAAGGCCCGATACGCGTGGGTCACCCTCGCGCCGCTCGCGTGGCTCGCGGTGGTGACGCTCACGGCCGGCTGGCAAAAGATCTTCTCGCCGAGTCCGCGCCTCGGATTTCTGGCGCACGCGCGATCGCTCGCCGCCGGCGCGCCCGCCGCCGACCCCGGCCGCCTCATCTTCAACGATCGATTGGACGCCGCCGTCGCGGCGTTCTTCATGATTGCCGTCATCGTGATCGTGGTCGAGTCCGCGCGCGAATGGATTCTCGTGCTGCGCGGCCGGCGACCGGTCACGACCACCGAAGTTCCGTTCGAGCCGACCGCGCTCGCCTCTTAATCGATTACCCGTGACCATGCGCCCGTTCGTCACCATTGCCCTCCTCGCCGCCGCCGCCGCGCCGCTCGCGGCGCAGGACTCGTCCACGTTCGCGCTCACCATCCCCAACATCATGCGCGGACCCGAAGTCGTCGGCCGCATGCCGGAGCACGTGCAGTGGTCGCCCGACAACCGATGGATCTACTTCGAGTGGCTGCCGCCCGGCAGCGACTGGCGCGACCGCTTGGCTCCGTATCGCGTCCGCGCCCAAGCCGGCGCCAGGCCCGAGCGCCTAACGAACGCCCAGATGGACAGCGCCGGCCCGCTCGTCGCGCAGGGCACACTATCGCACGACAGACGTCTGCGCGCCGTCGAGTACGAGGGCGACATCTACGTGGTCGACCTCCGCACCCACTCCGCGCGCCGCCTCACCAACACCGAGGCGCGCGAAGCCGATCCGCAATTCGACGCCGGCGACTCACGCGTGTTCTTCACGCGCGACGACAATCTCTACTCCGTCGACTTGAACGACGGCCTCGAACAGCAGCTCACCGACGTGCGCCCCGGTCCGGCACCGAAAGAAGACTCGGCGAACACCGGCCAGCGCAAAGCGCTCGAGGCCGACCAGAAGCGCCTGTTCGAGGTCATCCGCGACGAGTATCGCGCCGACAGCATCGCCAAAGATCGGCGCACGCGCGCCGAAGGCATCCGCGGCCAGCCGCTCTACTTGCTCCGCGATGAACGCGTCGCCGAGCTCGCCGTCTCGCCTAACGGAAGGTCGGTGCTGCTCATCACACGGATCAACTCCGAACGCTCGCGGGCCACCGAGGTCCCCAAGTGGGTCACCAAGAGCGGCTACGTCGAAGACCTCAAAGGGCGCGACAAGGTCGGCGACGCACAGGACAGCGGACGCGTGGCGCTCGTGAGCCTGCCATCCGGCAACGCGCGCTGGCTGCATCCCATCCCCGGCGACTCCGTCGCCAACCCCGGCCTCGTCCGCATGCTCGGCTGGAGCGACGACGGCGCGCGCGCCCTGCTCTTCACCGTGAGCTCCAACTACAAGGCGCGCTACCTCGAGACCGTCACCGCCCCAGCCGGCGCGATCGATACCGTCGATGTGCTGCGCGATACGGCGTGGATCGAAGGACCGTGCTTCGGATGCGGAGGTTGGGCCGGCGGCAACCGCGTGTGGTACGTGTCCGAAGCCGACGGCTACGCGCACATCTACACGGTCGACGCCGACGGCACCGGGCGCGCCCAGCTCACCAAGGGCAAATGGGAAGTCCTCGACGCCACCCTGTCGCCCGACAAGAAGTGGTTCTGGATGCACACCAGCGAGCCGTCGCCGTACGAGCGGCAATTCTACCGCATGGCCGTCACCGGCGGCGCGCGCGAGCGCATCACGCTGGCCAAGGGCGGCCACGACGTGGCCGTCTCGCCTAACGGGCTGCTGTTGGCCGACGTGTATTCCACCTCCAACCGGCCGCCCGAGTTGTTCGTGGAACCGTTCAAGCCCGGGACGGCCATGGCGCAGCTCACCGTATCGCCCACCAAGGCGTGGCTCGCGTACAAATGGCTCGCGCCGGAGATCATCCAGATCCCGGCATCCGATGGCGTCATGGTGCCCGCGCGCATCTACCGCCCGCAGGACGTCGGCGCCCAGCCTAACGGAGCAGCCGTCATCTTCGTGCACGGCGCCGGGTACCTGCACAACGTTGTCGACTATTGGTCGATGTATTTCCGCGAATACATGTTCAACCAGATGCTCGCGTCCAAGGGCTACGTCGTGCTCGACGAGGATTACCGCGGCTCGGCCGGCTACGGACGCGACTGGCGCGTCGCCGTGTATCGCCACATGGGCGGCCGCGACCTCCAGGATGAAGTCGACGCCTCGCGCTACCTCGGAACCAAGTTCGGCATCCCGCCCGAGCGCGTGGGCGTCTACGGCGGCAGCTACGGCGGGTTCATGACGCTCATGGCCATGTTCACCGAGCCGAAACACTTCGGCGCCGGCGCGGCGCTCCGCGCCGTCACCGACTGGGCCCACTACAATCACTGGTACACGATGCGCATCCTCAACTTGCCCGACAAGGATACCGTCGCCTACCACCAGTCGTCGCCCATCTATTTCGCGCAGGGACTCCAAGGCCCGCTGCTCATGTGCCACGGCATGGTCGACACGAACGTCGAGTTCGAGGACATCGTCCGCCTAACGGAACGCCTCATCGAGCTCGGCAAGACCAACTGGCAGCTCGCGCCGTATCCGGTCGAGAATCACGGATTCGTCCGCCCGTCGTCGTGGACCGACGAGTACTCGCGCGTCTTCGCGTTGTTCGAGCGGACCATCGGCCACCCCGAGACCGGCGTCACGACCGGGGCGAAATGATGCGGCTCGCGATTCGCGACCGGCTCGCCGCGGCCGCCCGCGCCGCGCGCACCATCGTCGGCGCGCCCGACTACGAACGCTACCTCGCGCACATGCGGCGCCGCCACCCGGGCCATCGCCCGCTCAGCCGCGACCAGTTCGCGCGCGCCAGAATGGACGATCGATACAACCGGCCAGGCAGCCGCTGCTGTTAGGCGAATGCGGCGAGCGCCGCGCGACGGCGGGCCGCGCGGCGCTCGCGCGTTAGAACGCCAGACTCGTGCAGGCGTCGCCTTGTGAAAGGCTCTCCGGACTGAGCGACGGCACCGGAATCGGCCTCCATCGCACGACGTGCCGGTGCGATCCGATGATCGCGCCGATCCCCCCCGATATCAGCGCGATCCCCACGACCGCGGTCGCGGCATTGCCCAGATGCGTCACGTGACCGAGCTCGTCCCCGTGGTTCTGTGCGATGAGCCGCGCCGCGAACGCAACCGTCCCGCCGACCAACACCCCCACGATTCCATCGTGCAGTGCGCTGTGCCCCGACGAATAGTGCCCATCGAATTGCTCGATCGCTCTCACACATTGCAGCGGCATCGGCACCTGGATCAACGTGTCGCCCTTGTTCGACTGCAGGAGCATCGTGTCCGGCTTCAGCACCAGCAGGAGTTTGCCCTGGACGAGCGTATGCGTAGTGCGCGCACGAAGCTCCGTGCCGACGAGGCTCGTGAGCGTCACCGGCATCGAGGCGGGGGGTGTCGCCGATTGCGCGGCCGGGGCGGACGCCGCCAGCGCGCAGGCCACCGGAACGGCAAGGCATGCCGTCAGCCGACTAACGGAAAGCATGAATGGAGGGACTGGGGTGGGGACTGGCCGTGGATGTGCCGCCCGCGGGAGCGGGCGGCGCGTATGTTAGGCAGACGACCGCCCGCCGTCAAGGTCACCCCGGTGCGCGTGCTCCGCGCGCTTGCGTTGGGCGGAGCACGCTGCCCTGTCTAACCGAAGTCTAGTGCGAGATCGCCACGCCCCACGGCGAATCGCCCGCCGGCACCGTCTTGATCACCTTGTTCGTCGTCGCATCGATGATCGCGATGTCGTTCGACGGCCCGTTCGCCGTGTAAATCCGCTTGCCATCGGCCGTCACGGCGACACCCCACGGACGCTTCGGATCGGGAATCGTCGCGACCACCGAATCGTTCGCCGTCGCGATCACCTCCAACGTCGCGCCGCGTCCGGTCGTGATGTACACGAACTGTCCATCCGGCGAAATCGCCGAACCCATCGGCTTGGCCCCCGGCGTCGTCTTCGTGAGATCGAGCGTCTTGAGCACCTTGTGGGTCTTCACATCCACAACCGATAGATCGCCGCCTACTTCCGCCGGCACGTACCCCTTCGATCCGTCCGGCGCGAATATCACCGAGCGGGGCCGCTTGCCCACCTTGATCGTCGCCGTCGCCTTGTTGGTCGTCGCGTCGATCACCGTCACGGTCCCCTTCCCCTCGCTCGTCACCCACACTTCCTTGCCGTCCGGCGTCACCTTCACGCCTTCCGGCTCGCCGCCGACCTTCACCACCCCCACCGACTTCCCCGTGGCGAGGTCGAGAGCGGTCGCCGTCCCCGCATCCTCGTTGGAGACGTAGAGGTACTTGCCGTCCGGCGTGATGTCGAAGTTCTCGGGATCGTGCCCGCCTTGCAACCGCCTAACGCTGCCGGTCGAGAGATCGACCAGCGCGATACCGTCCTTCCTCCGGTCCGGCGGCGGCAGCTTCGACTCGTCGACGCCGGGCCCGCCGATCGGCGACCCGCTCACCGCGACCACCAGCGTCTTGCCGTCCGGCGTGAGGCGAACGCCGCGGGGCCGCTGCCCGGCATCGATCGTCTTCACCACACTGTCGCGCGCCGCGTCGATCACGGTGACCTTGTTTCCGCGCTCGTCGGACACGTACACCAGACTCGCCGGCGCACTCGGCGCCTCCTGCGCGGCCGGCGCCGCCGCCGAGTCCGCCGTCGCCGCCGGCTTCTTCTCCCCGCTCGAGCACGCCGCCGCCACCAGCGCCCCCGCCACGATGCTGCTGCCTAACGAAAGGCCGTGCCACGTTCCACGCATTGCAAAGTCTCCTCGTGCTGAAGAACCGGGCGCTCCCGAGCGCCCAACCACCCACCACCTACGCGAGGCCCATTCCCCACCGGGCCAACGCCGTCGGATACCCGCCGTACCCCAACAGCTCGGCATGAAACCGCGACAGCGAGAATCCGCCCGCATCCACCCACGCCGATCGAGCACTGTTCCGCAACCGCTCGACTTCCCGCCGCCCAACGACGAAGCACGACATGAGCGTCGGATGCATCGCCACCCGCATCACCTCGCCATGTGCCGTCGTCTCGTCCAGGCCGAGCTCGTCGCGCAGACGCTTACGGGCGCCGGCCGTCGTGAGCGCCTTGGTGTGAACCGCCACATCGATGATCGCGCGAAGGGCCCGCCATAGGACGTCTCGCGCATGGAGCAGCCGCGCCTCGGGCGTCGAAAAGAAACCCGCCTCAGCCATCATGGTCTCGCAGTAGTACGCCCACCCCTCGCGCGCCGCATCGCTCGTCACCACGCGACGCGCCACCCGGTCGGACGCGTTCGCCGTCACCACCTGTTGGTGGTGTCCCGGAATCACTTCGTGCACCACCGCGCTTGCGATGTCCGCCTGTCGGTGCGCCCCCCCCCGCGCGCCCGCGCCCCGCGGCATGGTGACGTAGAGCGTCCCCGCTTGCGACGTACTGAACGCACCGGGCCCATCGTACGCCGCGAACGGCACCAACGGCTCCAGATACTCGGGCGTCGCCATCACGCGCACCGGCGCCGATACCACCTGCACGAGCCCGCGTTCCGCCGCGAACCGGCGCGCGGCATCCATCGCGTCCGCGTACGCGCCGGCCAGCGACGCCGTCGGCACCCCATCGCCGCGTACTCGATCGACCACGTCTCGCCACGGAACGCCGGGCGCGATCGCCGCCGCGGCGGCCTGTACGGCCGCGCGCGCGGTCTCGTACTCGCGCTCCGCCCAACGCAACAGCGGATCGACGCCGTCCGGGATCATGTGCGCCGTGTGCAGACGCCGCTCGAAGGCCTCGCGTCCGATCGCAACGTTGTCGCGCCCCCGTTCCTCCATCAGCGCCAGCGCGTCGGCGAATCGCTCGAGCGACTCCGCCGCCGCCCCGTGCACCGACGCGACCTCCGCGTCCTCGAGCAGCGGGCCCAGCGCCTCGCGCACGTCGTCGCGCAACAGCGTCAGGCCGCCCGGAATCATCGCCGCGGCCGTGCCTAACAGAGGCCGCGCCGGTTGCGCCAGCGCGTCATCTGCCGTGCTCAAGAACGCGGGCAGCGCGCGCAGTCGCGCGACCAGCGCCGCGGCCCGCCCGCGCTCATCCAGGTCCAGCGCCGCCGTTAAGCGGTGCAGGCCATCCAGCGCGTGCCGCAGATGAAAGGTCGGATCGTGCGCGAACGGGCGCTCGCGCTCCAGCGTCGCCTGCAGCTGCCGCGCGTCGTGCAGCATGGCGGTCTGATCGATCTCGTCGTCCAACGTGTCGGCCGACGCTTCCTCGAGCGCGCCCGTGTAGCTCCGCAGGGCGGCGATGTGCGCACGAACCGACGCGGCGTCGAACGCGCCGTACATCCCGTCGAGCTCGCGCCGCCCCGCGCGCGTCCCCTCGACCGGATCGACCCGGTAGCGAAGGTCGAGATATCCCTCGAAAACCTGCGTGAGCGCCGCGTTCACGCCCGCGCCGGCTGGCTCCGATACGCGGCCACCATCGTCTCGATCTCGCCGTCGGTCAACACGCGGCTCACCTGCTTCGCCGCATCGAACACGTGCTGACACAGCCCTTGATCGTTCGCGTCGTGCCCGTGCTCCTCGAGCCAGTACTTCACGTTGGACAACCCGGACACGTGCGAGATCTCGATGCGTTGGGCGAGGCCGAAATCGCCGGCCGGCACGCCGGAATAGATCCGGTCCGCCAGCCACGCATGCCCCTTCCGCCGCGCCTTGATGATCGCCGCCGCGTGCACGCCCGTCCCGGTGCGAAATGCGTCCTCGCCTAACACAGGATAGCTCGGCGGAATCGGCACGCCGCACGACCGCGACGCCAGCCGCGAATACTCGGGCAGCCGGCTCAGATCGTGCCGGTGCGCGCCGAGGAGCTGCAGATTGATCAGCAACAGGTCCATCTCGGCGTTGCCCACACGCTCGCCGATGCCTAACGCCGTGCCGTGCACCCGGTCCACGCCGGACTCGATGGCCGCCAGGCAGTTCGCCAACCCCAGCCCGCGGTCGCGATGCCCGTGCCAATCCAGCTTCACCGCCTCGCCGCTCGGCGCGATGATCTCCTCGCGCACGAACCGCACCAGCGCCCGCACGCCGTCCGGCGTCGCGTGCCCAACGGTGTCCGCCAGACACAGTCGCCGCGCGCCCCAGCGAATCGCGTTCCCGTAGAGCGCCTTGAGCGTGTCCGGCGCCGCACGAGTGGTGTCTTCCGTCACGAACATCACCGGCAACCCCTCGCGCACCGC
>DATNAM010000086.1:0-3335 GCA_035572595.1 Gemmatimonadaceae bacterium
GCCGGCGATGATCGACGCCGTCGATCCGTCGCCGGATGGCGCGTATTTTCGCGTGACGCTGGTCGAAAAGCCGTTCTCCTTCATCGTCCCGCTCGCGAGCTTCGCGCACGCCGAGGAGCTGTGGGATGCGACGGGCCGCACGGTGGCGCACCTGGCGACGCAAGCTGCCCGCCTAACGGACGACCGCGAGGATTTCACGCCCGCCGAACGCGCGGCGTCGGACACGGTGTCGCGCGATTTCACCTGGCTGCCCGACGGCTCGGGCCTGGCGTTCCTCAAGCAGGACCCGTCGCCTAACCGGGGCGAGGCCGACTCGTCGGCTGCCGGCGCCGAGCGTGCCGGCGGACGCGCCGCGCGCCGGAAGGACCATCTTTACGCCTGGGCTCCGCCCTTCACCGACGCCAGCCGCCACGAGCTCTTCACGAGCGACGCCCGCATGGGCAGCGTGCTCTTCGCCGACGACGCAAAGATGGCCTTCGTGGCCGAGAACACCGCCGGCATGGGCCAGGTGTTCGCGGTCTACTTCGCCCAACCGGACAAGCGGTACACGATCTGGCGTCTGCGCGGCCTCACCGCCAGCGTCGGCACCAACCGCCGCGGCTTCTTCGGCGGCCCACGCGGGGGCTCGGGCGCCGACTCGGTCAGTTTCTACGAGAATCCGGGCTCGATCATGACGACGCATGGCCGGTTAGGCGGCGACGTCGCGCTGCTCTCGCCCGACGGCTCGTCCGCCTACCTCGAGGGCACGCGGTACGATCGCGATTGGGAGCACCACGCCCCGCGCGGCTTCGTGGATCGCGTCGATATCCGGACCGCCAAGAAGACGCCGGTGTTCGAGGGCGCCACCGACGCCTTCGAGACGGTGACGGCCGCACTCGACGACAGCCTGTCCAAGGTGGTGGTGGAACGGCAGTCGCCGACGACGGTCCCCGACGCGTACCTGCGCGACGTCACGGCAGGACAGACCGTGCGCAAGCTGACCAACAACGTCGACTACACGCCCGAGCTAACGCACGCGCTGCATAAGCGGATCTGGGTGACCCGCGCCGACGGCTATCGGTTCCTCGTGAACCTGACGCTGCCTGCCGACTACAAGGACGGCACGCGGATGCCGGCCTTATTCTGGTTCTATCCGTACGAGTACACCGATGAAGGCGGCTACCTGCGCACGCTGCGCACCGAGAACATCGACGCCTACCCGCGCTCGGCGCCGCGCACGATCGAATACATGATCACGCAAGGCTACGCGGTGGCGGATTTCGATCCGCCGATCGTCGGCGCGCCGGGCCGCATGAACGACAACTACGTGTCCGATCTGCAGGCCGATCTCTATGCCGTGATCGACCAATTGGACCAGGATGGCTACATCGATCGAACCAGGCTGGCGATCGGCGGGCACAGCTACGGCGCGTTCAGCACCGTGAACGCGATGGTGCACACGCCGTTCTTCAAGGCCGGCATCGCCGGCGACGGCATGTACAACCGGTCGCTCACGCCTAACGGATTCCAGAACGAGCGGCGCGACTTCTGGGATGGGCAGAAGACCTATCTCGACATGTCGCCCTTCATGTACGCCGACAAGTTGAGCGGCGCGCTGCTCATGTACCATTCGCTGGAAGATCAGAACGTGGGCACGGCGCTCGAGAGCTCCGTGCGCATGCTCCACGCCCTGCAGGGACTCGGCAAGACGGCGGCGCTGTACATGTATCCGTACGAAGATCACGGCCCGCTCACCCGCGAGACCGTGCTCGATCAATGGGCGCGGTGGGTGGCGTGGCTGGACAAGTACGTGAAGAACGCGCCGCCGTCGGCGGGCGCACCGGACACGAAGGCACTCACCGGGTCGCGCTGAGTGGCGCGGCCCCGTTCACCAGACTCGAGAGCGGCGCACACAACTATGCGGTCTCACGTGATTTTTCTCGGAGCGCTCGCGGCGCTCGCCGGTGGCGCCGCTGTTGCGCAGGCGCAGGATGGCACGCGACTGCCGGCGCAGGTGGATTCCATTGCCGGGGCGGTGCTCGCCGCCACCGGGGTGCCGAGCGCGTCGGTGGCTATCGTTAGGCACGGAGCGCTGGTGTACGCGCACGCGTACGGGATGGCCAAGCTGGATCCACAGGTGGCGGCCGACACCTCGATGCGGTACGCCATCGGGTCGATCAGCAAGCAGTTCACGGCGGCGGCGGTGCTGCTGCTCGTGCAGGATCACAAGGTGTCGCTCGACGATCCGGTATCGCGCTTCGTGCCCGGCCTGGCGCGCGGCAACGACGTGACGATCCGCGAGATTCTGTCGCATACGTCCGGCTACCAGGATTTCTGGCCGCAGGACTACGTGCCGCCCAGCATGGAGCAGCCGACGACACCGCAGCACATCATCGATCGCTGGGCGAAGCAGCCGCTGGACTTCGAGCCGGGCACGCAGTGGCAGTACAGCAACACGAACTTCATCATCGCCGGCCTCATCGTGGAGAAAGCGAGCGGCGAGCCGTTCAGCCGCTTCATCCACACGCGCATTCTCGACGCGTTAGGCATGAAGACCGCGGTCGACTTCGATGCGCTGGGCCCGTCGGCGGCCCAACCGATCGGCTACATGCGCTACGGCCTCGGACCGCTGCGTCCGTCCACGCCCACGGGGCCGGGCTGGATGTTCGGCGCGGGCGAGCTGGCGATGACGGCCACGGATCTCGCACGGTGGGACATTGCGATGATCAAACAGTCGCTGCTCGCGGCGGCGTCGTACAAGACCATGGAAACGACGGTGCTGTTGAAGAACGGCGTGAGCTCGAACTACGGGTTGGGCGTCGAAGTCGGCCAGATGGCGGGGCATCGCGCCATCTCGCACTCGGGCGAGGTGTCGGGCTTTACGGCCGAGAACATCGTGTTCCCCGACGATAGCGACGCGATCGTGGTGTTGACCAACCAGGATGCGGCGCCGGCATCGGGCGCCATCGCCCAGCAGATCGCGCGCGTGCTGTTCACCACGCAGGACACGCTCGCCGCGAGCCGCGCCGCGCGGGCCCGCGCGATTTTCGACGGGCTGCAGAAGGGCACGGTGGACCGGTCGCTCTTCACCGGCGATGCGAACGCGTACTTCAGCGCGCCGGCGCTGCAGGACTTCGCCGCCGGGCTGGCTCCGTTAGGCACGCCAACGGGGTTCGTGCAGATCGGGCAGTCGAGCCGTGGCGGTATGATCGAGCGCGTCTATCGCGTGTCGTTCCCCGGGCGGGTGCTTCGGGTCTGGACATACGAGATGCCCGACGGGAAGCTGGAGCAGTACCAGGTGGCTCCCGCGACCTGAGTCCCCAGGCCCGTCACCATGCCGGATCCCCGCCGCCCTA
>DATNAM010000087.1:0-17606 GCA_035572595.1 Gemmatimonadaceae bacterium
CGCGCGATGCGGCGCGCCGTGCTCGAGACGGTGCACGCGCCGGGCGACCGCTACGAATTCGAGACCGAGTTTCTCATCCGCGCGGCGCGCTCGGGGTTCACCATTGTCGCCGTCCCGGTGCCCACGATGTACGGGGCACCGAGCCATTTCCGCGCCGTACGCGACACGGCGCGCGTGGTGCGCGCGATCTGGCGTCACCGGTCGGGAGCGTTTCACTAATGCGCCTGCTGTGCACCAACGATGACGGGATCCTCGCGTTCGGCCTCGAGTGCCTGGCCAAGGCCGCCGCTTCGTTAGGCGACGTGACGATCGTCGCGCCGGACCGCGAGCAGAGCGCCACCAGCCATTCGCTCACGCTCCACCACCCGATCCGCCCCGTGAAACGCGGCGAGCTGCGCTGGCAGGTGGACGGCACGCCCACCGACTGCGTGATGCTCGCCGTGGAGGCGCTCATGCCCGACCGCCCGGACTTCGTGCTCAGCGGCATCAACCACGGCCACAACATGGGCGAGGACGTGCTCTACTCGGGCACCGTCGCCGCGGCCATGGAAGGGGTGACGTTAGGCATCCCGGCCATGGCGCTGTCGTTCGCCGGCGGCGAGCTCAAGGCCGATCCGGCGCTGCTGGCCGATCAGGTGGACGTCGTGTCCAAGTTGTTGGGCCACCTGCTGCACCTCGAGAACATCCCGCGCGACACGCTCCTCAACATCAACCTGCCGCCGCTGGCGGCCGGCCAGATCAAGGGCGTACGCCTAACACGGTTGGGCAGACGCGTCTACTCCGACTCCCTCGTCCGCATGCACGACCCCCGCGGCCGCGAGATCTTCTGGATCGGCGGCGGCTCGGCCGAGTGGAGCGGCGCCGACGATTCCGATTTTCGCGCCGTCAACGACGGTTTCATCTCGGTCACGCCGCTCACCCTCGACCTGACCCACACGCGCATGCTGGAGGACGCAACCTCGTGGTGGATGGAACTGCCCTGAACCAGTTGAGCGGCGCCCGCCGCCGGCTCGTCGAGTCCCTCCACGACGGCGGCATCGGCGACCTCAACGTGCTGCGCGCATTCGACCAGACGCCGCGCCACCTCTTCGTGCCCACCGGCATGCGACACCGCGCCTACGAAGACAGCGCGCTCCCGATCGGCAACGGCCAAACCATTTCGCAGCCGTCGACGCACGCGCGATATCTCGAGGCGCTGCGCCTCACCGGATCCGAACGCGTGCTCGAAATCGGAACCGGATCTGGATACCAAACTGTTTTGTTGTCGCACCTGTCGAGTCAGGTCTTCTCGATCGAGCGCATGGGCGGTCTCCTCGAGCGCGCGCGCGACGCGATCCGCGACTCGGGAGCGCGCAACGTCTCGCTCTTGACCGGCGACGGCACACTCGGCTGGCGCGAGTACAGTCCGTTCGATGCGATCCTCGTGACCGCGGGCGCGCCGAGCGAGCCGCCGCCGCTCGTCGAACAGCTTGCGGAGGGCGGTCGGCTGCTGATTCCCTTAGGCGATCGGGAAGAGCAGCGCCTGATGCTCATCACAAGACGCGGGGAGACGGTCGAACGGCGTGACATGGGGCCCGCGCGATTCGTCCCGCTCGTGGGGATGCACGGCTGGCCGGCATAGGCGCCGAGCTTGATGAGTTCACCGCGCGATCGCCGCCTGGAACGCGACGCGCACCTGCGATGCATTGACGCCGGCACCGACTGGCGCGCTATATTTTCCCTCCTTTCGGGAGAGTCGATGCCCGATCAGCCGGACGAGACGCAAAAACAGCAGCGACGCAGCGCGGCATTGCCGCCGTTCTTTGCCCCGCGCACCACGCGTCCAACGACGCCGGCGCAGTCGGGAACGGCCACGCCGCCGCCGCGTCGTGCGTCGCAGTTGTTCACGCCGCCGGGGGTGCAGAAGCAGCGTCCCGCGACGCCGCCCGCGACCCCCCTCGCAGCCCCGCTCGCACCCCGACGCGCGACGCCGTTCTCGGCGCCGCTGATCCCGGCGCCGGCGACCGAGATCGCAGCCGCGCCCTCGGAGACGCCCGCGGCGGCCCCGGCTTTCGAGTCGATGCCATCGGCGCCCGAGGCGGCCGCGTTCGAGCCGGACGCCCCCGCGTCCGAGCCTTCCGCCACGTTCGATGCGCCGCCCGACCTGCCTAACGCAGAGCTGCCGCGCGACCCCGCGTCCCAAGAGCCGGCGCCGCCGCAGGGCGGCGATGCGTTCGTGATCGAGCAGTTCGAGCAGGCACCGATCGCGCTCCGCGCCACCGGCGACCAGGCAGCGGTGCAGGATTTCCAGCTGTTCGACGACGCTTCCCGTCTGCTGGAGCGTAGCGCGCCTCCGGCCTCCGCCGACGCCGCCGGCTCGATCGAGATCGAGCGCACCGAGGTGACGTTCGAGCCGCCTACCGGCGACTCGCGCCTCGAGGTCGAAAGCTTCTGGGCCACCGAGCCGATGCAGGCGCACGAGGCGCCGCGCGATGTCGACGACGCCAGTCCGTTAGGCATGGCGCCGGCCGTCGGCGAACGGAACGAGGCGGAGACCGCCGCGCCGCCGTCGATGGACCAAGACACCCAACCGATGTTGGATGCCATCGAGCGGTCGCACGAGGCGATGCCGATGCCGTCATGGCTCGAGGACATGCCGTCGGATCCGGTGCATTCGGCATCTGACGCTGAGCCGACCCCCGAGCCTGCGCCCCTCGCGGCGTCGGCGCCCGAGGCCGAGCCCGAGCCGGTCGTGCGGTCGGTGTTCGCGCCGGCGCCCGTGCCCGAGCCCGCGCCGTCACCCGAGCCGTCGACGGCCGACGACGCCGAGGAAGCGCTCGCCGACGCGTTCTCGGCGCCTGCGCCTAACGAGACGGTGCCGCGGTGGGCGACGCCGCGCGCCAGCCGCGCCGTCACCGACGATGATCGGCCGACGCAGCCTAACGATGGATGGAATTTCGCGCCGCCGTCGCCGCCGCCCGACGAGCTGGCCGCAGCGTTGGCGTGGCCCGACTCCGGTCTGCGCGCGCCGACACCGGCCCGGGGCGTGCCGGCCACCGGCGAGGCCGACCGGTCGCACGAGCTGGCGGCGAGCGCCGAAGGGTGGCCGCTGTCGGTGGGCGGTCGACCGGGCGTGCCCGATGCCGTAGCCACGGCGCTCGAGCGGATCGCGCAGCGCGTCCGCGCCGGCGACGTGCCGTTGCCCGCGGACGTCGCGCTCGCCAAGAGCGACGAGAGCGCCCTCGCGCTCACGCTCGCCGCCTTGCTGCGCGTCGCGGCCGCGCCGCGCGCGTGAATGCTCCAACTGCGCCTGGTGGTGCGCGGTGCGGTGCAGGGCGTCGGCTTCCGATGGTTCGCGCGCGAGACGGCGCAGCGCTTGGGTGTGGCAGGATGGGTCAGAAACCGTGAGGATGGCAGCGTGGAGATCGCGGTGAGCGGCGAGGACGACCGCGTGGAGCAATTCGCGGCGGCCATGGAGCGCGGACCGGGCCACGCGTCGGTGGCCGGCGTGTCGCGCGATCCGTTAGGCGACGGCGAAGCACTGGCGCGTCCGTTCGAGATCCGCCGGTGAGCCGGGCCGTCTGATGGATACCGGCCGGTCGAGCGCGCTCGTGGCGGAGCTGCGTCGGAGCATACGCGACATCCCGGATTTCCCCACGCCGGGCATCGTCTTCAAAGACATCACACCGGTGTTACTCGACGCGGGCCTCTTCCATCACACCACCGAGGCGATGGCGGCGCCGTTCGCGGCTGACCACATCACGCACGTCATTGGCATCGAGAGCCGCGGCTTCATACTCGGCGCCCCGGTCGCGCAGCACCTGCGGGCGGCGTTCGTGCCGGTGCGGAAGCCGGGGAAGCTGCCGCACACGGTGGAGCGCGTCCAGTACGCGCTCGAGTACGGCACCGACGCGCTCGAGATGCACCGCGACGCTCTGGGTCCCGGCGATCGTGCGCTGATCGTGGACGACGTGTTGGCCACCGGAGGGACGGCGCGCGCCACGTGCGAGCTCGTGGAACGCACCGGCGCGCGCGTCGTCGGCTGCAGCTTTCTCATGGCGCTCACGTTCCTGCCGGGCGTCCAGGCGCTCGCCTCGCGTCGCATCGAGTCGCTCCTCGCGTACTGATCTCGTCTGCGTGCCACGAACGATTCGGCCCGGCGGTGAACCCACCGCCGGGCCGAATTGTCCTGCCGACCGGTTTGCCTAACTCAATGCGTGACGCTGAGCCGGGCGTCCACGTACGCCGCCGTGCCACGATCGCGTGCACGAATCGCCAGCACGTGTGACCCGCCCGCGACCGTGAGCGGAACGAGGAAGCTGTCCTGCGTCGCGCAGCCCTCGTGTTTGACGAACCCGCTGTTCGGGTCGAAGGCCGGAGACGTGGTCGGAGTCACATTCACGCCGTCCACGAACAACTGGAAGTCGTTATCGATCGCGATTCCAAACGTGAGTCCAGCGCTCCACCATGCCGGCAACGTGAAGCTGTGCCGGAGCAGCATGTCGGTGGGCGGCGGGACGTTAGGCCACGGAGTCGCGACGGTCGCGACGAGCGACTGGCACGACGCACCGAGGTTCGCGCTTCCGAATGCCCCGGCTCCCGTTTGCCAGCCGTTTTGCGCAGTGGCCGCAAAGCCCGGCTGCTCGAAGCCCTGGGCGACATTGGCAACACCGGACAGGTAGACGTAACCCGTGCCCTGGTAGGGAATCAGGTCCGTGCTCGTCGCGCTGAACGTCACCGGATTTCCGGACAGACTGATTCCGGCGCCGGCGGTCGCCAATCCCGAGATGCTGCCGGGCAGCGTGATGCTCGCGTTGGCGGTCGCGGTATTCGCGGGCCCGACGCCGAGTGTCCAGTTAGGCACGGTGGCGAGGCCGGTGGTGTTGTCGGTGGTGACCGTGGTCGACGTCACCGCGGCCGAGCTCGAGGCGGGACCAAAGCTGCCGCCGCCGGCCGTGATCGCGAACGTGACCGATGCGCCGCCGAGCGGCGTATGGCCAGTCGTGGTCTGCACGAGCACCGAAGGCGGCGACGCGACGGGGGAGCCCGCTGGTGCCGTCTGCGGCTGCGACGGGAAGCTCGCCGGCAATTGCACGACGACGGCCGTATCCACGCCCCCGAACGGGCTGAACGACTTGGTTAGGCCGCCTCGGCCGCCCGACGATGCGTACAACGCCGTGGGCGTGAAGAAGTCCGTGACGAGCGATCCCAGCCGCTTCAACGCCTTGCCATAGTGCTTGTCCTGCGCCAACTGGAACACGCTGCGCGTCGGGGCAAACGCGCTCCCGTTGCACGTCAGGAAGGAAACCGGAATCGTCGGAAGGATCTCGATGCCCGTGCCAACGTTGTGTGCGATGTCCACACTCGGCGGCGGAGTTCCGCCACTCGGCGTCGCAATGCAGGCCGCCGCGACCACCGGCTTGGCGAACGTCTGCGCCGGGACCACCGTGAACTCGAAGAACGGACCGTACTGATCGAGCTTAGTGTTGAGCGGACCGGCGGGGAAGGTGAAGGTGCCGTCGATCAGGGTCACCGAGATGGTCACCGGCTGCGACAGCGTGCCTCCAGGAATCATCACACCGCCTTCCTGGCTCCCCGTGACCACCGTCTGGTCGGTAGAAGAGGGAAACACGACCTGCACGACGTTGTCAGGATCGAGCGTGGTGTTGGCGAGCGTTAGGCCAGAGCCGTCGAGCCCAACGACGCAGTAGAGCGCCTGTCCGAACGCGAGCGTCGCGTTCTGGGTGGCGGTCGATTGTCCGCCCTGGAGGTTGCCTGCGTAGTAGGTCTTGAGCGTGAAGGCCCACAGCTTGAACATGTCGTTGATCGCCGCCGTCTTGTGTCCGGTGGCGACGTCGAGAAGCACGGCCACGTATCCGACGGTGACGATGGCGCGGTCCTTTGGCGTCGAAAACAGGTTCGAGATCTGCCGTTCGGTGATGGTCTGGCAGCCCGGTGGGATGATGCGTTCGGCGCTCGGCGGGATGGTGGGTGCGGCGGGCTCGCTGGGCAGTGGCGACGCGTCCTTGGAGCACGCGGCCAGCCAGCACAGGGCAGAGAAACAGAGCAGAATCGAGGAATGTCGGCGTCGCATGGGCGTGTACCTGGTACGAGGGCATCCGGCGTCGGCAGTCATTGCCTAACCGTCCTACTTCTTGGGCTTCACCACCAGCGCTTGAAAGCGGGGATCGTCGTGAATGCTCCGCCACTCCCAGCTGTGTTCGTCATCGAATCCGACAGCGCGCGCTGGGTTCGCGCTGAGGTACAGTGCGAGCGCCTTGATCGCCTTGTCCGTGTTGCCCAGCACCACCCAAGTCATGGCGATCGTTTGCGTGACGTCCTTGGTCGGATCGACGTCGGCGCGGTCATCCAGCCGATCGAGCATGTGCGCGGCGCTGTCCTTGAGTCCCGCCCGCGCGATCGCACCAGCGACCATGGCCGTTCCGTTGAGGCGCTCGTAGGGCCGGTCGGGGGCCGCCGAGAGCTTGACCAACGAGTCCGCCATGGCCCACGCGTTGGCTACGTTAGGCGTGACCGCGGTCGTCGCCATCAGCCAGAGCTTACATTCCACGAAGCGCGGATTGGCGGGGAAGCGGCCGGCTCCGACGTCGCACCAGTGAATCGCGTCGGGGAATTGCTCGAGGTCGTACGAGGTCGTGAAGAGGCGCCACACGACCAGATCTGCGTCGCTCAAGTACGCGTCCTCATCGTACGCCCGTCGGGCGGCGAGCTTCGCGCTCACGACGTCGTCGTATTGATAGTACAGGTGACTGAGGATCGACCACGCTTCCGGCTCGTTAGGCGAAATCTGCGTGGCGGTCTCGAGATCCTTTCGCGCCGCGTCGAGCAACGCCTGTGCCTTCGTCGGGTCGGGCTCCGTCGCCATGAGCCAGCGCCAGTAGCGGAGACTGCCCCGCAACTCGAAGGCATCCGCGTTGCGCGGTGCGATCTCGAGGGCCCGTGCGGCGTGCGCGAGCCCCGTGTCGATCCATGCACCGGCGCGCAGCTGATCGCCGGAGTAGAAGCGTGACGTGCGGTAGGCGATGCTGCCGCGGAGGATCGGGACCGCGGCCCACTTGGGATCGACATTCTGGGCGCTGGCCAGGATCGAATCCGCACGCGCAAAGTTGAGCAGCATGTCCGCCGTGTCATTGGCGGTCCGCGCACTATCGCCCACTTTGGTCAGGAGCTTGGCCCGCTGCAGCATCGTCCACGCGGCGGGTATGGCCGTACCAGCCCGTTCCGCGCGCAGGTTCACTTCCTGGCCGAGTCGTTCGCGCAGGAACATCGCGACGCGAGTCGCGAGCGTGTCCTCGAGCGCGAGCGGCGCCGCGATCGGCACGTCGAACGTCGTCCGTCGAAAGTCGCTGCCGCTGGCGTCGTCCAGCTTCACCGTGACACTGATCTTGTCGCCGTGCTGCTCGACACTTCCGTCCACGAGCGTGCCGACGTTGAGCGCGCGCGCAATGCTGTCCAGGGGCACGTTCCCGCTCTCGAACAGCGCCGACGCATTGCGAGACGAGACCTGGAGTTGCGGAATCGCTGACAGGCGATCGATCAACGCGTCGGTGAGGCCCGTGGCGAGGTAGCCGAGTGTCCGGTTCTTGCTCTCATCGGAGAAATACAACACCGCGATGTGGCTCGGCTCCGGGCCAGCCAGCGTCCCGGCGGACGACACCACGCCCGGCCGGTTTCGCCAGGCGGCGTAGCCGCCGGCGGCAACGACCGCCACCGTGCCTGCGCCTAACGCAACCTTCTGCCAGCGCGCCAAGCGGCGGGATCCGTGCCGTTTGGGCGGCGATGCCACGAGATAGGCTTGCGTCTCGGGATGCCGCAGCGCGTCGGCAAACTCTCCCGCGCTGGCGTAGCGATCGGCCGGCACCTTGGCGAGCGCCTTCACCAGCACTGCTTCGATCTCGGGCGGAACGGTGTTCCGGATGATCGTGAGCGACGGGACATTCTCGAGCGTGTGACGCGCGATGATGGCCTGCGCGGTGGGTCCGGTGAACGGCGGCTGGCCGCCGAGCATCTCGTAGGTGACGCACGCCAGACTGTAGACATCGCTCCGGCCGTCGATCGTGCGCTCGGCCGTGGCCTGCTCGGGGCTCATGTAGGTCGGCGTGCCTAACGACATCCCGGTTTGCGTGAGCCGCTGCTCGCCGGCATCGGTCATCGCGTGGGCGATGCCGAAGTCGGACAGCATCGCTTGGTCGCCGTCGAGGAGGATGTTCTCCGGCTTGATGTCGCGGTGAATGATCCCGTGCGCGTGGGCCTGCTCGAGGGCGGACGCGATCTCGCAGGTAATGCGGATGGCGTCGGCGATCGGCAGACACCGCTCGCGGTCGAGACGCGCGCGCAGCGATTCCCCTTCCACGTACTGCATCACGTAGTACAGGGAGTTTCCAGCCAGTCCCGAGTCGTAAATCGGCAGGACGTTCGGGTGGCTGAGCAGGGTAGTGACCTGGATTTCTCGCTTGAACCGCTCGGCGCCCAACACCACCGAGACGTCGGTGTTGAGGACCTTGATCGCCACCGGCCGGTTGAGCTTCAGGTCGCGCGCCAGGTACACGATGGCCATGCCACCGTGCCCGATCTCGCGCTCGACCACGTAGCGCTCGTTGATGACCGCGCGGAGCTGCTCGATGACGGCAGACACTTTAGATGCTACTTCCTTTGGCGATGGCGCGGAGAGAAGATAACACCTTTCTCATTTTTCGCTGAAGAGAGACCTGCGCACGACGCGCACGTCGCTGCTAGATTGTGGTGCTGTGCCCCTGTAGCTCAGGTGGATAGAGCAGCGGTTTCCTAAACCGCCCCCGCAGATCCACTGTGTATTTCCCTGTGCGATTATGTTGTTCTGGGGTAGGCAGATTAATCGAATATGGAAGCCGGCAGCGACCTTGCATACTGGGTGGGCTTTCAGACCGGGAGCGTGCGCATGCGAGGAACGAAGGACGCCGTCGGCGTCAATCTGCGGGTCACGGAGATCTTCCGTCGCGAAGGCAAACAATGGAAGCTCATCCATCGTCATGCCGATCCGCTGGCGATCAAGGCGAAGAAGTCATGATCCGGCGCGCCCTGATTCTCGGAGCGGGTGGCCCCGCGGCAAGTTCATGGGCGACGGGAGTGATTGCGGGTCTGGCTGATCAGGGCATCGACATTCGGAACGCAGATCTTTTTGTCGGCACCTCCGCCGGATCCCGCGTGGCGGCGCAGATCACTTCTGGACAAGGACTGGAAGAATTGTTCGAACGGCAGCTTCAGCCCCAGCCGGTGGGGGGCGTCGCCGTCAAGGTCGACTTCAAGAAGCTCAAAGCGGACTACGTTCGTGCGAAGGAAGGAGACGGGGGCGACATCGGATTCTTGAAGCGGATGGGAAGCTTGGCCGTGAACGCGCCAACTGTATCCGAAGCCGACACATTGAAAGAAGTTGCTTCTCGGCTCCTTGTCGATGCGTGGCCTGTGCAAAGAGTGCTGGCTGTTGCCGTTGATACAGAGACCGGGGAACGGAGAGCATTCGACCGATCCAGCGGCGTTCCTCTGCGCGATGCCGTCGCTGCCAGCGGCGCTGCTCCGGGGATGTCACCGGCGATCACGATTGAGGGCCATCGTTACATGGATGGCGGTGTTTATTCCACCGACAACGCGGACCTGGCAATGGGCTTCGAGCGGGTCCTGATTCTCACGCTCAAGGCGGGATTTCCGTCGACGTGCGTTGTGTCGCTCGACGCTGCCGTGGAACGGCTGGAGCGTAGCGGCTCGCAGGTCGTAACGGTACGTCCGGACGACGCTACGGAAGCGGCATTTGCGGCGGTTGGCGGGAATTTGCTGGATCCGAAAGTTCAGGACGGTGCGGCTCGCGCGGGGCGTGAGCAAGGCAGGCGGATTGCTGCCTTGAATGTTGCTGCCGTATGGAATTAGTCCGTCAGGCGTGCCCGACCGTCCCCTCGCCAAAGCGTCGCGACTGCGGATCTTGATTGCCTTCGCCGCAGTCTATGTTCACGCTTTCGCGCCGGCTGAAATCTTTGAACGGCAATGCATTCTTTGTCTAGCTAAATTGAAGTCCTGTGCCCCTGTAGCTCAGGTGGATAGAGCAGCGGTTTCCTAAACCGTTGGCCGGGTGTTCGAGTCACCCCAGGGGCACTGGTCGACAGACCGTCGTCACAGCGATTTTCGCTCGCCAACCCATTTTCGCGCCACGAGAGATCGAATGACCAAGACCGGTGCCGCAGCACGACCCGATTTGGAAGAACGCGCAGAGGACTTGAAGGAGTGGGCGTTGCTGCACAGCAAGTCGCTCTCGATCGCGGCCGGCGTGATCGTGGTCGCAGTTGGCTTGGCGTTCCTCTATGTGAAATCGCAACAGGCGCAGGCTCGCAACGCCTCCTCGGCGCTCGTGCAGGCAGAGCAGGCGTTAGGTGCTGGGAACTCAGCACTTGCGCAGAGTGACCTCGAGCGAATTGTGAACCGTTACGGGTCCACGGAGTCGGGTCGACAGGCCCAGCTGCTGTTGTCGCAGACGTATTACGACGCCGGCAAGTACGCGCAAGGCATCGACAATCTGCAGAAGCTGATCGCGACCAAGCCAAAGTTCATCGAGGCTTCGGCGTACAATCTCATGGGCGCCGGCTACGAGCAGCAGAACAAGTTCGATGACGCGGCGGGCGCATATCAGAAGGCCGCGGACATGGCCGTCGGCAAGAGCGATCGCGACTCGTACCTGGCCAACGCAGCGCGCGCGCTGACAGCGGGTGGTAAGAAGGCCGAGGCGGAAAAGATCTGGTCGAAGCTGGCCGCAGATCCCACGAGCCCGGCGGCGGCGGAAGCGCGTGTGCGGTTGGGCGAGCTGCAAGCGAAGGCTGTGAAGGCCGGCTGACCTAACGGGAAGCTGGACGCATCGCTGACCCATCGTGTGTCGGCTCGCGTCCCAGGCATCTTCACGCGTCAGCAGGTGAGCGACAGGGCGGCCGATAGGATCGAGCCGCCCTGTTCTTTGGTTCCAATGTCTAGTTCGTATAAGATATGTTATGTAAACTAACAGCGTGGGAAACTGTGGAAATCCACTCTGGGCGGGTCCTTGGGCGGCTCCGGAGCCTCTCCCTCGCAACTGTCGCCAGCTGGCTATCTCAGCCTCTGGCGCACTCCGCTGCCACTTCGGAGAACCTGTGTTGCTGGCCTCGCACGAGCCTTAACGCCGATGGAGACTCCTGACTGTCGCCCAACTGTCGCGAAATGCTTTCCGCGACAGTATCGCGTCAGTCAACCGGCAGCTGGCCTTTGAATACGATCCGGCCCTCGCCGCGCAGCGTCGGCAGCCAGGCGCTCCCCTCTCGGCGCAGCTTGATCGTAATTTCCCGCCCGGACCTGGTCCTGAGCGTCGTCTCCAACCCGGCCTCCACCCACTCGGCAAGCAAAATCGCCGTGGAGACAGACCCAGTGCCACACGCCAGCGTCTCGTCTTCCACGCCGCGCTCGTACGTCCGGATGTCGAACCCACCGTCGGCTCGGCGCGCCACGAAGTTCGCGTTGGCGCCGCCCCCTGCTCGCACGTACTCGTGCAGCCGGATCGCCCTCCCTCGGCGAACGATCTCGAGCGTCTCCAGCTCGTCGCGCAGGATCACCACGTGCGGGTTGCCAACGACGGCATAGCCAATCCGCTTCTCGCCCGGCTCGGCGCCAATGCCGGCCGCTGGACGCACGTCGGTCACCGGCCATAGATCCACCTCAGGCATGCCGCCCGACATGCGCGAGGACGCGATCCCCGAGTCGGTCTCGAATCGCATGCCGGACGCGCTCCCCGCCCCGAGCGTGGCTGCCAGGCTGGTCACGCACAACGAGGCGTTGCCGCACATCTCAGCCACGGATCCGTCGCTATTGAAGTAGCGCATGCGGAATTGCGCGTCGGCTACCGACGACGGCTCGATGAACACCATGCCGTCCGCTCCCACACCAGTGCCGCGTGCGCAGACTTCACGTATTACCGGAGGTGTGGCCAGTCGACCAGCCGGCTCCGCCCGGGCGTCGAACACCACGAAGTCGTTCCCGGAGCCGGACATCTTGAAGAACTCGCGTTCGCTCACTTCTTGATGCGCCCCGTGAGCGCGAGCCACCTGAGCCGCCATACCATCCACACCGCCTCACGCACGATCTTCCGCGACATCTTGCTCTCGCCCTCGGTCCTGTCCACAAAGACGATGGGAATCTCGACGATGCGGAATCCCTTCTTCCACACGCGAAAGCTCATCTCGATCTGGAACGCGTAGCCGTTCGAGCGCACCGCGCTCAGATCGACTGCCTCGAGAACGGACCTGCGAAAGCACTTGAACCCGCCCGTGGAATCTTCGAGCGGAAGGCCAGTTACGGTTCTGGCGTAGAAGTTCGCGAAGTAGCTTAGGATGAGGCGGTTCATGGGCCAATTCACCACCGTCACCTTGCCCTTCCGGTAGCGGGAGCCCAGCACCAGGTCAGCTTCCTTGATCGCTTCGAGAAATTGCGGGAGGTGGTTCGGGTCGTGCGAGAAGTCGGCGTCCATCTCGAACAGGTAGTCATACCCCTGCTCCAGACCCCAACGGAATCCGGCGAGATACGCCGTGCCCAATCCCAGCTTGCCCGAGCGATGCAGCACGTGCACGCGCGGATTCTCGGCCGCAATCGAGTCCACGATCTGACCCGTGCAATCCGGCGATGCGTCGTCGACCACGAGGATCTCGAGGCGCGGGTCTTTCTCGAGAACGGCAGGAATGAGTTTCGTGATGTTGTCCCGTTCGTTGTACGTCGGGACGATCACAATGGCTCGCTCAGGCATTCCGCTTCTTGTCGACGAAGAGCCCGGCGGCGAGGAGGACGAGCGCCAGGAGAATCGAGACGATGGTGATCACCTTGCCGCGCTCGTATACCGGGCTGGTGAAGGTCAGCTCGATGTGCTTGGCGCCGTCCGGCAGCGCGACTCCGATGAGAACGTAGTCCGCGCGGCCCACCGTGGCCGGCTTGCCGTCGGCGGTGGCGATCCAGCCCGGATAGTAGTTCTCGGATACGACGAGCGCGGACCCGTGCGGCGCCGGCTGCGCCAGGCTGACCTCGATGTGTCCGGGGTCGTAGCGTGTCACTGTGGCCTCGACGGGACTCGGCTCAGGCAGTGCCTTGATCTTCTCGCCCTCAACCGCTGCCGACGTATCGAAGATCGCGGCACGGCGGATATCGAAGCGTGGATCGAGCACGGTGGCGAGCACCGCGTCGTCGGGTGCCTTCACGATCACCGGTGCGACCCAGGCCGGCGGATCGTCGCCGGGGACGGTGTACAAGTACGTGGTGGTGCCGGCGGCATCCGGCGTTGGGCCTGCGACGCGCGTGAATCCGGAGTCGGGAATGTTCGACAGATTCGTGAGCAGGTACTTCACGTTCAAGAGTCGCCACAGCTGCGGATCGGTGATGCGCGCGTTGATGAGGTTCTGGTAGCGGCCGATCTCGTTGCCGTGATAACCCATCACGGTCCGGACGCCGTGGACCATAAGGGCATTGCCGATCAAGAATGCGTCGTCGTGTGCGACCGGCGCATCCTGCGACTGTGCGGGAAGCTGCAGGACCCGACCCGGAACGGGCTGCTTGTTCACGTAGTCGAGCGTCGCGTTGTCGGCGTAGATCTGCGAGGCCGGTGCGGAGAAGATCCAGTATTCATGCTCCACGCTCCACAGATCCGCCACCACGAGCACGACGAGTGCAATCACCGCCCAGGACTTCCGCACGCGCTCGGTGACGAGCGCGAGCAGCGCGGCGGCGGCAACGGCCGTGAACAGCGCCGTCCTAACGGAACCGACCAACAGGAAGTGCGCGTTGAGCGCGACGCCCTCCTGATGCTCCGGCGGCGCGATCACCGCCGCCATGTTGGTGAGCATGCCCGACACGCCTAACAAGAGCACTACCGCTGCGGCGATGAGCCAACCGATCGCATACCCTCGCGTCACCTCGGCGCGCTCCAGTCGCTCGACGCCCAGCGCCGCGAATATCGCGACGCTCAGGCCGACCACGAACACCATCGTACTCGGCGCCCGAAAGTATTTCGTTCCCGGGATGAGCGCGTAGACGATGTGATAGAACGGCGTGAATCCGCCTAACGTCCACAGCAGCGCGACGATGAACGTGCCGAGCCAGAAGCGCGCGAACGCGCGGTGTTCTTTCCGCCAGGCCTGCGCGACGCCGAGTAGCGCGAGCATGAGCACCACCGCACCCAGATACTCGCTGTGCAGGTGGATGCCGTTCCGCCCCCAGTAATGCCCGAACATCCCGGTGAACTGTGGAATGTAGGTATTGATCAACTCCTCGGGCGGGAACGAATACGAGGTCGCGTGCTCCCACCCGCTCAGGCCACCGGCCCGCGGCGACCACGGCACGTATTGAAAGACCGACGTGTACTGAATCGCACCCATCAGTGTGCCAAGACACACCGCAACGAATGCGGCGCCGAGTCGCTTGAGGGCGACGGGGCGCTCGAGCTGTACGTCGTCCGTGCTGCCGAAGGCGACCCACAGTGCGAACGCGCCGCTCACAAGGAGCATGTACTGGAACAGCTGCGGGTGCGGACTGAGACATGCGAGTCCGACCACGATCGCGAGCACGCCCCACACCCAGTTGCGACCGTCGCGAATGCCGCGAACGAGCAGCCACAAAACGAGTGGGAGGAGCGCACTAACGAACAATTTCCCGTCGTGCCCCGGCGACACGTACGATGAGATCGGACCGCCCATCATGTACGCCAAGCCGCCGGCGAGCGAGCCGAGGAACGAAAACCGGCAGAGACGCAACAGCATGTACGTGAAGAAGCCGGCGAGCACGATGTGGATGATAAAGCCCCACGTCATCGCGACATCGACCGGCATCACCAAGCGCAACAGGAATGTCGGGTAGAAAATGTCGCCGCTCATCGCGGCGACGTACGGCATGCCGCCGAACAGATACGGGTTCCAGAGTGGGAATCCGTGCCCGGCCCTCAAGGAGGCGGCTGCGAACGCACGAAATGCGTAGCCGCCGATGTACTGGTCGCTCGTGGGGTTGACGAGGAACTGCCCAACGAGCGCCGGATACGCGAGGATCAGTGTGGCGACGACATAGACGAGCGCCGCCCACGCGGCGGCGAAACGCGGCGTGCCTAACGTCGAGCCGCGGGGCGCGGCGCGACTATCTCGTGCCTTCGATGGGGCCATCGGAGCGTCTCGGGCGCATCCAACGGTGCGCGAGAAAGAGAACCGCGGGGACGATCTCGAGGATCGTGAGCCACACGCGCGAGGCGACCACGAGCAGCGTCGCTTCGCCGCCGGTGAACCCGGCTTGCCGCAACCCGGCGAACATGACTATTTCCCGTACGCCGACCCCGCCCGGCGCGATGAGCGCCAGAAACCCGGCCAGGTACGAAGCCGTGAAAACTGCGATGTAGGTGCCCACCGCGCCAGTCGCGGATCCGAGCGCACCCACCGCCAGCACGCGAAACGCCACTCCGTATACAACCCAGGACGCCGCCGAGATGAGCGCCGCGAGCCAGATGGCGGCGTGCGGAATTCGGCCGATCACGATCGGCCGCTTGAGCAGACGCGCGGCCAGATTGCCCAACCACGGGATCAACTGCGGCGCCAGGAGCAGGCCGAGTCCGAGGAGCGCGATCACCGCGATGCCCAACGGAGGCACGTGCAGAACGCCGGCGCCGGTGAGCGCGAGCACGATGAAGCCGGCCACGGTATTGATGAGGGTGACGACGACCGCCGCGCCGGCCGCGGTGATACCGGACACGCCGCGCTCCTGCGCCATCACGGCCATCGAGCCCATCTGCCAGACTTTCCCCGGGATGTAGCGGCCCAGGTTGGACACGCTCCAGATGCGCGCGCTCTCCCAGAATCCGAGTGCCGGCGCTGCGTTGGGCCCGCGTCGCTCCCCTTCCCATCCGGCGAGCACGATACGCCAGGCCTCGACGAGCAGCGCGTAGTTCGCGAGCACGATGGCGCCGGACAGCGCGAGCATGCCCCAGCGCGGCCGTGCTTCCTGCATCGCGGCGGTGACCGGCTGCCATTCGCGCACCAGCGCGTACGCCACTGCGACGACGACCGCGACGGCGAACGCGATCTTGGCCAGGAACGTGAGCCTACGGTTTCTTGGCGTGCTCAAGTGTCTGGCGATAGAGCAAGGCGTAACGCCGCGCGGCGGACTCGGGCGCGAACGTCGCCAGCGCGTGCATGCGGCCCGCGGCGCCAAGCTCGAGCGCGTGCTCGGGATTGCGCAGCAGCTCGTCGATCGCGCGCGCGAGCGCCGGCGCATCGAGCGGCGGGACGAGAACGCCCGTCTGGCCGTTGCGGACGATGTCGGCCAGGCCGCCGGAGTTGGCGGCGATCACGGGAGTGCCGCACATTTGTCCTTCGACGGCCACCAAGCCCAAGCCTTCGTCGATCGATGGCACCACGAGCACGGCCGCGCGTTGATAGAGCGGCGGCAGCGCGCTCTGCGTCAGCGCGCCGTGCCACGTGATGCGATCGGCCACGCCTAACGAGCGGGCGCGCTCCTCGAGCGCGGCGCGGTCGGGGCCGTCGCCGACGATGTCGAGGGCGTACGGCGCGCCGACGGCGGGCAGCGCATCGAGGAGCGTGGCCACGCCCTTCTGCGCGTTGAGGCGCCCGACGAACAGGATGCGATCCCGTGACCGCGTGCCGCCGGTGGTGAACAGCGTGGTGTCCACCGGCATCGGCGCCACGAGCGGCTTCACGTTAGGCAATACCGCGCCCGCTTCGCCCGCCAGCCAGTTGGACACGGCGGTCACCGCCGCCGAATGCCGGAGCACGTGGCGGAACACGGGGCGCGCGCCGACTACGGTGCGCGCGAGGCGCACGTCGCTGCCGTGCAGCGTGGTAATGAGCGGCACGCCGGCCATCGACGCGACCCACGTCCCCACGAGGCCGCCCGGGAACCACCAGTGCGCATGCACCAGGTCGGGCTGAAAGCGCCGGCCCGATCGCACGGCGCTCACGAACTCCGAGCCCAGAAAGCTCAGCATGGTGAGCCGCGCGCTCCACGAGTCGCGGACATCCTGCGCCATGGTGCCGGTGTACGCGAGGCGCTCGAAGCGGCGCGGCGCATAGCGGAACCGCTCGACGCCCACGCCGTCGAATTGTTCCGCCTCGGCGACGCCCTGCGCCGCCGGCGCGACCACGTGCACGGTGATGCCCTCGGCCTCGAGGGCTTGTGCGAGACGCAGGAGAAAGGAGCCCGCCGCATCGTCCGCGTTGCGCGGGAACGAATGGGCGAGGAAGAGCACCCGCACGCGCCTAACCTCGTTCCACAGTGTCGTCGCGTCGGGCGCGCGCTTCCTCCACGCGCCGGCGCAGTTCGCGCAGCTCGGCGCGTTGGCCCGCGATCTGTTCGCCTAACAAACCGGCGGCGAAGAAGATGGAGCCGAGGATGAGACAGGTTTGAATGATCGTCCACACGGCGCGGACGCCCACGTCGCGCAGCGCCAGCATCGCGAGCGCGACGACGCCGGCCAGCACGCCGATCACGAACAGGCCCGCGCCGACCATGCCGAACAACAACAGCGGCTTCTGGCCGAACTTGAGCTCGAACCACACCGCGAGCATGTCCAACACGCCGACGGG
>DATNAM010000088.1:0-24634 GCA_035572595.1 Gemmatimonadaceae bacterium
AGGAAGTTCGTGGTTCCGTCGAGCGGATCGACGACGAACAATGCGCGGGCGTCGACCGTCGCATCCGGCGACAGCTCTTCGCCAAGGATGTGCGCGTCCGGCGCCACCGCGAGCAGTGTCTCGCGCACGATGCGCTCTGCGCCCGTGTCGACGTCGCTCACGTAGTCCTGATGTGCCTTGGACCGCCACTCGAGCGTGTCGCGGTGCAGGCTCCGTTCGGCGATGTATTGCGCGGCTGCGTCCGCCGCGCGATGCATCGCGCCGAGCAATTCACGGGCGCGAACGGCGATGTCTGCTTGCACCAGTTTTGGAGCGTTCATACTTTGCTTGAATGTCCAGGATCTTCAGCGGAATACAGCCATCGGGAGAGCTGCACATCGGGAACTACCTCGGCGCGGTGAAGAATTGGGTGCAGTTGCAGGACCGCTACGAGTGTGTGTTCTGTATCGTCGACTACCACGCCATCACTGGCCACTACGAGCCCGCCGACCTGCGGCAGCGCACGTTCGACATGGCCGTGTCGCTGCTCGCGGCGGGACTCGACCCGGACAAATGTACGTTGTTCGTCCAGTCGATGGTCCCCGAGCACACCGAGCTCGCGTGGATCCTGAACACGGTGACGCCGCTCGGAGAGCTCGAGCGCCAAACGCAATTCAAGGACAAGGCATCGCGACAGGAGAGCGTGCTCGCCGGCCTGCTCAATTATCCGGTGCTCCAGGCTGCCGACATCCTGCTGTATCGCGCCGATCTCGTGCCGGTTGGGGAAGACCAGGTGCAGCATCTCGAGCTGACGCGCGAAATCGCGCGACGGTGGAACGCGAAATTCGGCGTGACGTTCTTTCCCGAGCCCAAGCCCCTGCTCACGCCGGCGCGGCGCATCATGGGGTTGGACGGGCAGGGTAAGATGTCCAAATCGTTAGGCAACACGGTGGGGCTGCTCGAGTCGCCCGAGGCGATCTGGGAGAAGCTGCGACCCGCGGTCACCGATCCGGCGCGCGTTCGGCGCACCGATCCGGGTACGCCGGAGGTGTGCAACATCTATCATCTGCACAAGGGATTCAGCGACCAGGCCACGGTCGACCACGTGGCCGTGCAGTGCCGTAGCGCCGGCTGGGGCTGCATCGACTGCAAGAAGGTGCTGCTCGACTCCATGGTTCGCGAGTTAGGCCCGATCGCCGAGCGGGCGCGCGACTACGCGGCGCATCCGGCGCGCATCGCCGAGATTCTGGCGCAGGGCGCCGAGCACTGCCGCGCCATGGCGCGCGAGACGATGTTGGCGGTGAAACGCACCATGGGGCTCGTGTAGCTCCGCTCTCGAACGTCTGAGGCCATGATCGACTCCATCGCGGATCCGGTACGGCTCGAGCTCTTCGTGAAGCTGGTGCTGGCGGTTGCGTTAGGCGGCGCGGTGGGCCTGGAACGCGAGATGTCGGGCAAGCCGGCCGGCCTTCGCACCACCATCCTCATTTGCGTCGGCGCGGCGCTGTTCACGCACCTCTCGATCACGATCGGCCAGGTGTCGCTCACGCCGGCGGGCCAACCGTACGGCGACGTCACGCGTATTGGAGCGCAGATCGTCACCGGCATCGGCTTCCTGGGCGCCGGCGCGATCCTGCACGGACGGGGCACCGTCATCGGCCTCACGACTGCGGCAACGATCTGGGTGGTGGCGGCCATCGGCATGGCTACCGGAGCAGGCGCCTATGCCGACGCGGTCGGCACCACGGTGCTCGTGTGTCTGGTCCTGGTCGGACTCCGCCCCATCGAGCGCAAGCTGGTCACCGTCCGCCGCACGGTGACGGCCACGCTGCGCGTCACGCCTAACATCGGCTTCGATTCGTTCGAGGAAGTCTTCCGGTCGAGCGGCATCCACGTGCGGTCGCGGCGCACGTACGACCACGTCGGCGATCGCACCTTCGAGCTCACGCTCGTCGGCCCCTCCAAGCGATTCGACGTGTTGGTCGACGCGCTGCGCCGCCGCTCGGACGTCGTGAGCATCTACGTCGACTAACGTGGCCCGCCGTCTGGTTGCCGATCTCAATGCGCGGGCGCCCGCGTGGGCGCTGCCGCCCGAGGGCATGACCGAGTTGCGGCGCGCGGCGCCGGCGGGTTGGGAAGCCGTGATCATCGAAGCGCCCACCACCTCGGATGGCGACGGCGGCGCGCCGCCCAGCGACGAAGCGCGCGCCGCGATCGCGGACGCCGAGGTGTATGCGGGCTTCGGGATGTCGCCCGCGTTGTTCGCGCAGGGTCCCCGTCTGCGGTGGATCCACTCGGCGGCCGCGGGGGTGGGCGCGCTCTTGTTCCCCGAGTTGCGCGCGAGCGATGTCGTGCTGACCAACTCGGCCGGCGTGCACGCGACGCCCATCGCCGAGCACGTGTTGGCCGGCGTGCTGTTCCTCTTGCGCGGCTTGGATGTGGCGCGCGAGCGTCAGCGCGCGCGAGCCTGGGATCGTCAGGCGTTCGTCGGACGCGCGACGGTGGTTCGCGAGGTGGGCGATTGCCGCGTGCTGGTGATCGGCGCCGGCGGCATCGGCAGCGCGATCGCGCGGCGGTTCACGGCGTTGGGCGCGCAATGCCGCGGCGTCCGGCGACACCCCGATCGCGGCGTGCCTAACGGATTCGCCGCCGTGATGGGGCCCGGCGCGTGGGCCGGTGCGTTGGGCGAAACCGACGTCCTGGTGGTGTCGGCGCCGGCCACCGATGACACGCGCGGCCTGGTAACCGGCGCGCTGCTCGATCGCCTGCCGCGCCACGCGATCGTCGCCAACGTGGCGCGCGGATCGCTGGTGGACGAGACCGCGCTCGCCGAGCGCATTGCGTCCGGCCGGTTGCGCGGCGCCGTGCTCGACGTGTTCGCGCACGAGCCGCTCGAGGCCGCGAGCCCGCTGTGGGGACTGTCGTCGGTCGTCATGACCCCGCATGTTTCGGCAGTCTCGCCGCACGGCTTCTGGCGTCGCGAGCTGGACCTCCTGATCGACAACTGGCACCGGTTCGCCAGTGGCCAACCCATGCGCAACGTGGTGGACCGGGCCCTCGGCTACTGATTTGGCACAATGACTAGAGCGCAGCGGAAAACTTTTTCGGGCGTCATCGCGCCCGTCGTCACGCCGTTCGATGCCGCCACCGGCGACGTCGCGGCGGAGGCCTTTCGCGGCAACCTGCACGCGCATTTCGATCGCGGCGCTTCGGGCGTGCTGCTCTGCGGTTCCACGGGTGAAGCCGCGCTCTTGGACGAGGGCGAGCGCGACACGTTAGTCGAATGGGCGCGGCCGCTGGTGGCGCCCGACCGCTGGCTGCTGGCCGGGGTGGGCGGCGAGTCGACGCGCCAGACCATCGCGCGCGCCAAACGGGCGGCGGAGCGCGGCGCCGACGCGGTGCTCGTGGTGGCGCCGCACTACTACGGCAACGCGATGACGCCCGAGGCGTTAGGCATTCATTATCGCGCCGTCGCCGACGCGAGCCCGGCGCCGGTGCTGCTCTACAACATCCCGAAGTACATGCACTTTGCGCTCGATCCGTCGCTCGTGCGCGAGCTGGCCGCGCACCAGAACATCGTGGGGATCAAGGACAGCTCGGGCGATCTGGATCTGCTGCGGGGTTATCTGGCGGCGCGCGGCGACGCCTTCGCGGTGCTCACCGGCAACGGCGGCACGTTCCTGTCGGCGCTCGAGTTAGGCGCGGACGGCGGGATTCTCGCCGTGTCGCTGCTGGCGGGCGAGCTGTCGGTGGCGGTGTGGCGCGCGTTCGCGGCCGGCGACCGCGCGCGGGCGACGGCGCTGCAGCAGCGGCTCACGCCGCTGTCCAACGAGATCGTCGGCGGCATGGGCGTGCCGGGCGTGAAAGCGGCGATGGACCAGGCGGGCGGCGGCCTAACGGGTGGCGCGCCGCGGCCGCCGCTCATCCCGGCGCGCCCGGCGCAGATCCAGCGCATCGCCGCGCTCCTCGAGGCGGCCGGGGCGGCGCGAGCCGCCTAACGGGAAGCCGATGCCCAGCGCCCGCGAGCACCTGGAGCGGCTCGCGGCCCGTCCGCGTCCCGCCGGGTCGCCGGCGGAGCGCGAGGCGCGCGACTGGTGCCGGGCGTCGCTCGCCGCGTGCGGCTTCGCCGTGGCCGCCGAGCCGTTCGCCTACTCGGCGCTCCCCGGACGGTGGGCCACTCCTGCGTTAGGCGTGGTGGGCGTCGCCGCGGTGTGCATCGCCGCGCGCCTGGCGTGGAACGGACGCCCCGGCGCGGCGGCGATCGTGCTCGCCGCGGTCGGCGCCGGCGCGGCCGCCGGCGGCGCGTGGCTCGCCCGCGTGGCCGTCACGTGGCTCCCGTGGGGTCGGCAGGACGGTATCAATCTCGTCGCCACGCGCGGACCCGGCGCGTCGCCCCACCTGTGGCTGGCGGCCCACCTCGACTCGAAGAGCCAGCCCGTGCCGATTCTGCTACGCGCCGCCGGCGTCACCGCGCTACTCGCGGTATGGCTCGCCGCCCTCGTCGCGGCCGCGCTCCAAGTTGCGTTAGGCGCAGCGCCCGCGCCCTGGCCGTGGCTGGCGGGCGCCGCCATCGTCGCCGGCCTGCCGGTGGCGGCGAGCATCGTCGGCGCACGGTCCCCGGGCGCGCTGGACAACGCCTCCGGCGCGTCGGCGGTCCTCCGCGCGGCCGAGCTTGCCGCGCCCGGTGTTCCGTTAGGCATATTGCTCACCAGCGCCGAAGAGCTGGGCCTGGCCGGCGCGCGGGCATGGGTGAGAGGCCGGAGCCGCACGCCCGCCGCCGCCATCAACGTCGACGGCGTCGATGACACGGGCCCCCTGACCGTCACGTACACCGGCCGACGCCCCGCGCCGCTGCTCGCCCAACTGGCCGCGGCCGGCGGCCTGCAACCGATGCGCATCTCCCGGCTCGTGCCCGGCATCTTGACGGACGCCGTGGCGCTCACCGACGCCGGATGGCGCGCGGTCACCGTGAGCAAGGGTACCTGGCGCACCGTCGCCCGCATCCACACGCCTAACGACAACCTCGGCCGCCTGCGGGGCGACGGCGCCGAGGCCGTGGCGCGCTGGCTCGCCCAGGTCGTCACCACCGCCCACACCGTGGAGACCTGACGTGCAAATCGCGCTGCTGATTCTCGTGCTGGTGGCCGGCCTCATCATGCTGCCGTTCGGGCTGCCGGGCCTGTGGGTGATGGCCGGCGCGGTCCTGCTCGACGCCGCCGTCGTCCCCGCGCACGTGGTGAGCCTCAAGCTCGGCGTCATCATCACGATCGTCGCCGGCGTGGCCGAAGTCATCGAGATCGCGCTCGCCGGCAAATTCGCGCGCCGCTACGGCGGATCGCGCCGCGCGGGCTGGGGCGCGATCATCGGCTCCATAGTCGGCGCGTTCGCCGGCGTGCCCGTACCCGTCGTCGGGTCGCTCATCGGCGCGTTTGCCGGCGCGTTCGTCGGCGCGTTTGTTGCCGAGCTCACCCTGCGCGCCCAACTGGCGCCGGCCGCGCGCGTGGCGACCGGCGCGCTCCTCGGACGCGTCGCCGCCGCGGCGATGAAAATCGGCGTCGGCTGCGCCGTGCTCGCGTGGGTCGTCCTGGCGATCGTTCTGCGTTAGGCCGTTCGTTCCCGCGCACGTAACCCGGCTGCACTGGCCCGGCCTTGTCCGCTCTCACCCTCGTATTTTGGCGCGAGTCTCGTGTCCCTAAAGTGCACTTCGGTCACAAAACGTGTGGTGGTGGTCACATTCTGGTGGCCGGCTTCTACGCTCATGAGGACACGGATAAAAGCGGATAGCTGCACGGATGACACGGATCGCTCGGCTGCTCGGCGCTCAGCACGTCTTGAGTGGTGAGAACCGCTATTTCTTTTGAGAAAAGAACGAAGAAAAACGAAAAGGACCAGCGCGGTGCAAGCCGGCGTCCGCAGCCGAGCGATCCGTGTCATCCGTGCATCTATCCGCCTTTATCCGTTATCCGCTTTTATCCGTGTCCCCATGAACGTACAGGCCAGGTACATGCACGTTGTGGTCACCACGCGACGGCACGAGTTGACGTGGACGCCCGACGAGGGGAACTTTGCAGAGTGCCCCGCGTGTCGCTGTCCGCGGCCACATCGCCATAGCGCGCTCGCCCAACTGCCGAGCTCGCTACCAGAATTTTGACTCGCTGTCTTTGAGCCCTAGGTCATGTTCGACTCTGAAGTTCGAACGTTGTGTGTCGTTGGCGCCCAGTGGGGTGACGAAGGAAAAGGCAAGCTCGTAGACGTGATCGCCGAGCGTGCGGATTGGGTGGTGCGGTACCAGGGCGGCGCCAATGCCGGTCACACGGTGACGATTGGTGGACGCCAGTTCGTGCTGCACCAGATCCCGAGCGGCATCCTGCACCCCGGCGTCCGCTGCGCGATCGGCAACGGCGTCGTGCTCGATCCCGACACGCTGTTCACCGAAATCGACGAGCTGGTGCGCGACGGCGTCGACGTGGAAGGTCGCCTGTACGTCAGCGACCGGGCTCATCTGGTGCTTCCGTATCACAAGCTGATCGACTGTGAAAGCGCCGCGAGCCGCGCGATCGGCACCACCGGCCGCGGCATTGGTCCCGCCTACGAAGACAAGGTGGCGCGCCGCGGCATTCGCGTGCAGGACCTGCGTCACATCGATCGGTTGCGCGGTTTGGTCTCGGCCGGCATCGCACACGCGAACGCGCAGTTGGCCGCCTCCGGCTCCGACAAGCGCGCCAACGCGGAGGAAACGGTGGCGATGCTCGAGCGGCTGGCGCCGCGTCTGCTCGTGCTCTCGGAAGACGTGGGCCTGGCCGTGCACCGTGCGCGGCTGGCCGGGGCGGCGGTGCTGCTGGAGGGCGCGCAGGGCTCGCTGCTCGACGTCGACCACGGCACGTATCCGTACGTGACGTCGAGCAGCACCACGTCGGGCGGCGCCGCCACGGGCGCGGGCCTGGCGCCGACGTCCATCGACGCCGTGTTAGGCGTGGTCAAGGCCTATACCACGCGCGTCGGCAACGGGCCGCTGCCCACGGAGCTCGACGAGGGGCTGGCGGCGGCGGTGCGAAAGTTAGGCAACGAGTTCGGCGCCACCACCGGCCGCCCGCGCCGCTGCGGCTGGTTCGACGCCGTGGTCGTGCGCTACGCCGCGCGGGTCAACGGCCTAACGGGACTCGCGGTCACCAAGCTCGACGTCCTCGACACCCTCGATCGCATCGGCCTCTGCACCGCCTACGAGTCGGACGGCGAGGTGTACGAGGAATTCCCCGGCGACCTCGTGCTGCTGGACAGCGTGCGGCCCCGCTACGAGTGGTTCGAGGGCTGGCAGAGCAGCACGGCCGGCGCGCGCCGCGTCGAGGATCTGCCGGTGCCGGCGCGCCGGTACCTCGATCGCATCCGCGAGCTCGCGGACACGCCGATCGCGTACGTGAGCGTGGGGACGCGCCGCGACCAGATCATCGGCATCGAGTGACCGTGGGCGCGGACGTGGCGGTGGAGCTCGATGCGGTCATCATCGGCGCCGGGCCCTGCGGGCTCGCGGCGGCGATCGCGTTCAAGCGCGCCGGCTTGCGCGCGGTCGTCATCGACCGCTCGTGCATCGTGAGCGGCGTCGCGAGCTACCCGACCTACATCACGTTCTTCTCCACGCCCGATCGACTCTCGATCGGCGACGTGCCCTTCATCGTCGCCACCGAAAAGCCGACGCGTCGCGACGCGCTCGCGTACTATCGCGCCGTAACGACGATGTTCGACCTCGACGTGCGCCAGTACGAGAACGTCGAGCGCGTGACGCGGTGCGACGGCGTCTTTGTCGTCGAGTCGAGGACGCGCCACGGCGCGCTGCGCGAGACGCGCGCGCGCGCGGTGGTCGTCGCCACAGGATACTTCGGCCATCCGAACCGACTGCACGTGCCGGGCGAAGACCTGCCGCACGTCACGCATCAATTCACCGAGGGCCACTGGGCATTCCGCCAGGATGTCGTGGTGGTGGGCGGCGGCAACTCGGCGGTCGAAGCAGCGCTCGATCTCTATCGTTCCGGCGCGCGGGTGACGGTGGTGCACTTCGGACCGCAGCTCGACCCCAACATCAAGCCCTGGGTGCTGCCCGACATCACCAACCGGATCAAGGAGGGCAGCATCGGCGCGCGCTTCGGCTCACGCGTGCGCGCCATCACGCCCGAACACGTGGAGCTCGACACGCCTAACGGAGTGGACCGCGTGCGCGCCGATCACGTGTTTCTCATGGTGGGCTATCAGCCGAACGCCGAGGTGCTGGTGCAGCTCGAGGTGCCGATCGACCCGCGTACCGGCATCCCGGCGCACGACCCGGCCACCATGGAAACCGCCGTCCCGGGCGTGTTCATCGCCGGCGTCATCGCCTCGGGCAACGACGCCAACAAGACGTTCATCGAGAACGGCCGCTTTCACGGCGACCTGATCGCCCGGCGCCTCGCCGCGGATGCGCCGGGCCGGCCCCGGCGGTCCGCCTGAGCGCGCCGGATTCCCGCACCCTCCATCATGCCTAACGCAACGCATCCCGACGTCATGGAGCGCCTCGTGTCGCTGTGCAAGCGGCGCGGCTTCATCTTCCAGTCCTCCGAAATCTACGGCGGCACCGGGTCCGTGTGGGACTACGGCCCGTTAGGCGTGGAGCTCAAGAAAAACATCAAGGACCGCTGGTGGCACGCCATGGTCCGCGCCCGCGACGACATCGAGGGCCTGGATGCCGCGATCCTCATGCACCCGCGCGTGTGGGAAGCCTCGGGCCACGTCGCCGGATTCGTCGACCCGCTCGTGGATTGCCGCAATTGCAAGAAGCGCTTCCGCGCCGACGACCCGCGTATCAAAGGCGAACCCGGCACGCCCGACGCGCAGTGCCCGGCCTGCGGCATGAAAGGCACCTTGAACGCGCCGCGCCTGTTCAACTTGATGTTCAAGACGTACATGGGCCCCGTCGAAGACACGGCGTCCGTCGTCTATCTGCGACCCGAAACGGCTCAGGGCATCTACGTCAACTTCGTCAACGTCCAACAGTCGACGCGCCAGAAGATCCCGTTCGGCATCGCGCAGATCGGGAAAGCGTTCCGCAACGAGATCACGCCCGGCAACTTCATTTTCCGGACGCGCGAATTCGAGCAGATGGAAATGCAGTTCTTCGTCGAACCGGGCACGGACATGACGTGGTTCGAGTACTGGAAGGGCCAGCGCATGCAGTGGCACCAATCGTTAGGCCTGGACCCGGCGCGCTTGCAGTTCCACCAGCACACCACGGAAGAGCTCGCGCACTACGCGCGTGCCGCGTTCGACGTCCAGTTCGACTTCGGCGGCACCCTGGGCTTCCAGGAAATCGAGGGCGTCCACAACCGCGGCGACTTCGACTTGACCCGCCATTCCGAGTACTCCGGCAAGAAGCTCGAGTACGTGGATCAGCCCAACAATCGCCGCTACGTCCCCTACGTGGTGGAGACGTCCGTCGGCGCCGATCGCACCACGCTGGCCGTGCTCGTCAACGGCTATCGCGAGGAAACCGTGGCCGGCGAGTCCGAAGGACGCACCGTGCTCGCGCTGCACCCGTCGCTGGCGCCGGTCAAAGCCGGCATCTTTCCGTTAGTCAAGAAGGATGGCATGCCCGAGATGGCGGCGCGCATCGCCGCCGATCTCCGGCCGCGCTTCCCGGTGTTCTACGATGAAGCGGGCGCCATCGGCCGACGGTATCGCCGCCAGGACGAAGTCGGCACGCCCTTCTGTATCACCGTGGATGGCCAATCGATGACCGACAACACCGTCACCGTGCGCGATCGCGATACGCTCGTGCAGGATCGCGTCAACGCCGACAATCTGCGCGCCGTGCTCGAGGAGCGGCTGGCGCGATGAGCACGCCGACGCTGGACGGCCTGCGCCGCGAAGGAGAATCTTTCATGCAGTCCCTCTCGCGCGAATACTATCGCGCGCAGGCCGGACTGCAGTCGGAAGCGCACTTCCAGGAGATCTACACGCGCCACGCCTCGCTCTCGAGCGAAGATGCGCTCGATCTCACGCGCGAGACGTTTCGCGGCACCGCGCCCGGTACCGATGACCGCCGCTCGGCGCGTCTCATGCTCGACTGGGTCGCCGAGACGCGCGTGTCGCGCGCGCTCGCCGAATCGGACGAACGCGAAATCGCGTGGGAAGGGAGCGCGGTCGCGAAGTTGGACGATGGGACGCGCGTCCCGTACCAGCGTATCGCGATCGACCTGGCCAACATGGCCGACCGCCGCGACCGCATGGCGCTCGAGAAAGCCCGCGCGGGCCTCGTGAAAGCCGAGCTGGCACCGCTGCGCCTCCAGCGCTTCCAGCGCGAGCGCGACCTGGTCGAATCGTTAGGCATAGGCCCCACCTACAACGCCACCTTCGCCGAAGTGAGCGGCATCGACCTGGCCGTGCTCGCGTCGCAGTGCGAAGGATTCCTGCGCGACACGCAAGCGATGTGGGACGACATCTTCCGCGAAGCGGTGCGCGACAAACTCGGCATCGAGCCGCGCGAGGCGACGCGCGCCGATGCCCTGGCGCTCCTCCGCGCGCGTGAATTCGACGCTGCGTTTCCGGCCGCGGAGCTCGAGACCGTCGTCAAACGCCAGATGGCCGAGATGGGCGTGGACGCGAGTGCCGGCGGCCGCATCATCGTCGACGCGGGCGAGCGGGAAGGGAAGCGCGCGCGCGCATTCTGCTGCCCGGTCCGCGTGCCGGCCGAGGTCTACCTGGTGCTGCGTCCGCACGGCGGGCAGTCCGACTATCGCACCTTCCTCCACGAGCTGGGGCACGCGCTGCACTTCGGGCACACGCGGCCCGACTATCCGTTCGAGTTCCGTTGGTTAGGCGATAACTCGGTCACCGAGTCGTATGCCATGTTGTGCGACCACCTGCTGCACGATCCGGCCTGGCTCCGCCGCTACACGGAGCTCGGTAAGGCCGACGTCGCCGCGTTCCTGCGCGCGGCCGGATTCGAGGAGCTCCAGTTCCTGCGCCGCTACTGCTCGAAGTTCCTGTACGAAGTGGCGCTCTATGGCGGCGAGGTACCCTGGGACGCGCTGCCCGACCTCTACGTCGAGACGTTAGGCAGAGGGACCACGTTCCAGTACGACACCGCCGACGCGTTCGTCGACGTCGATCCCCGCTTCTACTCGGCCCGCTACCTGCGCGCGTGGCAGTTGCAGGCGCTGTTCACCGAAACGCTGCGCGAGCGATTCAACGCCGATTGGTATCGCAATCCGCGCACGGGGCCGTGGATCACGTCGGAGCTCTTCGGCGAGGGACAGCGCGAGCTGGCCGATGAGCTGGCGCAGCGCGTCGCGTCGCGCCCGCTCTCGTTCGCGCCGCTCGTGCGCGCCACGGAAGCGCTGGTGTCGGCCACGTGAGCACCGCGCTCGTCACCGGCGCGTCGCGCGGCATTGGCCGCGCCGTGGCCGAGCGGTTGGCGGAACGCTACGACATCATTGCCGTCGCGCGATCGGCAAAATCGCTCGATGACGTCGCGCGCTCGATCGAGAATCGCGGCGGTCGGTGTCGTACGATCGTGCTCGACGTGTCCGACCACGCCGCGGTCGCCAGCGCGCTCGGCTCGCTCGACGTGGATGTGCTGGTGAACAACGCGGGGTTGGGGATCATCAAACCGATCGCCGAGATGAACGTAAACGAATGGCGGCAGCAGGTGTCGGTGAATCTCGACGGCATGTTCTACGTGACGCGCGCGCTCTTGCCGAAGATGATTGCGCGGCAGCGCGGCTACATCGTGAACTTGGGATCTCTCGCCGGCCGCAACGCATTCGTGGGCGGTGCGTGCTACTCGGCGACGAAGCACGCGGTGATCGGATTCAGCGAGTCGCTAATGCTCGAGGTGCGGGACGCCGGCGTGCGCGTGACGGTGATCATGCCCGGCTCGGTGGACACGGATTTCGGCGGGCACACGGCCGGCGGTGCGTCGTGGAAGTTGGCGGCGGGTGATGTCGCCGAGGGTGTGTGGTACGTGGTGAGCCAACCCGATCGCGCGCTGGTGTCGCGGGTCGAGATGCGTCCGGCGCGCGTGTCGCGCGGCGAGTAGCTCCCGTTTGAATGCCTTGGGGGAAGAGGCAAGCGCTCGCTGACGCTCGCTGGGGGAAGCGCTGCGCTGGGGGAAGCGGCGGCGGCGCCGCCTGAGGGAGAAGAACAGCATCAGTGGTGTGCGCGACGTGAGCACCGCGCGCGTGCCTGCGCGCCCCGGCCTCTCCACCCAGGACCCTTGAAGTCCTAGGGCTCCCTCAGGCGGCGTCGCCGCCGCTTCCCCCAGCGAGCGTCAGCGAGCGCTTCCCTCAGCGAGCGTCCGCGAGCGCTTCCCCCAGCGAGCGTCCGCGAGCGCTTCCCTCTTCCCTAGCCAGCCCTTGCGATGCTTGGGACATCATATACTTTATCCACCGCCTTGGAATACTTTATCCACTTTGCGCCCGCATCGGCCCGCGTGCGCCCCGCTTCCTTCACCCGCCGTGGCTAGGAGGATAGATGCACCGCTTCCGACTCGCGTCCCTCGCGCTCGTGGGCGCGCTGGCCGCGCGACCCGCACCGGCGCCGGCGCAGCAGGCCGGCGTCACCATCAGCGGTCGCGTCACCAACGAGGCCGGCGCGCCGCTGCCTAACGCAAGCGTCTCCCTGCAGGGCCAGCAAATCGGGAGCGTCACCGGCGTCGACGGACGATACGTCTTCAAGGTGCCCACCACGCTCGCCGCCGGACCCGAAACCCTCGTCGCACGCTTGATCGGCTACAAACCGGCCCTCGTCGGCATCACCATCGGCACCCAGTCCATCACCCACGACTTCAGCCTCCAGTCGAGCCCCATCCAGCTCGAAGGCATCGTCGTCACCGCCCTCGGCATCCAACGCGATAAGCGCTCGCTCGGCGTCGCCCAACAGAGCGTCAGTGCACCCGAGCTCACCGAGGCGCGCGAAACCAACATCGTCAACGCGCTGTCCGGCAAAGTCGCCGGCGTCGAAGTCACCGCCACCGGCCAGGAAGGCGGCTCGTCGCGCATCGTGATCCGAGGCGAGAACTCGATCACCGGCAACAACCAGCCGCTGTTCATCATCGACGGCGTCCCGATCGACAATTCCGCGCCCCGCAACACCGGCTTCGGCGGCGTCGACTACGGCAACACGGCCCAGGACATCAACCCGAACGACATCGCGTCGATCAGCGTCCTCAAAGGCGCCAACGCGTCGGCCCTCTACGGATCGCGCGCCGCGAACGGCGTGGTCGTCATCACCACCAAGTCCGGCAAAGGCGGCCAGGGACTCGGCATCTCGGCGAGTCAGAACTACACGTTCGAGAACCCGCTCCGCCTGCCTAACCTGCAGAACAAGTATGGCCAGGGCTCCAACGGCGCGTACGAGTACGTCGACGGCAAAGGCGGCGGGATCTCCGACAACGTCAATCGCAGCTGGGGTCCGCCGATGGACGGACGCCTCATCCAGCAATGGTGGAGCGGCGGACAGCCCGCCCCGTGGACCCCGCAGCCCAACAACCTGCGCGACTTCTTCAATACCGGAAAAACGTCCACCACCAACGGTGCGCTCACCGCGTCCAACGACAAGGCCGACGTCCGCCTTGGCCTAACGGACATGGAACAGAACGGCATGTATCCGTCGATGACCCTGCGCCGCGTGAACGCGGCGCTCAACGGCGGATCGCAGATCAACGACAAGCTCAGCGCGCGGGCTTCGCTCAACTACGTACGCGACGACGGACACGATCGCCCGCAGATCGGCTACACGGGCTTGAACGCCATCGACGACATGATCTGGGGCGGACGCCAGCTCAGCATGTCGCGCCTCATGCACTTCAAGAACCCCGACGGCACCCAGGCGTACGCCAGCCACACCACGGTCAACAATCCGTTCTGGGACGTCTACGAGGATCCCAACGTCGACTCGCGCGACCGCATCATCGGCAGCCTCTCGGCGACGTACAAGTTCACGCCGTCCCTGAGCGGCACGCTGCACTCGGGCACCGACTGGTATCGCGACTTCTGGCAGCAGGACTACGCCAACGGCAACATCGCCGTGAACTACGCCGGCGGCGCGTTCTTCGAGCAGGACCGGTACAATCGCGAAACCAATACCGACTTCCTGCTCACCTGGGATCACCCGCTCACCGGCAAGCTCGGCCTAACGGTGAACGGAGGCGGCAACCGGCGCGACGACTATGCCACCACCAACGCGCAGGGCACGCCGCACCTGACCGTGCCCGGCACCTACAACATCGCCAACTCGGCCGTGTTCCCCGAGGTGTCGTCGCTCGATTTGCGCCGCCGCACCAACAGCCTCTACGGCCAGGCGCAGTTCTCGTACGACAACAACCTGTTCGTCGACGTGACAGGCCGCAACGACTGGTCGTCGACGCTGCCGGCCAACAGCAACGCGTATTTCTATCCGTCCGTGTCCGGCAGCTTCGTGTTCACCGACGCGATGCCGAGCACCAAGTTAGGCGGACTGCTCTCGTACGGGAAGCTCCGCGCCAGTTGGGCGAAGGTCGGCAATGACGCCGATCCGTATCAGCTGTTGGTGACGTACGCGCCCGGTACGCCGTTCGGATCCGTGCCGACGTTCGGCGTGCCGAACTCCATTCCGAACTCCAACTTGAAGCCCGAGAACACGCGGTCGTGGGAAACCGGCCTCGAGCTGCGATTCCTCAACGACCGGATCTCGTTCGACGGCACGTACTACGACAAGCTCACGACCAACCAGATCGTGCCGGCGCAGATCAGCGGCGCCACCGGATTCACCAGCGCCGTCCTCAACGCCGGATCGGTGACCAACAAGGGCGTCGAGCTGCAGCTCGGCGCGACGCCGGTCAGGACACGCGGCGGCTTCAGTTGGGACGTGAACCTGAACTTCGCCCGCAATCGCAGCCAGGTTGTGAGCCTCGTGCAGGGCCTCGATGCCGTTGTGTTAGGCACCTACTGGGGCCTGAGCGTCGAGGCGCGCGTCGGCCAACCCTACGGCACGCTCTACGGCAACCCGGAGCTCCGGAACGCACAGGGCCAGCTCATCCTGACCAACGGACTCCCGCAGGCCGATCCCCAGCAGCGCGTGCTCGGCCACTACTCGCCCGACTGGGTCGGCGGCATCCAGAACACGCTGCACTTCAAGCAGTGGGACTTCAGTTTCCTCGTCGACACCAAGCAGGGCGGCCAGATCTTCAGCACCACCGAGATGTTCGGCCAGGAATCCGGCGTCCTCGCGTCGTCGCTCCACGGCCGCGAGAACGCGGAAACGATCGCCGACGGCGGGGGCATGATCGTGCCCGGCGTCAATTCCGATGGCACGCCTAACACGACCAAGGTCACCGCGCAGGCGTACTTCAACGCGCTCTTCCAGGTGCACGAGCCGTACATCTTCGACGCCAGCTTCTGGAAGCTCCGCGAGGTGCGGTTCGGCTACACCGTGCCGTCCACGCTCGCGCAGCACCTGGGCCTGTCGTCGCTCTATATCGCGGCGGTCGGTCGCAACCTGTGGCTGCACACGAAGGTGCCCGACATCGATCCTGAAACCGCGTTCGACGACAGCAACGTGCAGGGCATCGAGTACTTCGGGGTGCCGAGTGCCAAGAGCTACGGCTTCACCGTCAGCGTGACGCCATGACGACGCCAACATTCTTCGCCGAGAGGCGCATGCGATGCTCCGCGATGTTCCGCACCGTGTCGGCGCTGGCCCTCGTGTCGGGCCTGGCCGCGTGCGGCAACGGCCTAACGGGACTCAACGTCAACCCCAATCAGCCCGGCAGGGTCCAGCCGGCGTTCCTCTTCCCCGATGGCGTCTCCGATGTCGTCGGGCGGGCGCGGGGCGGCAGCTTCGACCTCACGCTCACGTCCCTCTGGTCGCAGCAGATCGCGATGGACCGGTTCACGGACGAAGACCGCTACTCGATCCGCCCCGACAACATCGACGGCTACTGGTCGGGCTTCTACGCGGGCGGACTCCAGGATTTCGCCACCATCATCACGCAGGGGGATTCGGGCGCGTCGCCTAACTTGATCGCACCGGCGCTGGTGATGAAATCCTGGACGTACGGCATCATGACCGACATCTGGGGTGACATCCCGTATTCGGAGGCCAACCAGGGGCGGGCACAACTGCGGCCGGCCTACGACCCGCAGCAGCAGATCTACGCCGGATTGTTCGCCGACTTGAAGCAGGCCAACGACATGATCACCGGCGACCCGGGCTACGGCGCGGCCGATCTCGTGTACGGCGGCCAGATGCCGGAATGGAAAAAGTTCGCCAACTCGCTCAGGCTGCGGTTCGCGATGCGCCTTACGAAGGTGGACCCGGCAACCGCGCAAGCGCAGGCGGCGGCCGCGATCGCCGACGGCGTGTTCACGTCCAACGCCGACAACGCGCTCCTGCGTTGGCCCGGCGACGGCACCAACAACAGTCCGATCTACAACAATTTCACCGTGCGCGACGATCAGCACGTGAGCCAGACGCTGATCGACATCATGAAGAGCATGTACATCACCGCGTCGGGCAGCGACACGACCTTCGACCCGCGCCTGGCCGTGTACGCCGACCCGGTCATCGCCAGCCTGCCCGACACGCTCTACACCGGTGCGCCTAACGGCTTGCAGGACGACTCGGCGATCGGGATCGGACTCACGCACACGTCGCGCGTCGGGGCGGCCTATCGCGCCATCGCCGCGCCGTCCAAGCTCATGACCTACTCCGAAGTCCTGTTCGACGAGGCCGAGTTGGCCGCGCGCGGCTGGACAGCCGACGATCCGGCGACGCTGTATGCGCAGGCGATCACGGCCTCCATGGAATACAACGGCATTTCTGACGACGCCGCCGCGGCCTACGTCGCGTCGCCGCGCGTCGCGTACAACCCGGCCACCGGTCTCGAACAGATCGCGCTGCAAAAATGGATCGCGCTGTACGGCGAAGGCACGGAGGCCTACAGCGAGTATCGGCGCACGAACGTTCCCGATCTACAGCCCGGTCCGGCGGCCATCACCACGCCCAAGATCGTCGCGCGCCGGCTCACGTACCCGGTGTCCGAGCAGTCGCTCAACAACGACAACCTTCAGGCCGCCATGTCCCGGCAAGGCGGCGCATCGCTCACCGATCGGGTCTGGTGGGATACCCCCGACGAGCCGTAGATTAGATTCCTAACGGACGCAGGCGCGGCGCGATGGTTGCGCCGCGCTTGAGCGTCCAGGCCAATCGAATGCCGGTTCTCTCGCTGGAGTGTCGCGTCATGCGTTGGATCGCATCACTCGCCGTTGCCGCTCTTCTCGCGCCTGTCGCCCCGCGCGCCCTTCACGCGCAAGCCCAAGGCGACTACGTGATCGAGAATTTCCACTTCACCGACGGCGAGACGATGCCCAAGGTGCGCCAGCACTGGATGACGTTAGGCAAGCCGCGCACCGATGCGAAGGGCCTCACCACCAACGCCGTGCTCATCCTGCACGGCACCACGGGCGCCGGCACCCAGTTCCTGTCGCCGGTGTTCGCGGGCGTGCTGTACGGGCCAGGGCAACTGCTCGATACCACCAAGTACTACATCATTCTCCCCGACGGCTTGGGCCACGGTAAATCGAGCAAGCCCAGCGATGGGATGCACGCGCATTTCCCGCACTACGATTACGCGGACATGATCCGCGCCCAGTACGAGATGCTCACCAAAGGGCTCAAGGTGAACCATCTGCTCATCGTCATGGGCACGTCGATGGGCGGCATGCACAGCTGGATGTGGGGCGAGATGTATCCCGGCTACATGGATGGCCTCATGCCCCTGGCCAGCCTGCCCACGGCGATGTCGGGCCGCAACCGGATGATGCGGCACATGATGTACGAGGATATTACGGAGGATCCCGGATACGAGGGCGGCGACTATAAGACGCAGCCCCGCGGTCTCCGTGCCGCCCTGCAATTGATGTTCATGATGACGAGCTCGCCGCGCCAATTGCAGAAGCACTACCCCACGACGGCAGCCGCCGACGCGTACATCGACAAGTGGATGGACCGCGTCGCCGCCCACGAGGATGCCAACGACTACCTCTACGCCTTCGAGGCGTCGCGCGACTACGATCCCGAGCCCAAGCTGGGTCTCATCAAAGCGCCGCTCATCGCCGTCAACTCGGAAGACGATCAGGTCAATCCGCCCAAGTTAGGCGTGATGGAGCGCGACATGCCCAAAGTGCCGCACGGACAGTACGTGCTCATCCCGACCAGCGACGCCACGCGCGGACACGGCACGCACACCATGGCCGCGATCTGGCAGAGCCACCTCGCCGACCTGCTCAACGAGATGAAAAAGAACACCGGTCGGTAGTGTGCCGAGGTCTCCGGGCTCCCTCGCAAAAAAACTCCAAAGGATAACGACAGGGATTCAAGAGATGGAGAAGATCGCCCGGCTGTAAGATGAGATTCATCGCCTAACGCTCGTGGACCCCTCCAACCCGCGTGGTCGATGAGCTCGCACTCGCAGCCGAGCGATCTTCTCCATCTCTCGCATCCATGTCGTTATCCTTTGAACGCGAGCAACCCCGGTCCCGTTACCCTTGGATGGGCCGGCCAGCGATCTATTATTAGTAAGATGCCGCGCGCCGCCTGCCCTCGACCCAGCCCATGAAACCGGTTCTGTTAGTCATCTCGGACCTGATCTTCCGCTCGCGCATCGACGACGCCGCGCGCCACGCGTCGGTGCCGCTCCGCGTCGCGAAGTCCATGGAGCAGTTGGAACGCCACCTGGGCAATGAGATCCCGTCGCTGGCGATCGTCGACCTCGAATCCGACACCATCGACACCGCCGCCGCCATCCGCCGCTTGCGCGCCGCGCCCGGCGGCGACTCCCTCCGTATCGTCGCCTACGCCGGCCACACGAACCTCGACGCGATCAAAGCCGGCAAGGAAGCGGGCGCCGGCGTAGTCCTCGCCAGGTCCGGATTCATCGCGCAGCTGCCAAGCATTCTGGCGCGCGCCGCCCAAGATATCGGGCCTGCTGAGATCGCTGGCACCTGACCTCGGGCGCGAGCATTACCGCGCGGCTCGATCTCATCGAGCCGATGGGCAGCGAGCTCTATCTGTTGCTTAAGGCGGGGCGGCACGAGCTCAGTGGTCCGGCTGAGCTGACGCCCGATGTGGCCATGGGTATAGTGTCAATACGTAGGTATTGACAACAGCGCAGCGCGCGTCAAGATTCCAACCTATGCCTGCGCGTTCGGAACAGCTTCAGATTCGGATTACGGCCGCCGAAAAGGCGGCCATCAAGCGACGCGCTCGCCAAGCTGGACTCGACGTGTCGGCCTACGTCCTGTCGCGTGCACTGCCGGACACTGATAGCCGGCTGTCCGGCATCATCTCAGCGTTGCGAGACGAATCAAATCGCTCGTTCGCGCTCGCCGAATTCCACGATCTGCTCGCGAGCCTGGCGCCGATCGAGTTCGCCGCGGCGTTGGAGCATGTCGAGCTGGTCGGTCTCGCACCCTACGTGCAGAACTACATCGCGGCGATGGTCGAACAGGCCGCGACCGCGGCCGGCCTCGCGGCGCCCGAGTGGACCCGTGCCGTCCCGCCGCTCGATGAGCCGCACTTCGCCACGCCGCTCCGCAGCGTCAGGCTCTATCTCTTGCGCGCCGCGCCCGCTGCGTTTCGCCGGCGAAACATTTTCGCCGAAGCTCCGTTAGGCGCGCGGGTGTAGGCCCATGCCGTCGCCGGTCCGCTTTACCAGCGCCGACATCCGCCGGCTCTTCGGCCTCTTGAACGAGGAACTGGCGGCGCGTGACACGTTAGGCGAGGTCTATGTGGTCGGCGGCGCCGTCATGTGCCTCGCACTCAATGCCCGTGACGCCACGCGCCACCTCGACGCGTTCTTCAAACCGGCCAATATGGTCCGCCAAGCCGCCGCTCGCGTGGCCGCCCGCGCCGACGTGCCGGACACCTGGCTCAACGATGCGGCGAAAGGCTTCCTCGGCGCCCGCGGCGAGTACTCATCATTTTTGGACCTCTCGCACCTGCGCGTCTATGTCGCCAGCGTCCCGTATCTCCTGGCCATGAAGTGCATGGCGATGCGACTGGGCGAAGAGTTCCAGGATGTCGGCGACGTGCGGTTCTTGCTGCGGGCGCTCAACATCACGACACTGGATGCCGCCGTGGCTACGATCACCCGCTACTTCGACGAGTCTGACCTGTCGCCCAAGACACGCTTTGCGCTCGAGGAGATCCTGGCCGGATAAGTTCAAGTGCCTGCCAGGCCCTCATTCCACGCGCTAGATTCGTTGTTGTGACGTGCAATATCGCTCTCGAGATCACACCGGATTCCGCGTTATGATCCAGGAAATCACCACTGCGTTGCCCCCCGACGCCGTGCTCGCCGAGGCCAAGCGCTTCTTCGCCTCGCGCAATCCGCTCTACGCCGCCTTCATCGAAAAAGAAGGCCCGGGCTACGCCACCTTCCGCGGCCAGGGCGGGGAAGAGCTCGTCATCGGCGTCACCGCCATCGATGGCGGCACCCGCGTCCGCGGCTCCACGTACCTGTTCGACGCGCAGATCTCCCGCTTCTTCGCGTCGCTCGACCCGCACCCGATGGTCGAGGAGATCACGGGATGACGGCGCCCTTCGTCACCACCCTCCGCGCGCGCCGCGAAACCATCCGGTTGGGCGCGCCTAACGGAACCGCGCTCACCCTGCGCGTCGAGGTCCCCGAATTGTGGGACGTCGTCCGCATCGTCGCCCCGCCCACCGAGCGCGTGCTGGCCGTGAAAGTCGCGGCCCTCGCCGTGCTCGACCCGCGCGCCGATGCCCGCGACTTCGTCATCAAGATCAACGGCCGCGAAGTCCTCGACGAACGCCGCAGCGTCACCGAGGTCGGTGCGCGCGACGGCTCGATCTTTCTCCTCACGTACCGCCGCCGCCGCCCGGTCCGGTGACCGGCCTCGGGCGCGCCTAACGTGAGCGCCGCCTTCATCTCCCACGCGGACTGCGGCCGCCACGACACGGGCTGGGGACACCCCGAGCACGTCGGCCGCCTCCGCGCCATCACCCGCGCCCTCCGCGAACGGCCGGAGCTCTTCGCCTCCATCGAGCACCATGAAGGCCGCCACGCCACCGCGCAGGAAATCGCCCTCGCCCACGATCCGGTCTACATCCGCCAGGTCGAGTCGCTCGTCGTCTCGGGCGGCGGCGCGCTCGACGCGGACACGGTCGCCAGCGAGGGATCATGGGACGCGGCGCGGGCTGCCGTTGGCTGCGTCCTCGATGGTGTCGATATGTCCATCGACGGTCGCGCCCCGCGCAGCTTCTCGGCCGTGCGCCCGCCGGGCCACCACGCGCTCCGCGATCGCGCCATGGGATTCTGTCTCTTCGGCAACGTGGCCATCGCGGCGCAGTACGCGCGTCGTCACCACCATCTCGACCGCGTGCTCATCGTCGACTGGGACGTCCACCACGGCAATGGCACCCAAGCGCTCGTCGAGTCGGACCCCGGCATCCACTTTGTCTCGATGCACCAGTGGCCGTGGTATCCGGGCAGCGGCGCGGCCGACGACCACGGAAACGGCAACGTGTGGAACGTCCCGCTGCCCGGCGGGCTGCCGGCGCAGCGCTACGTCGATGCGCTCGAGCGCGCGATCGATCAAGCCACGCAGGGATTCGCCCCCGATCTCGTGCTCATCTCCGCCGGCTTCGATTCGTTGCGCGGCGACCCCTTGGGCGGCTTCACGCTCGAGATGGACGACATCACAACGCTCACCCGCTTCCTCACCGAACGCGCCGACCACTCGTGCCAGGGCCGCGTCGTGAGCGCGCTCGAGGGCGGCTACGCACCGGATCGCGTCGGCGAAGCATGCGTCACCATGCTCGCCCAATTGGCTCGATAGCTCATGCTGGTGCACGTGTCGAATGGTGTCGGCGAGGTCGAAGACCCGTTTTTCCAAAGAAATTCGGTCCTCACGACTAGCGATGCCCTCAGTGCTGGGCAGCCGAGCGATCCGCAGTGATCCGTGCAATTATCCGCTTTGATCCGTGTAAGCAGAGCGAGGAAGCTTTCCACGCGAGCTACTGACTCCGGTCGAAGCCCCCACGACTCAGCGGTACGGTGCACTCCCGCGACATCCACGTTCCGCGTAACTTCCATGGCTATGGTACGCGAGACGGTCCACCCCACAGACGATGATCCGGGCGTAACGCCGTGGCGCGCGGCGTAGCCGCTTCGGGCGTGCGACTGTTCGGCGTGGCATCGAGCGCGCGCGATTCGGACGGTGGCACGGTCGCGGAGCATGGCTTCGTGCGCATGCGCGATATCGCCGCGCTCGTCAAACCGGTCGCCGATGCGCGGCGTGAGCTCGACCCGTCCGACATCGACCTGCACCAGCGGATAGTCGAAGCGGCGTTCGACCGCGGCGGCGTGCTGCCGGCACCGTGCGGCACCGTGTTCCGCAGCACCGAGCAGCTTCGTGCATGGCTCGAGCAGAACTACCTCGCCTTGTCCGAAGGGCTGCAGTTCGTCGTCGGCCGGTGTGAGCTCCGGGTCCATCTCGCGCGTCGCCCCGCGCCGGAGGACTCGCCCGCGACGACTCTGGCACCGACGGTCATCACCGAAAGCTTCCGGGCGTTGCGGCGGATCTCGACGGCCGCGATGACCCTTCCGCCCGCCCGCGCGCCGGAGGCTTCCGTCTTCAGCGCGGCGTTCCTCCTCGACCGGGAGCGCATGCCGGATTTCGACACGGCTGTGCGCGCGCTCGAGAACCGCCATGCCGCGCTCCTCATCCGGCAAACCGGTCCGTGGCCGCCGTACGACTTCGTGCGTCTGGATTTTGGAATATGAGTCATGTTCTGTCCTGAGTGCGGCACATGGAACCGCGGCGCGGCCGTCGCCTGCAGCCGGTGTACCTCCGAGCTGCCGGAGCTGGCCGACGCGCCTAACGAGCCGCCCGACGAAGAGCTCGATCTCCTGCGCCGGATCACCGGCGGCCGCTACCGCATCTATCGCCGCCTCGCCACGGGCGGCATGGCCAGCGTGTACGCGGCCAAGCACCTGCAGTTAGGCAGACCGATGGTGATCAAGGTGCTGCTGGCCCACCTCGCCCGCGACGACGAGATGCGCGAGCGCTTCCGCCGCGAGGCCGAAGCGGCGGCCCAACTGCTCCATCCCTATATCTGCCAGATTCTCGACTACGGCGAGCTCGAGTCGACGGTCTACCTCGTGATGCCGTACATGGCGGGCGGGTCGCTCGCCGATCGCATCGTGAAGGGCAGCACCGTCGGGCCGCACCAGACGGCGGTGATCGGCTCGCAGGTGGCGGTGGGCCTCGACTATGCGCACCGCCACGGCGTGGTGCACCGCGACGTGAAGCCCGACAACATCCTGTTCGACGAGGACGACAACGCGCTCCTGACCGATTTCGGCATCGCCACGGCGCGGTTCCACAATCGCCTAACGATGACTGGCCGCGCGATGGGCACGCCGCACTACATGTCGCCCGAGCAGGCGATGGGCAAGCTGGTCGACGGTCGCAGCGATCTCTATTCCGTAGGCGTGCTGCTCTACGAGATGCTCGTGGGCTTCCCGCCGTTCGACGGCGCGGACTCGTATTCGATCGGTTACAAACACGTGCACGAAACCGCGGCGTCGCCCGATGTGGTCGATTCGCGCACGCCGCCGGCGCTGGCCACGATCACCATGAAGTGCCTCTCCAAGAATCCCGCCGAGCGATTTCAGCGCGGCAACGACGTAGCCGATGCGCTCATCGGCTATCTCGCGCAGTCGCCCGGCCCCGATGGCCTCCGTACGGCGTGGCTTTCGCGGCGCCTCGGCATTACTCCGACATCGCGATGAAACTCGAGCACGAAGTGATGAGCGTGCACACCAAGCACGCGTTCACGATCTCGCGCGGCAGCGAGAGCGAATATCGCGTTGTCACCGTGCGTGTGACCGACGCCGACGGCGCGCAGGGCTGGGGCGAAGCGGCGCCGAGCAAATTCTACGGCGAAACCGCCGACACGATTCCCGCCGCGCTCGCGCAGTACGCCAAAGTGCTCGAGCACGCCGACGCCTGGGCGCTCGACGATATCGAAGCCGAGCTCGCTCGGGCGCTGCGCGGCAACGCCGCGGCGCGGGCGGCGGTGAGCGCCGCGCTCCACGACCTGGCAGGCAAACGGTTAGGCGTACCCGTGTATCGTCTGTTGGGCCTAAACCCCGCGCGCGCGCCGCTCTCCAGCTTCACGATCGCCATCGCCGGCGCCGACGAAGTGCGGCGCAAGGTGCGCGAGGCGGCGTCGTATCCGATTCTCAAGATCAAGTTGGGCTCGGACCACGACGAGGAGATCCTCCGCGTCATCCGCGAAGAGGCGCCTAACGCAGTCGTGCGCGTCGATGCGAACGCGGCCTGGACGCCCAAGCACACGCTCGACATGATGGACTGTCTGGTCGCGCACCGGGTGGAGTTCGTCGAGCAGCCGCTGCCGCCGCACGACCTCGAGGGCCTGCGCTTCGTGCGCGAGCGCTCGCCGCTCCCGATCCTCGCCGACGAATCGTGCCTCGTCGCCGCCGACGTCGCGCGGCTGGCCGGGATCGTCGACGGGATCAACATCAAGCTCGCCAAGTGCGGCGGCCTGCGCGAAGCCGTGAAGATGGCCGCCGTCGCGCGCGCGCACGGCATGCTCGTGA
>DATNAM010000089.1:0-9004 GCA_035572595.1 Gemmatimonadaceae bacterium
GTCGATGACGTGTATCGTGTGGCCGTCGAGCGGGTGCCTGTGGCGCTCTCCGATCGCGGCCGCGCCCGGGTGTCGCGCGCGCGCGCGGCGGTCGTAGACGTGCTCGAGCGCGGCGACGTCGTGTACGGCGTCACAACAGGATTCGGCAAACTGTCCGAGGTCGCGATCCCTCCCGATCGGTTGCGCGAATTGCAGGTGAATCTCGTGCGCAGCCACGCGTCGGGTGTGGGCGCGCTGCTTCCGGAGCGCGAGGTGCGCGCCATGATGCTGCTGCGCGCCAACGTGATCGCCAAAGGCTACTCGGGCGCGCGACCCGAATTGATCGATCTGCTCGCGGGCATGCTCAACGCCGGAGTGACGCCCGAGGTGCCGGAGCAGGGCAGCGTGGGCGCGAGCGGCGATCTGGCTCCGTTAGCACATCTCGCGATCACGCTGATCGGCGAAGGCACGGTGTGGCGCAATGGGTCGCGCGGGCCGGCCGCCGAGGTGCTCCGTGCGGCGGGTCTCACGCCCGTGGTGCTCGAGCCCAAGGAAGGGATCACGCTCATCAACGGCACGCAGGCGCACACGGCGATCGCGGCGCTGGCGTTGGTGGACGTGCTCAGGCTGTGGCGCGCGGCGCACGTCGCGGGCGCGATGTCGCTCGAGGGGTTGATGGGCACGCCGGTGGCGTTCGACGCACGGATCCAAGCGGCGCGCGGTCAGGTGGGACAAGCGGAATCGGCGGCGCTCCTGCGCGCGCTGCTCGCCGACAGCGAGATCCGCGAATCGCATCGCACCGGCGATCCGCGCGTGCAGGACGCGTATGCGCTCCGATGCATGCCGCAGGTGCATGGGCCGGCTCGCGATGCGTTCGCGTTCGCGGAATCGATCATTGCGCGCGAGATCAACGCGGCGACCGACAATCCGCTCGTCATGGACGGCGCGGAGATGCTGAGCGGCGGCAACTTCCATGGCCAGGCGGTTGCGTTAGTACTCGACGTCATGGCGATCGCGCTCGCCAACCTGGCCACGATTGCCGAGCGGCGCGTCGACCGGCTGCTGCATCCCGATTTGAATCATGGATTGCCGCCGTTCCTCGCGCGCGACGCGGGCGTGAACAGCGGCTTCATGATGGCGCAGGTCACGGCCGCCGCGCTGGCCAGCGAGTGCAAGGTGCTGGCGCATCCGGCGAGCGTGGACACGATTCCCACCGGCGGCGGGAAGGAAGACGTGGTCCCGATGGCGATGGGCGCGGCGTGGAAACTTCGTCGCGCGGTCGCGAACGTACGGCACGTGTTGGCGATCGAGCTCATGTGCGCGGCGCAGGCCGTGGAATTGCGCGCGCCGCTCAAGGCCGCGCGGCGCGTCGGCGACGCGGTGGCGATCGTGCGGCGCGTGGTGCCGCCCCTCGACCGCGATCGCGCGCTGAGCGCGGACATCGCCGCGCTCGGCGACGCGATCGCGTCCGGCGCGTTCGACGCGGTGGCCGCGGGCACGCCCGCGGCCCCCGCGTCCCGTTAGGCACGAGCCGCGGGGCGGGCCGTCGCCATGCTGTCCTCCCGGTTCGCGCCGTGGCACGTGCCGTTGTTCGCGGCCAAATACGCGTGGCTCACGCTCCGCCATCGCCCGATCCTCGTGCACTTCGAGGTCACGATGCGGTGCAACGCGCACTGCGATTTCTGCGACTACTGGAAAACCGATCCGAGCGCGCGCGAGCGCGAGACGCGCAGCTTCGCCCAAGCGGCGCGATTCTTCTCGCCCATCATGATCACGTTCACCGGCGGCGAGCCGCTCCTCAGGCGCGACCTCGAGGATTTGGTGGCCGGCGTCGCGCGCGCGGTTCGCCTCCGATACATCGCGGTGATCACGCACGGGGGAATGCTCACCGTCGAGCGGGCACGATCGTTGTGGGACGCCGGGCTCAATCAATTCAACATCTCGCTCGATTTCCTGGATGAGCGCCACGACGCGGCGCGCGGCGTGCCCGGTCTCTCGAAAAAGATTCTAGATGTCGTGCCGCGCCTTCGCAGCGCGGGCATCGACAGCATCCGATTCAACACGGTCATCAAACGCGACAACCTGTCGGACATCGTGCCGATCGTACGGCACGCCGAAGCGTTGGGGGTGGGCGTCTCGTTCAGCACGTACACGGATCTCAAGAACGGCAACGGCGCGCACCGCATTGGCGACGAACAGATGTCCGAGCTCGATGCGGTGATCGCGGAGCTCTTGTCGATCAAGCGGCGCCGGCGCGGGATCATCGTCAACTCGGACCACTATCTGCGCGCGATACCCAGGTACGCGCGGGGCGAGATGCACGACCCGTGTCTCTCGGGGCAGCGCACGATCCACGTGGACCCCATGGGGTTCGTGCGCCGGTGCCCGGACTTCCCGAGCGATTTTCACTGGACGGAGTTTCGCACGTACCAGCCCATCGATTGCAATGCCTGCTTCTATGCGTGCCGAGGCGAGTCGCAGGCGCCGCTTTCGATCTCGCGGGTGCGCGACATCATGGCGTGAGGCAGGGTATCGCAAAGCTCGCGCGCGAGGCAAACGCGTTACGCGGCGCGTGCCGCAGGAGTCGTCGTAGGTGAATTAGGCCAAACCTTGTCGCCAGCGCAACTTACCGGTAACTTACGTGGCCTTCGCCGCCGCCGGAGCGCGAGGCGAAGCCGCCTCGCACTTGGGAGCCCACCACGCGCTGATGTCGAACGTCGCGAAGCTCAAGAAACGAGCGCTCGAATACGAGCAAAAGAAGCAGTTCGACAAGGCGCTCGAGACGTACGCGCAAATTCTCGAGGGCTTGGGGGACCACGTCGATGAAGCCGACGTGGCCCTGTACAACCGCGTGGGTGATTTGCTCGTACGGCGCGGCGACGTGACGTCGGCCGTCGATCACTACGAGAAAGCGGTCGACCTGTACACCGACGGCGGCTTTTTCAACAACGCGATCGCCCTGTGCAACAAGATTCTCCGCAATGCGCCGGGGCGCACGTCGATCTACTACAAGTTGGGCAAGATCAGCGCGAAGAAAGGCTTCGTGAACGATGCGAAGCAGAATTTCCTCGAGTACGCCGATCGCATGCAGCGCGCGGGCGAATTGGAAGAAGCGTTTCGCGCGCTCAAGGAATTCGCCGATCTCTGTCCCGACCAGGACGACATTCGGCTGATGCTCGCCGATCAGTTAGTCCGGAAGGATCGGAAGAACGAAGCGATCGAGCAGTTGCAGGTGCTGTACGAGAAGTTCCAGGCCGAGGGCCGCACGCGCGAGGCGCGTGCGACGGTGGATCGGATGAAGGCGTTGGACCCCGAGCTCGAGCCCAAGAGCGGCGCGGGGCGCCCCACGCCCAAGGCGAACGATCTCGTTTTCCTGGACGTCAATTTCGACGCGCCCCCCCCCGCTCAGGCGCCGGCCGCCGGAGCGCGCGCAAAGGCGCCGCCATCTCCGCAGGCCAAAGCACCGCCGGCCGCGCAGGCGCCGGCCACGCCCGACGCGCCGCCGCCGGCGCCGGAGCCTGACGACCTCGGGCTCGACGTCGATCTGCCGTTCATCAATTCGCAGGCGGAGATGGAGCCGTCGGCCGACGCGTCGTCCGTGGGCGGTGTCGACCAGGCGGAGGACTATCGCGACTCATCGGCGGACCAGGCGTCCCCGGCGTCCGACCTCGTGAGCCGCCAGGATTCGGACATCATCCTCGGCTTCGAGCAGACGTCATTCGAGCCGGTGTCCGAGGCGAACGACGACATCGCGCCCTTGAGCGGCCTCGACACGGGCCTAACGACCGACGACGACCTCCGGGCCATCGATGCGTCAGGCGACGCGTTAGGCTCAGACGCGATGCGCGGCTTGGGCGGGGAGTTAGGCGGGGAGTTAGGCGGGGAGCTCGGCGCCGGCCTGGGAGGCGACCTGGGCGACCTGAGCGTCGATGACCCCGATGCCGGCGCGCTGCTCGACGAGCCGGAGGCCGGGGACGACGAGGCGACCGACTTGCCGCTGCTCGAGATTCCCGTCGACGACGTCGATGTCCCCGAGACGGTGGGCGGCGACCTCACGTTCATCTATCCGGGCGACACCACCCCCGAGGTGGCCGACGACGAGCCCGAGCCGGCTGCCGCCTCCGAGTTCGACGAGGCCGAACCCGCGCAGGCGTCGAGCGAGGCCGGATTCGACGGCAACACACCGCTCCTGTCCGATCCGTTCGGGGACGTCGGTGACTTCGAGCAGTCGATCGACGCGGCGCTCGAGCGTGCGCGCGTCCACGGCGACGTCGATCCGTTGGCGGGGCTGCCGGCAATCGAACCGGCGCCGGCGCGCGATACGCTGCCGCCGCTCCCGCCGCTCGACGAAACGCCGGCGCCGGTCCACCATCCGGCGGCCAGCGCGGCGGTCGACCGTCTCCGGACCGCCGTGCATCGCGCGCCTAACGACTTCGACGTGCGGCGCCAGCTGGCCGAAGCGCTGCTCGAAGAAGGCGAGCGCGATCTGGGCCTGGCCGAGCTCGAGCACGCCATGCTCGGGTTCGAGACGACGGGAAATCTGCGCAGCGCGAGCGCGATCGCCGAGGAGATGATCCGCGTCGAGCCGGGCAGCGTGCGCTTTCACCAGAAGCGCGTCGAGTACGCGGTGCGGGCGAACGACAAAGCGCGCCTCGTCGACGCCTACCTGTCGCTGGCCGAGTGTCTCTTCGGCAGCGGGCAGCTGGACAAATCGCGCGCCGTGTACGGGCGCGTCCTCGAGCTGAATCCGGCCGATGAGCGCGCGCACGCCGCGTTGGCTGCGTTAGGCGGCGAGTCGCTGGTCACGCCGTCGTCCACCACCCCGATCGCGCCGCCGGCCGTCCGCGGCGCGCGTCCGCAGGATCGCGCGTTGGCGGGCCGCGTCGCCGATGCGACGCCGGCCGGCGGCTCCGACGCCGATTTCGTCAACCTCGCCGATTGGCTGCGCGAGGACGACGCGACCAAGAGCACCCGCATGGTGGTGGACGTCGGCGAGCCCAAAGTGGAACAGCAGGTCGATTTCGCCGAAATGCTGAGCATGTTCAAGCAGGGCGTGGCCGCCAACGTGGACGAGACGGATCACGAGAGCCACTACGACCTGGGCGTCGCCTACAAGGAGATGGGGCTGTTGGACGACGCCATCTCCGAATTTCAGAAGGCGCTGCGCGGCACCGAGCACCGCGGGCGCACGTACGAAGCGTTAGGCCAGTGCTTCGTGGAAAAGCGGCAATACCAGATCGCCCTCACGATTCTTTCGCGCGCGCTGACCGATCAACACGCGACCGACGACCAACTGGTGGGCGTGCTCTACTTGTTGGGCTATGCCTCCGAGGCGCTCGGCCGGTTCCCGGATGCGCTCAAGTTCTACGAGCGGGTCTTCGCCGTGGACATCCAGTTCCGCGACATCGGCGACCGGTTGGCGGCGGTGGAGCGCCGCGCGCGATGACCGCCGTCGCCGAATCCCGCTCGCGCCGCAGCCCGACGTTAGGCGATGTGCAGCGTCCGGTGCGCGAGCCGTTGGCTGCCGTCGGCGACGAGCTCGAGCGCATCGTGACCGCCGACCTCCCGGTGATCGACGAGGTCAACGGACACCTGCTGCTCATGAAGGGCAAGATGTTCCGCCCAACGCTGGCGCTGCTCGCCGCTAGCGTCGCCGGCGCCGCCGACCACGCCGCCGTGACGCTGGCGGCCGTGGTCGAGCTCGTGCACCTGGCCACGCTGGTGCACGACGACTCGGTGGATCACTCGACGCTCCGCCGCGGCATGCCGACCATCAACTCCCTGTTCACGCACCAGGTGTCGGTGATCATGGGAGATTTTCTGTATTCGCGCGCCGTGGTCGAGCTGGCCCGGTTAGGCAACTGGGACGTGCTGCGCGTCCTCGCGCGCGCCACCAACGAGATGACCATCGGCGAGATGCGGCAGCTCACCGCCCTCGACGCCCTCGCGTTCGGCGAGGACGACTACGAAGCGCTCATCCGCTGCAAGACCGCGTCGCTTCTCTCGGCCACGTGCGAGATCGGCGCGATCGCCGGCGGGGGCGCGCACCGCAAGCGCTTCGCGCGCTACGGCGAGCAGCTCGGCATGGCGTTCCAGGTGGCCGATGATCTGCTCGACTACACCGCCACCAGCGCCGATACGGGGAAGCCCACCGGACTCGACCTGCGCGAGCACAAAGTGACGCTGCCGCTCATCGCGGCGCTGCGCGCCATGCCCGAGTCGGCACGGCGTCACGTCGAGCGGTTGTTCGCGGCGCCGGAGCCGTCCGATGCCGACATCGAGATGGTCATCGACATCGTAGTCGAGCACGGCGGACTCGACTACGCGCGCCGGCGCGGAGGCCAGTACGCGCGGGAGGCGGAACGGGCGCTGGAAGGCCTGCCCGACACGCCCGTCCTCGCGGCCCTGCACGACGCCATCGCGTACGCCATGGATCGGAGACATTGATGGCACAAGGCTCGTCCAAACACCGCCCCGGATTTCACGCGCTGGTCCTCACGATCGGCTTCATTGTTGGCGGCCTCATGACGCAGGTCGCACGGCGGTTCCTGCCGGCCGGCGCGGTGAAGGAATTTCTGACGTCGGGCGTGACACCGAGCTGGGGCCCGCTGCCAATCGACTTGATCATCATTAAGTTTGCGGTAGGGCCGATCGCGCTCGATGTGTCGCTTCTGAGCTTGCTCGGCGTACTGATCGCGTACTTGATCGCGAGATCCCTCTTCTAGAGGCGTCACCATGGGCATCGGGAACCTCGGCTTCGGCGAAATCCTCGTCATCCTGCTCATCGTCCTCCTGCTCTTCGGTGCCAAGCGCATTCCGGAGATCGCGGGTTCAATGGGGAAGGGGATTCGTGAGTTCAAGAAAAGCATGACCGACGTGCAGACGTCCATCGCGCAGGAAGTGTCGCCGCGGGATGATCACGACCGGCTGCGCGCGCCGGAGCCGCAGACGCGCGCGGAAGAAGCGCGAGCGGAGCCCAAGCGGTTGATGGACTAACGGAAAATTCCGGGATGGAAAAACGCCCCGCGCGCCGAGATGGCGCGCGGGGCGTTTTGCGTGGCGTGACCGACTGCGTCAGCTCGACGCCGTGCGACTCTGCTGCTCGATCTCCTTGCGCTTGTCGTCGACCTTGGCGCTGGTCCGCAAGTCGGCCAGGTATTCCTGAACACGCTGCTGGCGCAACCGCTGGAGCAGCTGCGTGCGCTGCTGCGCCTTCTGCTTTTCCCACGCGGCGCGGTCGGCATCCACGCGTCGGTCGACCTTGAGCACGTACACCGCCGCGCGCGACTTCACCGGCTCACTCACCGTTCCCGTCGGCAGACCGAACGCCGTGCCGATCACTTCGTTCGCCTGGCCGACGTCGGGCACCGGCGTGACGCGCGAGAACGTTGGGCTCTGCGTTACGGTTAGGCCGGCGGCTTTCGCGGCTTGATCGAACGTCTGGCCCTTGGCGTAGGCATCCGATACCTGCTGCGCCTTGGGCACGAGCATCTCGAGCTTCTTCTGAAGGATGAGCTGCGTGCGAATGTCGTCGGTCATCGACGCGAGCGTCGGCTTGCCGCCCGGCGTGAGCGAATCCAACTTCGCCAGGTAGTACGCGTCATCGGCGTCGATGAGATCGCTGGTTTCGCCAACCTTCGCCGTGAACGCCCAGGCGCTCACGCTCGGCACGTCGTGGCCGCCGATCGTCAGCGTGTTGCCCTCGGTGACATCGACGCGCGCCGTGTTGAGGCCGAGCTTCTTCGTGAGCACGTCGAACTCGGCCGGCGTCTCGAGATTGGCGGCGTGCGAGAGCGAATCCGCACGGCGGTCGCTGACCGCGGCCGATGAATCGCCCTGCTGAATGCGCAGCAGAATGTGGCGGACGGCGATCGTGTCGCCCTTCTTCTCGTCGACCTTGATGATGTGATAACCGAACTGCGTTAGGACGGGCGTCGAGATCTCGCCCGGCTTGAGCAGGAACGCAGCCGAGTCGAACGGCTTGACGAACTGTCCTTTGGTGACGCGTCCGAGGTAGCCGCCCTTGGCCGCCGACGCGGAGTCGGCGGATTCGCGCTTGGCGATGTCGTCGAACTTGGCGCCGGCCATGATCTGCTTGCGCAGGTCGAGAGCGTGCTGGTAGACGCGCTCGGAGTCCGCCTTGGTGACCGGCCGCGGGATGGTGGCCAGCGTCACGACCGCATGTCCGGGCCGATCCGCGAAATCGGCCTTGTGCTCGTTGAAGTACTGCTGGATCTCGGCCGCGCTCACGTGGACGGCGGAGTCGGGAATCGATTGCGGATCGAGGCGCACGAACGACACCTGCGCCGAGTCGTGCGTGTCCTGCCAGGCGCGCCACAGTTGGGCATCGGTGACGTACACCTGCGATGCGATCTGCTCGAACAGTTTTTCGCGCGGCAGCTCGCCACGATAGTACTGCTCGAGCTGCACACGAATGCCGGACTCCTTCGCGATCGGGCTCGAGAGGTAGCGGCGGTACTTGTTCAGATCGAACTGGCCTTCGGTCTGGAATTGCGGATCCTGAAGAATCTGCGGCGGCGGTTCTTCGAGCGCAGCCTGCTGGATTTCCTGGTCGGAGATCGTGATGTCACGCTTCTTGTACTCCTGCTGCAGCAGGATGTTGTTCACCATGTCGTTGAACGCATCGTCTTCGACGCGCTGTTGGTCGTCGAGCGACAGCTGGCCCGAGCTCTGTTGTTGGGCGCGTTGAACGGCTTGATCGCGAACTTGCAGCCATTCTTGGTAGGTGATTTTGGTGCCGTTCACGGACGCGATCGTGGTACCCTGCGTGACCGGACCGCGGTCGCCCAACCCGGACTGCCCGATTAAGACGAACCAGATGAGGAACGCCGGAACGATGAGGTACCAAATCCACTTGGCGTGTGCTCGAAAGACGTGCAGCACGAGAAAATCACTCCGTATCGAACAGGGAAGGCTCGCGGACGAGGGAGCTTGAGGGCCAGCCTCCGCGAAGGCCCGGAAATCTACCGGCTGCGGTGGCGTAAAAGCAAGACAGCGTGTCACT
>DATNAM010000090.1:0-22805 GCA_035572595.1 Gemmatimonadaceae bacterium
AATCATGGGGCCGGCGGTGCGGGAGATCTGCGTCGTCACGCGCTCGACAAGGTCGGCTTTGGTCATTCGATAGCCTCGGGTCATGCGTTCGCCGGGCGGCGAACGTGAGTCGAACTTATGGCGTTACCTATTGTGTGTCAACCGTTTGGCTCACTTGTACTCGTGTGCGATCTCACCGAATCCATGAACTGCGAGAACAGCGGGCGCGCGTCGTGTGGACCAGGCGCAGCCTCGGGATGGTACTGCACCGCGTACACCGGCAACTCGCGATGCATGAGCCCCTCCACCGTTCCGTCGTTCAGGTTCACGTGCGTCATGACGAGGTCCGGCGCTCCCGCGATCTCCTGGCCGTCGCCCACCACGGCGAACCCGTGATTCTGTGACGTGATCAACACGCGACCGCTCTCGATCTCCCGCACCGGGTGATTTCCGCCGCGGTGACCGTACGGCATTTTCTCCGTGCGTCCGCCGAACGTCAGGCCCAACAATTGGTGTCCCAAGCAAATGCCCAGCACCGGCACGCCGCGCTCCGCAATCCCGCGAATGATCGGCGGCGCGTACGTCACTGCGGCTGGATCGCCGGGCCCGTTCGAGAGGAACACGCCGTCGGGCTCGAGCTCGAGCGTCGCGTCCTGAGGCGTGTCGGCCGGCACCACGGTGACGCGACACCCGTGATCCGCAAACAACCGCAGAATGTTGCGCTTGATGCCATAGTCGTACGCGACGATGTGCGACGCTGCGTTAGGATCGCCCCAGCTGTAGCGTCGCTTGGTGGAAACCACCGTCGCGAGGTCCAGTCCCTCCATTGACGGGCAAGCTTCCAATGCCGCAACGCTTTGCGCATCAGGGACATCGCCCATGCCGATCACGCCGCGCATGACGCCCACCGACCTCAAGTGCCGAGTGAGACGACGTGTATCAACTTCTTCCAGCACAGACACTTGCGCGTTTTCAAGCCATGCCCTGAGATCCGTGCGGGCGCGCCAGTTGGATGGGTGGTCCGTTAGCTCGCGTACGACCACGCCCGCGATCTGGGGCGACGCGGATTCCGGATCCTCGTCGTTGACGCCGTAGTTGCCGATGAGCGGCGTGGTCATCACGACGATCTGCGATCGATACGACGGATCCGTGAACACTTCCTGATAGCCGGTCATGTTCGTGGTGAACACGACTTCGGCGACGGACGGTTCGCGCTTCACGCGCGTGGTTCCGTGAAAAAGGGTTCCGTCCTCGAGGAGGAGGAACCCCGCTTGATCGCCCATCACGCTCACGTTGTCAGGGCTTGGGCTTGGGTGCAGGCGGCTTGGCGTTAGGACTGGGCGCGGGCGACAGCGGCACCACCGGACTCGCGTTGGTCGGAGCCGGCGCGGTGGGCGCCGCGGGCTGTTGCGAGAACGGTTCGTCGAGCACCGACCGCGGCGTGGAGCTGTGCGCGCCCATGAGCTGCAGCAGATATGCGAGGCCCATGAAGATGCCCGCGGACCACCACGTGGTTTTCGTGAGCAGGTTCGCGGCTTGTCGCGTGCCGATGAACGAATCCGGCGAGGACCCTGCTCCGCCGAACGCAGCGGAGAGCCCGCCGCCCTTCGGCGATTGCAACAGGACCGCGACGCTGAGGACGATGCAGTCGATTATGAGCAGGACGACGATGAACGTGTACATCGAGATCGCGGCGTGTTGGGTGATTGGCGTAAGCTATGAAGATTACGAAGCTTACACGCCGTGGTCAAGTGCTCGCGATTCGCGTCCAGGTGTCGACGTCGAGGCTCGCGCCACCCACCAGCAGTCCGTCTACTTCCGGCGCGGCGATGAGCTCCGCCGTGTTGTCGGCGTTCACGCTGCCGCCATAAAGAATGGGTACGGAATCGGCCTGACCGGTGAGCGCTTCCCGGAAATACCGCCGAATGGCCGAGTGGACGATGGTGGCATCTTCGGGGTGCGCGGTTTTCCCGGTGCCGATGGCCCAGACTGGCTCGTACGCGACGAGCATCGATGCGAGCTGCAACTTGTCGAGACGGCTGACGCCGGTCTTGAGCTGTCGCATGACGATCGGTTGCGTGGTGCCGCGGTCGCGTTCGTCCGCGCGCTCTCCCACGCAGAGGAGCGGCGTGAGTCCGGCGCGCGCCGCGGCCGCGCACTTTTTCGCCGTCATCTCATCGGTCTCGCCGAACAACTGGCGGCGCTCGGAGTGCCCGACGAGCGCGACGGTGGCGCCGCAATCGCGCGCCATCTGCGCCGAGATCTCGCCGGTGAACGCGCCCTTGTCTTCCCAGTGGATGTTCTGGACGCCTAACAGAATGTCGGGCCGCTCGCGCAGCGCGAAGCCCGCCACGGCAAGCGACGTGGCCGGCGGAAAAAAGATGACCGTGCGATCGTCGCGCGGCGGATACGCCGCGAGAAACCTGAGCAGGAACGACCGCGTTTCCTGCGGACCGTAGTTCATCTTCCAATTGGCGGCAAACACGGGCTTTCGCATCTAGTTGCTCCGATCGTCGAGCGCGGCCACACCAGGTAACACCTTCCCCTCCAGGAACTCGAGCGACGCACCGCCGCCGGTGGAGACGTGCGTCATGCGGCTCGCGAGGTGCATTCCGTCGACGGCAGCGGCGGAATCGCCCCCCCCAACGATAGTCGTCGCACCGGCGGATGTCGCGCGCGCCATCGCCTCGGCCACCGCGCGCGTGCCGCGATCGAAGGGCGGCGTTTCGAACACGCCCATGGGGCCGTTCCACACCACCGTGCGCGCGCCGGAGATGCGCTCCGCGAACGCGTCGCACGTGCGCGGGCCGATGTCGAACATCGCGTCCTGAGCCGCGATCGCGTCGCGCGACACCGCGTGCGCCGCGCTGCCCGCGTCGAGCGATGGCGCGACGACGGCGTCGTTAGGCAGCACGAGCGTGCCCTGCGCGCGGCCGAGCAGGTCCTTGGCCATGTCGACGCGATCGGCCTCCACCAGCGACGTGCCGGTCTCGAGGCCCATGGCGCGGAAGAACGTGCACGCCATGGCGCCGCCGATGAGCAGCGCGTCGACCTTGGGGAGGAGCGCATCGATCACGTCGATTTTGCCGGAGATCTTGGCGCCGCCCAGAATGGCCACGAACGGGCGCTGCGGATTGGCGAGCGCGTCGCCTAAAAAGCGGAGCTCGGTGTCCATCAGCAAGCCGGCCACCGCCGGATGCAGATGGTGCGCGACCCCTGCGGTGGACGCGTGTGCCCGGTGCGCCGATCCGAACGCGTCGTTCACGTAGAAATCGCCGAGCTCGGCCATCTGGCGGGCGAGGCCATCGTCGTTCTTCTCCTCGCCCGTTAGGAAGCGCGTGTTCTCCATGAGGAGAATCGTGCCCGGTGCGGCGCTGGTGGTCGCGTGCACCGCCTCCGGTCCGACGGTGGTGGTGACGAAACGCACCGGGCGTGTGGTGATCGTCGCCAGGTGCCGCGCGACCGGCGCGAGTGAAAACTTGGGATCGGGTCCGCCCTTGGGGCGCCCGAGATGCGACAGGAGCACGAGCACGCGAGCGCCGCGCGTGAACAGCGCGTCGAGCGTCGGCATCGCGGCGCGCATGCGCGTGTCGTCGGTGACCGCGCCGCGATCGTCCATCGGCACGTTGAAATCGACGCGTACGAGCGCGCGCCGGCCGCGCACCTCGGCATCGGTCAGGTCGAGAACCGTGCGCTTTGGCATCAGCGCGCTGCGTTAGCCGATTTGCGGTTTTGCCAGAACGACCACAACACGGCCAGCACGCCGACGCCGATGATGATCCAACCGGCACGCACGACGTTGTTGTACGAGATGGCACGCTCGATCGCTTGATGTCCCTGCTCGCGCACGATCGGCTTGAACGCCATGTCGTGCAGGCCCAGGTATCCGTAGATCGCCGTGGCCGCACCGGCGGCGAGCACGAGCAACGCGATGAGATCGCGCCGCCGTGCCGCCGGCGAAACGCGCTCGCTCACAGGCGGGCGCCGACGTACCGCAGCAGATCGACGCAGCGCGAGGCGTAGCCCCACTCGTTGTCGTACCAGCCCGTCACCTTCACCAGCGTGCCGTCGATCACGTTGGTGCACTTCGCATCGAGAATGCAGGAGTACGGATTCCCGATGTAGTCCGACGACACGAGCTCCTCCTCGGTGTAGGCGAGGAAGTCCGCGAGCGGCCCCGTCTCCGATGCCTTACGGAACGCCGCGTTCACCTCGGCGACGGTCGTTGGGCGCTCGACTTCGGCGACCAGATCGGTGAACGACACGTCGGCTGTCGGCACGCGCACCGCAAGCCCGTCGATTTTGCCCTTCACTTCCGGAATCACGAGCGACGTCGCCTTGGCGGCGCCGGTGGTGGTCGGAATCATGCTCACCGCGGCCGCGCGCGCGCGCCGCAGATCCTTGTGCGGCAAGTCGAGCACGTGTTGGTCGTTCGTATAGCTGTGGATCGTCGTCATCGACGCGTGGCGCATGCCGAAGTTGTCCAACACCACGCGCACCATTGGCACCAGACAATTGGTGGTGCACGATGCGTTCGAGATGATGTCGTGTCGTTGGGCATCGTACTTTTCGTGATTCACGCCCATCACGATCGTGATGTCTTCCTTCTTGCCGGGCGCCGAGATGATCACCTTCTTCGCGCCGGCGGCGATGTGCTTCCTGGCATCGTCGCCATTGGTGAATTTGCCCGTCGACTCGAGCACCAGCGACACGCCGAGCTCCTTCCATGGCAGCGCGGCTGGATCTTTCTCCACCAGCACTTTGATCTCGTGCCCATCGACGTGAATGGCGCCGTCGCCGGCGGAGACGTTGCCGGGATAGGTGCGATGGACCGAGTCGTACTTGAAGAGGTGCGCCAGCGTCTTGGTGTCGGTGAGATCGTTGATGGCGACGAACTCGAGTTCGGTGGCGCCTTGCTGCGCCGCGGCCCGAATCACCTGTCGTCCGATCCGGCCGAAACCGTTGATGCCTACGCGAATGGTCATGTCGTAGTTTGCTCCGTCTGGTCAGCCGGCATCGCCGATTGCCGGCGCTCGGCCAAAGGTCACGATGCTGATGATTCGGGCGCCGGCGTCGAACAGCGTGGCGGCACACTCGCCGAGCGTCGCACCCGTGGTGATGACGTCATCGACGAGCACGAGATGTGTGCCGCGAATCGTCGCACGCTCGGAGACGGGCACCGCAAACGCGCCCGAAACGTTGTGTCGCCTGTCCTCTGGTGTCAACCGCGTTTGCGTGGCGGTGCGTCGCGTGCGTACGAGACACGAATCGCGCACGGGAACGTGACATCGCGACGAGAGCGCACGGGCGAGCAGCGCGCTCTGATTGTAGCCGCGCTCGCGCAGACGGCTGGCGGCGAGCGGCACCGGTACGAAAGCCGTTCGTTCGGCGATCACATCGGCGGGCCACGAGAGACGCGCCATGCGCGCGGCCATCGACTCCGCGACGCCGCGCCACCCCGAATACTTGAGTGCGTGGACGATGGCGCCCGCGGTCGCACCCGGAATCCAGCACACCGATCGCGCGGCGCGCACGTAAGGCGGGAGGAGCTCGCACCACGCGCACTGTTCGCGAGTGAGCGGGTGCCCGCAGCGTTCGCACCGCGGATACGGCAGGTCGTGGACGCGTGCCCAACACCGGCCACAGACGAGGTCGCGATCGCCGCGATCGAGCAGCCGTGCACATGCCACACATGCGCGCGGCAACAAGAGGTCGCCAAGTGCGTGAGCGGCGCTCGAATGCCAGGCGCGGCGAAACGCGGACGCGATCATCGCAGGTCGGACACCGATTCCCACATCGCGTCGCGCGGGGCCGGAATGCCGAACCAGCGCTCGAACGCGAGCGCGCCTTGCTCGATGAGCATCGCGAGCCCGTCGGCGGCGCGGAGTCCGCGGGTGTTGGCGTCGCGCACCCAGCGCGTTCCGCCGGCGCGATGCACGAGGTCGATGACGCCGACCGCGTCGGGCAACAGCGTCGGATCCACCGGAACGGCGTCGTCGATCATGCCCGCCGGGGTCGCATTCACCACCACCGTGCAATCGGTGACCGCGTCGCCGGGGTGGAGCGTGATGCGATCGACCACGGGGAATCGCGCGGCGAGCGCATCGGCGCGCGCGGCGGTGCGATTGCTGAGCGTGACATGGGCGCCGGACCACCGCTCGACCGCCGTGAGCACCGCCGCGGCCGCGCCGCCGGCGCCGAGCACCGCCACGCGTGCGCCTAACGGAATGGAGCCGAGCACGCGGCGCGCCAGCTCGTCGAAGCCGGCGACGTCGGTGTTGTCGCCGGCCAACCGGCCCTGCTCCACCCAGAACGTGTTCACGGCGCCGGCCCTCGAAGCGAGCGGCGTGAGCGTGTCGCACATGGCGGCGACGGCGGTCTTGTGGGGAATGGTGACGTTGCCGGCGGCCCGCTGCGCCACGAGCGCCCGCACGCGGTCGCCTAACGCACCGGGTTCCACGTCGAGCGCCTGGTAGGTGAGCGAGAGTCCGGCCGCGCGCAGCGCGGCGTTCTGGAACCGGGGCGACACCGAGTGCTGCACCGGGTGCCCGAGCAGCACCAGCATGCTCACGTCGTGCGCCGTCACGAGACGCCCGGTGTCCGCTCCGCGGCGATCCGGTCGAGCACCAGGCGCAGTTCGCGATCGAGCTCGACGTACGTGTCGCGATAGAGCTCCAGCTCGCCCCCGAAGGGATCGCCGATGGGGCGGTCGATGGCACCGCGCGACGCATACGTGGTGATGAGGTACGCCTTTCCCCGTCCGCCTAACGCCTCGAGCCGCTCCACGTGGTGCGGGCCCATGGCGAGCACCAGGTCGTAGGCCTCGAGCAGCTCCGGCGTGACGAGCCGCGCATGGTGCGAAGAGAGATCGGTCTGCTGCTCGAGGCACACGAGCAGCGCGCCGTCGGATGCGGGCGCGCCCTCCCACGCCGCCGTCCCCGCGCTGCCGAACTCGACGTCGGTGAGTGCGCGCTCCTGTGCCAGGTGCCGCGCGATGGCTTCGGCCATTGCGCTGCGGCACGTGTTGCCCGTACAGACGAACAGCACTCGCAGAGGCGTCACAGATCTCCGATCAAATCGGGCACGGATTCACGCAGTGTAGCGGAAGAAATCGCGCCCGGCCGAATCACGCGCGGGCGGCGACCCATGCAATCTACAACTGTCGAAGGCGCCGAGGGCGTGAGGCGTCCGCCGTCGAGCACGCGAAGGATGCCGCGTCCGATGGCGTCGGCCCATTGCTGCTCGATCTCGCGCGACGTCATCGCCGGCGGCACGCCGGGGCGATTGGCGCTGGTGGATGTGATCGGGTCGCCGTAGGTGAGGATCAATCGTTGGAGCGCCGGGTGCGAGGTCCAACGGACCGCGATGCCGCCTTCGGGTCCGCGCAGACGCGGCGGCAGCCGGCGTTCGCCGCCGGGCAGCACGAGCGTCAACGGACCCGGCCAATGCCGCGCCGCCAGGTGCGACGCATAGCCCGTGATCTGGATGTCGTAGCGTGCGACCATGTCGCTCGACGCCACGAGAATGAGAAACGGTTTCCCGGGCGGGCGCGACTTGAGGTGCACGAGCGCCGCCACCGATTCTTCGTCCACCGCGCCGCCGAATCCGTACACCGTTTCGGTCGGATACGCGAGCACGCGCCGCGCGCGCAGGTGCGCGATGGTGCCCGACATCGATTGGTCGATTTCGGCCGGCGACCAGAAGGGGACGGCGAGCGGCGGCGCGGTCATGGCGGCGCGAGCGCGAGTGCTTCGGCGCGCGCGAAGTCGGCTTCCTCGGTGATTTTCATGGCGCGCTCGCTGCCGCGCACCATCACCACGGGCATGCCTAACCGCTCGCACAGCGCCGCGTCATCGGTGGCGCGGATGTTCTGCGCGCGCGCCTCGGCGTAGGCGCGTTCGATCATGTCGCGCGGGAAGGCCTGCGGCGTCTGCGCGCGCCAGAGGTGCGCGCGATCGATGGTCTCCACCACGCGAGCGTCATCGCCGACGCGTTTGAGCGTGTCCGTCACCGGCAGGCCGGCGACGGCCCCCGAGCCCTCGCGCGCGGCGGCGATCGCGCGGTCCAGCGTGTCGGCCTCGAACAAGGGACGCGCCGCGTCGTGGATGACCACGATGCGCACCTCGGGCGGCAGGTCCGTTAGGCCGGCGTACACCGAGTCGCCGCGCTCGCGGCCGCCCGCCGACACGAGCAGCCGGTCCACGTCGCACTGGAAGATCCACGGCGGGGGATCGCCGGCGTGCGACCGCGGTAGGACGGCGACCACCACCGCGACGTCGCTCCGCTCCATGCATCGCTGGACGCTGTGCAACAGCATCGGCTTCCCCGCCACCCACCGGAATTGCTTCAGCTCCGTGCTGCCGGTGCGCGACCCCGAGCCGGCCGCGACGATGATCACGCCGACGTCGGCGGTCGAGTCGGGCGCGGACACTACCCGTCCCGTCGCGCGCTGTAGTTCTCGAAGCGCGTGTACGCCTTGTGAAAAAACAGATTCACGAATCCGATCGGACCGTTGCGTTGTTTGCCGACGATCACCTCGGCGCGGCCCTCGAGCGAGTTGCCGTCCTTGTCCGTTGGGCCGTCGTAGACTTCCTGGCGGTAGATGAACATCACGAGATCGGCATCCTGCTCGATCGCGCCCGACTCGCGGAGGTCGGACAACTGCGGCCGATGGTCGCCCGCACGCTGTTCCGGTGCGCGTGACAACTGGGATAATGCGAGCACCGGTACGTTGAGCTCTTTCGCCAGCGCCTTGAGCGACCGCGAGATCAAGCTGATCTCCTGCTGCCGGCTCTCGGAGGTCGGTCCCGAGATGAGCTGCAGATAGTCGATGATCACGAGCTCGATTTTGGCGTCGGCGCGCAGACGCCGCGCCTTGGAGCGGATCTCGAGCAGCGAGATGCCGGACGTGTCGTCGATCCAGATCGGCGCCGCGCTCAACGTGCCCGCCGCGCGCGCCATGCGCGTGAAGTCTTCGTCGCGCAGCATGCCTTTGCGCAGTCGTTGGGCATCGACGCGCGCCTCCGACGTGAGCATGCGTTGCAACAGGGATTCCTTACTCATTTCGAGCGAGAACACCGCCACGGGCGTGTGCTTCTCGATCGCCGCGAACTGCGCGATGTTGAGTGCTAACGAGCTCTTTCCCATCGACGGGCGCGCGGCGAGAATGATGAGATCGGCGTTCTGGAAGCCGGAGGTCATCTCATCGAGATCGGCGAAACCGCTCGATACCCCGGTGATCGTTTTGCCGCCGCGCTGCAGGGCCTCGATGCGTTCCATCGTCGGCCACATCAGTTCTTTGATGCGGACGAAGCCCTGCATGCCCCGCTGCTGGCTCACCTGTAACACGCGCTGCTCGGCTTCATCGAGCAGATCGGCCGCGGTGCTGCGCCCTTCGTAGGCCTGGGTGATGAGCGCGGTGCACGTCTCGATGAGACGCCGCTGCAGTGCTTTCTCCTTGACGATGCGGGCGTGGTACTCGACGTTGGCCGACGTCGGCACCGCATCGACGAGGAACGCGATGTAGTCTTTCCCGCCCGCTACCTCGAGATCGCCGCGGCGCGCCAGCTCATCGGCGAGAAGCAGTGGGTCGACTACGTCGCCCCGTTCGACGATCGCGACCATCGCGCGGAAGATCCGGCGATTGCCTTCGCGATAGAACATCGTGTCGTCGACGTGCTCGGTGGCGCGCAGGATCGCGTCCTGGTCCATGAGCATGGCGCCCAGCACCGCGGTTTCCGCCTCTTCCGAGTATGGGGGACGGCGGTCGCGAAATGCGTCACTTTCGGACGCCATCGAGGAGTCGACGAGCGAGCTGGACATCTTCCCAAGTTGGTCGCTTCCAAGCGGGATTGCGGAGGAGCGCGGCCGGGTGATAGGTGACGACGACGGGAATCCCGTGGTAGCGATGAATCAAGCCGCGCAGTTTGCCGATCGACTGGTTCGTGTCGAGCAGCGTCTGCGCGGCGAACGTACCGAATGCGACGATGACCGCGGGTCGGATGATCTCCAGCTGACGGATCAGGTACGGGCTGCACGCTTCCACTTCGGCGGGAAGCGGGTTGCGATTCCCGGGCGGCCGGTGCTTGAGCACGTTGACGATGAACACTTCGTCCCGGCTCAAGTTAATCGCCTCCAGAATCTTGGTAAGAAGCTGGCCCGCTTGTCCCACGAATGGCCGGCCCGTTTCGTCTTCGCTTGCGCCCGGTGCCTCGCCTACGCACACGAGCCGCGCGGTGGCGCTGCCTTCGCCGGGCACCGGGTGCTTGGCGGTGCGATACAGATCGCATTTGTGACACGCGGCGACGAGCGCGGACACGTCGGCCAGTGTGCGGCACTGCGCCAATTCGCCGCCGAAGAGCTCGGTGCCTTCGGTGCCGACCACGATGCCATCGCGAGCGATTGTCGTTGACGATGCTGCGGTCGGTTGCGCGGGCGCTGCTTCCGGAGGCGGTACGATGGCGGGTTTGACGGCGGTTGCATCGGCGCCCGCGATGCGGAGCGTTTCGCGCCAATCTCCCTCGACGCGCGCAGCGGGAGCTGGGGTGGTTCCCGATTGGCGCACGGCGCCGATCAGCCGCATCACATCGTCTACGGACAGCGTGTCGAGCACCAGCTCGCTTTCGCCTTGGTCGCGCCGCTGCTCGAGGTAGCGGCGGAGGAGGTCCTCAGCGCTCACGCAGCAGGGCCTCGACGCGATCGAGAATGTGGTCGGCGAGGGCGGTCTTCGGCATTACCGGCAGCTCGTCGGCCGATCCGTTAGGCGCGAGGATGGTGACGCGGTTGGTGTCGGCGCCGAATCCGGCGTCGGGCTCGCGCGCGCTGTTGGCGACGATGAGGTCGAGATGTTTGTCGGCCAGCTTGCCGCGCGCGGATTCGATGAGGTGATCGGTCTCGAGAGCGAATCCGACGGTGACGAGGCCCGGCGGCCGGTGCCTCACGGTGCATGCGAGGATGTCGGTGGTGGCGGCGAGCGCGATGGAGGCCGGGCCGCCCGATTTCTTGATCTTGGTGGTTGCCGGATCGGCGGCGCGGAAGTCGGCCGGCGCGGCGGCCATGACCAGCGCGTGCGCACCGGGCAGCGCCTGCCTAACGGCCTCCGCCATCTGGTCGGTGGTTTCGACGCGGACCATGGACGGGCCCACCGGATCGGGCACCTCGAGCGGTCCGGCGATGAGCACTACGTTGGCGCCGCGCCGCCACGCGGCCGCGGCGATGGCGACGCCCATTTTTCCGCTGCTGCGGTTGGAGAGGAAGCGCACCGGATCCACGGCCTCGCGCGTCGGACCCGCGGTGACGACGATGGTGCGCCCACGCAGTGATCCATCTTCGAGCACGCGTCCGACGTGCGCAACAATGGTGTCGGGCTCGGGCATGCGACCCGGTCCGCTTCCCTCGCCTGCCGCGAGCGCGCCGACGTCGGGATCGACCACCGTGTAGCCGATCTCGGCGAGATGCTCGGCGTTTCGCCGGGTTTGCGGGTGTGCCCACATCGCATCGTTCATCGCCGGGAACAGAATCACGGGCGACGTGGTGGCGAGCAGGCACGCCGCGAGCAGATCGTCCGCGCGTCCGTGCGCGGCGCGCGCCAGAAAATCGGCCGTGGCCGGCGCGACGACGACGACGTCGGCCTCGCGCGCCAGGTGGATGTGATCGAGCGCGCGTCCGGGCGAGAAGATGTCGGTGTGGACGGCGCGTCCGGTGAGCGCTTCGAACGTGAGCGGTGCGATGAACTGCGTGGCCGCCTGCGTCATGACGACGTCCACGTCGGCGCCGGCGGCCGCCAGCAACCGCGCGACCCAACCGGACTTGTAGGCCGCGATGCCGCCGCTCACGCCGAGGAGGATGCGCGCTCCTCCGAACGGACGCATCGCCTAACGCCTAACGGATACGGCGCGTGGTGACGCGGTACTGAATGCCCTCCTCGGCCGTGAGGTCCTCGAGGGCCCGCGTGGTGAGCTTCTTCTCGCGCGCCTCGCTCATGGTGCGCGGAAACTCGTTGAGCAGCCGCGCGTACTTCGCGGCGACCAGCACGCCGAGGTATTTGTTGGCCGCGCGCTTGGCGACGTCGGCCGGGGTGTACACCTGCATGTCGAACTCCGGGTACGAGTGAACGTCCGTGTGGCCACCTATTTCATGGCCGCCATTTCTTTCTCCAACCGTTCGATGATGCCCCGCACGTCGCGCTCCACGTTCTGGAGGCGCTCGCGGCGCAATCCTTCCGCATCGATGATGCCCGAAACGTTGGACACGGCGCGCTCGAGCTCATCGTTCAACACCACGTATTGGAACATCGGGACCGCGCGCAGCTCGCCCAACGCACTCACGAGCCGCGTCTTGAGCGTTTCGGGCGTCTCTGTGTGACGGCGCCGCAACCGATCGAGCAACACTTCGCCGGACGGGGGCAGCACGTAGATCAACACCGACTCGGGAAACACGGCGCGGAACTGCGCCGCGCCCTGTACGTCGATGTCCATGATCACGTGGCGCCCCTCGCCCAACACGCGGGCCACCTCGCTGCGCAGCGTCCCGTACAAATGTCCGTGTACCGCCGCCGATTCCGCGAACTCGCCGCGCTGCTGGCGCTCGAGAAACTCGGCCGTCGACAGAAAATAGTAGTCCTTTCCGTTCACTTCGTGCGCGCGCGGCCGTCGTGTGGTACACGACACCGAGTACCCGACATCCGACCGCCGCTCGAGCAGCATGTGCGAAATCGTCGTCTTGCCGCCGCCCGAGGGCGCCGAGAGGATGACGGGGAAAACGTTCACTCGACGTTCTCCACCTGTTCCGCGATCCGCTCCAACTCTTCCTTCACCGCGACCACGTCGTGCGTCATGATTGCGTCGCGTGCTTTGCTGCCCGTGGTGTTTGCTTCGCGCAGCATTTCCTGCAAGAGAAAACCCAGGCGCTTTCCGACCTGGCCATCTTTGTGTTCGTGCAACGCTTCGCGAAACGCCGCGATGTGCGCGCGAAACCGGTCGATCTCTTCGGCCACGTCCAACCGATCGGCAAGGATGGCGATTTCCTGTGCCAACCGCTGCGGGTCCACATCGACGCCGCCCGACAACTCTTTCACCGACTCGCGCAACCGTTCGCGTTCCGACACCAACCGGTCCGGCGCACGGGCAGCAATGCGATCCACGGCACGCTCGACGGTCGTGACGCGTTCCTCGAGCATGGTTTCGATGCGCGTGCCTTCGGCGTCGCGCATTTTCGTGAGCGCTGCCAGCGCCTGCTGGACGATGGCCGTCAGTTCTTCCGCCGAGCCCGACTCGTCGTGCGCGTCGCTGCCTAACACATCGGGCAGGCGGAGAATGGTGGCGATGTCGAGGTCATTCGCCAACCCGTAGCGTTGTTGCAGCCCGCGCACGACCTCCACATAGTCGGCAAAGCGGCGCTCATCCACCACCAAACTATTCTCGGTCGTATCATCGCGTTCCGTGCGCGCCGAGAGGGACACGTGCCCGCGGGCGATCGCCTTACGGAGCACCTCGCGCACATCGCCTTCCCATCGCGACATCGCGCCCGGAAGCTTGATGTTGGAATTGAAGAAGCGATGGTTCACGGTGCGAAGCTCGACGGTCACCCGTTGCGCGCCGAACCGACCTGTCGCGGCTCCGAATCCGGTCATGCTACGTATCATGGATAGTCTTGTAAGTTACGGCGCCACAACAACGTTGTCAATTTATTCGAAGGATAACGAAACGGATGCAAAGGACGGGGAGGATTGCTTCGGTGCATACGCACAGTGCATCGCCTGCGCGGGTGGCGCTCGATCCGAGAGTCAATCCCAGAACTGCCACCGCACACCGTACGTGAGGAGCTGTCGCGGCTGGGCGTATCCGGGGACGATCTCGTAGACGGGCGGGTTGATGCCGTACGTCGAGTGGAAGAAGATCACGGCGTCGAGGATGCGGATCTCGATGCTCCCGACCAGAACGTGGCTGAAGACCGCGAACGGCGCTCCGTTGTCGAACGTCTCGTCCGACGTCGTGGTCGGAAAGAGTACGTTCTGCCGGAACTCGTGCGCGATCGACCCATAGAATCCGAAATTGCCGCTGGGGAAGCGGCTCAACCACTTCGTGTCGAGGTACAGCGCCTCACGCGTTTGTACTTGCGGGCGGTAGTACCCGTTGTTGCTATAGCGGACGCCCCAGACGTCCGCGCCGATGTCCTTGTAGAACTTCCCGCGGATCGTGCCATAGATGCCGGTGGCCGCGGCGGCGCGTTGGGCGGCGAAGGTCGAGTCGTACACGGGGAGGCCGGGCACGATGGTGGCGTCGCGGCGCAGAATACCACCGGTGAGCCACGCGTTGAACACTTTGAGCCCCGCCTCGAGACGAAGGCCCACCTGCTCGCCTCCGTCGATGCCCCCGCCGTGGCGGTGCGTCACGGCTCCGGTTACCGAGAAGAAGTCGACCGGCGTGAATCGCGCCGATGCCTCTTCGGTGGACGTTGTGTCAGGCCCTCGATAGTCGGCGAAGAACGAGACCGCGAGCTCCTTGCGCTCGTACTCGGCTCGCGCCTCGAGCGAGTTGAAGGTTGTGTTAGGCATGATGTGCAGCCGGTCGGCGGCGCTCAAGCGCAGGCCCCATCGCGTGAAGCCGCCGGTGGCGACGATCTGCTTGGCCGAGAGCGTCGTATCCGCGGAGTCGGCCGGAGCAAAGTCGAGCGGCGGATGGAACGTCGAGTTCTCCGCGAACTGCTGCGCGGAGACGAGCACCTGCGCCCACGATCCGGAATCCGGATCGCCGTAGGCGGCGCGCAGGTACGCATCGGTGCGCGTGCGGTCCTGTTCCGGGATGCCGCCCGTCACCGAGCCTAACACGTCGACGTCTGCTTCGTCGCGCGTGCGACTCGACCGGATCGCGTACGCGTCGATGCTCCACGGACCCTTCGCCCAACCGAGACGCCCCGTGAGCGAGAGCTCGTCGCCGCCGCCGATGCTCGGACTGGAATTGGTGCCGTACTGCTGACCGGCCAACTGCAGCGCCATGCCGTTGTCGTAGCGCTTGCCGTAGAAGCCGCGATAGAGATTGGTGCCTTCGTCTCCCGTTAGGACATCGACGCGCGTGTTGGTGGCCGTGCGTTGGACGCGCCAACTGCGGAGGTACACGCGCAGCTCGTCGGCGCCGCGCTCGACCGACACTTCCTCGAGCGAGAAGAGCTGCACTTCGGATGCGTCCAGCGTGCCGGGCGAGCGCGGATCGAGCGGCTCGATCTCAACGCCATCATAGAAGTAGCGTACGCGCGCCGGGTTGCCGAGGTACGCGGCGTATTGCGGCGATGTGATCCATCCCGAGCGAAACGCGGTGACGCCGGGAATGAGCTTGAGCAGGTCGAGCAGATTGATGGCGCCGGTTTGGAACATCTGGTCGCGCGACCAGTGGTACTGCCCGCCGATGCCCACGAGCTGGGGCATTTCGGCGTGTGCGAGCGGCGCTTTGATGGTGTCTTTGGGGACCTTGGTCGTGTCCGACGTGCTGTCGTTCTTGAGCGTGTCCGAAGGCATTGGCACGGCATGCCCGGCCGTGTCGGTGGCGGCGGCGCCCGCGGTGTCGGCGCGGTGGGTGCTATCGGTTCGCGCCCGCGTGGTATCCGCGTGCGTCGTGTCGCGGCGCACGGGAACGGTCTGCGCGGCGGCCGCCGATCCGCCGAGGACGGCCGCGAGCAGCACCCACCACGGCGCGCGCCTAACGGGACGGCGGGCGCGCGTCAGCGCGCCCTCCCCCGTACCAGCTCGATGAACGTGCCCACCGGTACGCCGGTCGGGCCCTTGGGGATGTAGCCCAGGTCCGAATCCGAGTACGCCGTGCCGGCGATGTCCATGTGCACCCAGGGCAATCCCTCGGCGAATTCCTTGAGGAACATCGCCGCCGTGCTCGCGCCGGCCGGGCGTCCGCCCGTGTTCTTGATGTCGGCCACGTCGCTCTTGATGAGATCCTTGTACTCGTCGAAGAGCGGCAGGTGCCACCCGGGCTCGCCGGCGCGTTTGCCGGCGGCGAGGACGTCGGCGACCAGCGCGTCATCGGTGCCGAACACGCCGCTGGCGGTGTGGCCTAACGCAATGACGCACGCGCCGGTGAGCGTGGCTGCATCGACCACCGCCGACGGCTCGAAGCGGCGCGCGAAGCTCAACACGTCGGCGAGCACCAGGCGCCCCTCGGCGTCGGTGTTGATCACCTCGATGGTTTTGCCGAGGTGGCTCCGCACCACGTCGCCCGGATTGACCGCCGTGCCCGACGGCATGTTGGTGGTGCTGCCGATGAGGCCCACCACGTTCACCGGGAGCTGCAAGCGCGCGATCGCTTCGAGCGCGCCTAACACACCGGCCGCGCCGCACATGTCGAACTTCATCGCCTCCATGCCCTGCGCCGGCTTGATCGAGATGCCGCCGGAATCGAAGCACAGGCCCTTCCCCACGAGGGCGATGGGCTTGGTGCCCGACGGCCCGCGCTTGTACTCGAGCACGATGAGCTTGGGATCCTGCGGTGTGCCCTGCGCCACACACAAGAACGATCCCATCTTTTCTTGTTCCATTTCGGCGCGGCCCAGCACCGTGACCTGCAGGTTGTGACGGGCCGCGATGTCGCGCGCCGTGTCCGCCAGATACGACGGCGTGCAGAGGTTGCCGGGCATCATCGACAGGCGGCGCGCGAGCGCCATCCCTTCGCCGATCGCGGTGCCGCGTTCCACGGCATCCACCGCCGCCTCATCGTCGCTCAACACGATCGCCGACTCGAGCTCGGCGCGGCGATCGTCGGCCGGCGGCGGCGTCTTGAGGTCCGCGTATTCCCAGGCGCCCGTAAGCAGGCCGACCGTCACCGCTTCCACCGCGTCGGCGGTGCGGTCGCCGTCGTACCACGCGAGCGCGCTCACACCTAACTTCCGTGCCTGTCGCGCGGCGAGGCTCGCGGCGCGGCGCAGCGCGCCCCGTGCATCGGACGGTTCGCCTAACCCAACGAGCAGCACCCGCTGCGGATTCGCGGCGCCGGCCGAGCCGGACACGTGGAGCACCTCGTCGCGTCCACCGCGGAAATCGCGACGGCCCACCGTGCGGCTCAGCGTGCCGCCGAGCTTCGCATCCAGCGCGGCGAGGTCGGCGGGCAGCGAGGGATTCTTGCGCAGCGCGAGAACGAGCAGCGGAACATCGACCGAGTCGGCAGCGGACCGGCGCGTGGCGACGCGAAGGGGCATTGATCCAGGCTCCACAGTTAGCAACGGAGCGACCGCGGCATTGCCACGTCCGCTCCGGCAGGTGACGAACCAGGTCTCGCGCTTCGGATGGGACCGGCGGCCGGCGACCTGCGTGCGCGGCGCTAGGGGGCGCGGTCCGATTGCGTGCGTGAGTCCGAAATCCGCTGCAAGTTACCGCGGTTTCTACCACACGGAACCCCTGCGGTTCCCTTGCGCGGCGGCCGACATCCGTGTTGCGCGCCGCACCCCGTCCTCGAACACCCGTCTGCTCGCGCGCCCTGCCTAACGGACAACCCGGGTGGATCGTCGCGCCGATCGTATTGCACTTCCCGGCCCGGCGCACTTACATCATGCGCTGGCCCACCCCTCGAGACGGATGACACCATGGCCGGATACTCGGCGACACCCCTGGGCGGCAAACTCGGGATCAAGGCGGGCATGACACTCTGCGCGGTGGGTGCGCCGCGAGACTACCCCGACATCGTCAAGCCGCTGCCCGATGGCGTTACGCTTGCGCCACGCGCATCGCGGCAGACGGACCTCGTCCATCACTTTGCGACGCGCGCGGCCGAGCTCGGTAAGGCGCTCGAACGGTATCGTCGCACGCTCGGCCCCGAGGCCGTGGTGTGGATATCGTGGCCGAAGAAGTCCTCCAAGGTTGCCACCGACATCACCGAAGACACGATTCGCGCATTGGCGCTACCCATGGGCTTCGTCGACGTGAAGGTCTGCGCGGTCGACGAGACGTGGTCGGGTCTCAAACTCGTGGTGCGCAAGGAACTCAGAGCGTGACCGCTGACGTTCATCGCGCGGAGTCACTTGGCAACACGCACGCGGCGCGTTTTGGTTCTCGCTTCCCCACCTGACACATGCATCTCTTCAGTCCATTGACGCTGCGCGGCGTGACGCTGCGCAACCGGATCGTCGTCTCGCCAATGTGCCAGTACTCGAGCGAGGACGGCTACGCCAACGATTGGCACCTCGTGCATCTCGGGCAATTCAGTGTCGGCGGCGCCGCGATGGTGATCACCGAGGCGACGGCGGTCACGGCCGATGGCCGGATCAGCCCGCAGGACCTCGGCCTTTGGAAGGATGAGCACGTCGACATGCTCGCGCGCATCGGACGCTTCGTGGAAGCGCATGGCGCGGTGTTCGGGACGCAGCTCGCGCACGCGGGGCGGAAGGCCAGTACGGGTCGGCCATGGGAAGGCGGCGGTCCGGTGGGTGTGGAGCGCGGAGGCTGGACGCATCTCGCGGCGCCGAGTGCGCTGCCGTTCGACACGCACTATCAAACGCCCGACGCGCTCGATCAGACGGGGATCGCGCGGGTGGTCGCATCGTTTCGTACGGCGGCCGAGCGCGCACTCGCGGCCGGCATGCGCGTGATCGAGCTGCACGCGGCGCACGGATATTTGTTGCACCAGTTTCTCTCGCCGCTCTCGAACGTGCGCACGGATCGCTACGGCGGATCGTTCGAGAACCGCATCCGGTTGACGCTCGACGTGGTGACGGCGGTGCGGGAGGTGTGGCCGGAGCGTCTGCCGCTCCTGCTGCGTCTCTCGGTCACTGATTGGCGTGACGGCGGCTGGACCCCCGATGAGTCCGTGGCGCTGGCCAGTCAGTTAGGCAAGCTGGGCGTGGATGCGGTCGACTGCAGCTCGGGGGGCGTGGTGCCGAAGGTCGAGATCCCCATCGGGCCGGGGTATCACGCGCCGTTCGCGGCGCGCATCCGGCGCGAGACCGGGGTGCGCACGTGCGCGGTCGGACTCATCACCGGCTCCGCGCAGGCGGATACGATCGTGCGCTCGGAGCAGGCGGACCTGGTGGTGATGGCGCGCGAGATGCTGCGGCAGCCGCACTGGCCGTTGCAGGCGGCACGCGAATTAGGGCGCGACGTGCCGTGGCCGCCGCAGTACGAGCGCGCGAAGGTCAGGTAGCGCTGCCTAACGATTACCGCAGCGGCGCCGCGGCACGATTGCCTAACGTTGTGGCGGGAACAGCGTCCTGAGCTCCGGAACTTGCCCCGCCGGCGTCCATGACGTCATGCCGTGTCGCCAGACCAGCGTCTCCGGAGTTAGGGTGCCCGGCACGGCGAGGGCGGTCTGATCCACCGGTCCCTTTCGCTCGCCGCCCACTGCATAGTACCACGCGACCACCGGTAGCGGCGGCGGTTCGTACGCGCCGACGGCAGGTGCCGCAGGCGCTTGAGGCGCGGCGGCCACTGCGCGCTGGCCGAGCGCCGCGCCCATTCCGATGCCGACGCCGGCGGCCGCGCCGCCGCCGGGATTGCGCGCCGCCTCGCGAATCGCATCGGCGCTCTGCAACTGCGTGTACGAGTCGAGCTGGCCACGCAACATGCTCATGCGCGTCTGTTGATCGAGCGTGGCCTCGACCTCGCTCGGCAGCGAGACGTTCTCGATCACGAACTGTGTGATGCTCAATCCGTATTGGTCGAACTGCGGCGCCACACGCTGCTGCACGCGGGCGCCGACCTCGGCGTACTTCGCCGACAACTCGTAGATCGAGATGCCTCCGTCAGCGAGCACCCCGCTCACCTTGGCCACGATGAGATCGCGCAACTGATCGGCGATCTGATCGATGACGAAGCCGGCGGTGGTTCCGCTCAACTGCTCCACGAACTTTCGTGCGTCCACGACCCGCATGGCATACGTCCCGTACGCGCGCAAGCGCACCGGTCCGAGCTCGCCGTCGCGAACGATGACCGGGTTGGTCGTGCCCCACTTCTGATCGACGAACTGGCGCGTGCTCAGGAAGAGGACGTCCGCCTTGAACGGACTCGCGAATCCGTACTTCCAGCCCTGCAGCTTCGACAGCACCGGCATGTTCGCCGTCGTCAGCTCGTGCCGCCCCGGTTGATAGACGTCGGCGATCCGACCCTGGTCGATGAGCATCGCCGTCTGCGCGGGCCGCACGATCAGCTGCGCACCGTTCTTGATCTCGTTCTGCGGGCGCGAAAAGCGCCATGCCATTGTGGTGTCGGACTGATCGGGCCATTCGATGATGTCGATCAGCTCGCCGGTGATGAAGTCGCGTAGCGTCACAAGGATCTCCCGACGGAGGGCATCGGTCAGTGAAAGATCGCGTCCAACAACGCGCGCAGCGGCGCGGCCGGCGCATTGGAGGAATCGACGTGGATGGTGAACGAGCTGAGTGTCGTGCCGTGAGTCCCGGCCAGGAGGCCAGGGTCGGAAAAGCCTAACGCATGCTGCTCGAGCGCGCGCTGTGCGTCGTCGTGTTGGCGCTGCTGCTGCATGCCGCCCTTGGCGACGAAGTCGAGCACGCCGTGCAACTCATCCTTCTCGAACCACACGCCGTGCTTCTTGCAGACGTCGATGATGATGCCGGATGAGTGGGCGAAGTTCACCCGATTCATCACCTTGTGACACTCGGGGCAGTTGACGTAACGCACTTTCGACGGTTGGGCTATTGTCGCGGTCCCCGGTATGCAGCCGGTGGCCACGGCGATCTGACCGCGCGCATCTTTGTCGGCGCACAGCGCAAAAAACGCGTCGGGCGAGAGCCACGAGCTACCGCACTTCGCGCACTGGTGCATGGTCGTCGTACCCACCTGGACGGCGGGCATGTCGCCATCGCACCCCGGGCAGTGGAGCACCGCACCGCTCGCAGCCGTTGGATCGACCGACTTGGCGCCGCAGTGCGGGCAAAACTGGGAGCCCACGAGCATCGACCCCATGCATGCCGGACACGCGACCATGGCGAGACGCGCGCCGCAGTAGATGCACTGCGTCGCGTCGGGCTTGGATGGGGCGCCGCAACTGGGGCAATTGAGAGACGTAGGCATCGGGGCGGGCGCTTAAATGAGTGCGAGGCGGCCGTATCGAAGGACGTCTCGCAGCGCCGGTGAGTCACAGGGCGCCGTCGCTAGAGTCCCGTTCTCGCCGGGCCCGCGTTCACCACGTCAGCTCGCCCATCATCGCCGCGTACGTATCGATGCCGTCCCAGACATTCTGCAAGCGGACATTCTCGTTCGCCGCGTGCTGGTTGTCGTCGTGATTCGAAACCGGGAGGCCGACGAGTGGCTTGTGAAAGATGTCGTTGAACTCGTAGAGCGGTACGCTGCCGCCGAGCATCGGTGCTATGACCACGGGCCGGTCGGACGCATGCCCCGCCGCGGCGATCACGGCGCGTGCCGCGGGCGACGTCATATCCGAGCGAAACGCCGGATAGCCCGCCTTCTCCCAGTCGAGCTTGATGAGCTTCGCGTGCGCGCGCCGCATCGCGACGTTAGGCGTGTCGGTGACGATGGTCCACCCGGTCGAGCGGAGGTAGGCTTCCAGCTTCGCGCGCACAGTGCCGGGTTTCTGGTCCGGCACCAGGCGGAAGTCGATGGACACGTCGGCATCGACCGGAATGGCGTTCGCCGCCTCGCCGCCCACTTTCCCTGCCCTGATGCCGCGGACGTTGAGCGCCGGGCGCATGATGGCATCGGCCAGGCTGCCGCCCGATTCGCTCCCGGCGATCTGGAATTCGTTCTTCAGCTCGTTCTCGACCGGCGGCAGCGCGGCGATCGCCGCCCGCTCGGCCCTGGTCTCGGGTCGGACGTCGTCCATGAACCCGGGAATCCTGACGTGTCCGTTAGGCGCACGCAGCTCGGCGATCAGGGTCGCCGCCATGGCCGCGGGGTTCGGGACCCAGTTGCCATAGTGCCCGTCGTGCAGCGCCTTGACGGGGCCGTAGATCGTGGCGTCGAGTCCGATCACGCCGCGCGCACCGAAATAGAGCAGGGGGCGCCGCGATTGGTGCACCGGGCCGTCGCCGATGAGCCAGAGGTCCGCGGACAGTTTATCGCGGTTCGCGCGCAGGATTTCCGCGAGATGCGGCGATCCGGCTTCCTCCTCGCCCTCCCACACCACCTTGATGTTGACCGACGGTTTCCGGCCTAACGCTTTGAGGGCGTCGAACGCGTTCAAGAACGCGATTTCGGAAATCTTGTCGTCGCCGGTCGAGCGCCCGTAGAGGCGCCACTCGGGGTCGTACGGCGGTTTGGCCGTCGCCATATCGACGACCCGGCCGCCGCTGCCTAACGGGCCGGTTCGCATCACCGGGTCGAACGGCGGCGTCGTCCACTGCGCGGGAGTGACCGGTTGGCCGTCGTAGTGCGCATAGAACACGACGGTGCGCGTGGCCCCGGGCGTGGCGAGCGATCCGAACACGACCGGCGGCGCGCCGGGAACGGTGAGCAGCGACGCGTCGAACCCGCGATCCTTGAGCTGTTGTTCGAGGTAGGCCGCCGCCGCCGCGACTCCGGACGGATCCGCGGCGACGCTCGGAAACCGCACGAGGTGATCGAACTGCCTGATGATTTGCGTCTCGTGCGCGGCGCGCCAGCCGTCCACGTCGTGCTTGAGATCGTCGCCCAAGGCGGACGATGCGCACACCACGCCGGCCAGCACGACCGCACCCATTGCCCAACGCATGTCTGTCCCTGGAGAGGGTTTGTTGCGGAGTGCCCGAGGCGAGAATCGAACTCGCACGCCGTTGCCGGCGCGGGATTTTGAGTCCCGTGCGTCTACCAGTTCCGCCACCCGGGCGAGACGCGGAATCTAGCGGGCCGTTGGCACCGGCTCAACCGCGAGAGGCGAGGGCGC
>DATNAM010000091.1:0-3546 GCA_035572595.1 Gemmatimonadaceae bacterium
CGTTTCGCGGCGGCTGCCATTCCAGCGGCGGCGCTCGTCCTCTACGCCGTCGCCATCGCCGTCCGTGGCCACCGCGGGAGCCCACTCGTCTTCAAGCTCGCCATGCTGTGCACCATGGCCGCATTCCTGACGGCTCGCCCCTGACTCCATCCCCTCGCGTTCGATCGATATGACGCTCTTTCAAGCGGTGGTCCTCGGCATCATCCAGGGCCTGTCGGAATTCCTGCCCATCAGCAGCTCGGCGCACCTGGCGCTCACGCCGTGGCTGCTGCACTGGCCGGAGCCCGGATTGTCGTTCGACGTCGCGCTGCACACCGGCACGCTCGTGGCGGTGCTGGCGTATTTTCGCGCCGAGTGGCTGCGGCTCCTTCGGGCCGCGTGGGAAATTGTGACGACGCGGAAGGTCGCGACCGAATCGCAGCGGCGCGTGGTGCTGCTCATCATCGCGACCATTCCCGGCGGCATCGCCGGCCTGGCGCTCGACAAGTACGCCGAGACCACGTTCCGCGCGCCCGCCCTCATCGCGTGGGCGATGATCATCCTCGGCATTCTGTTGTGGCTCGCCGATCGCGGCGCGCGCGAGATGCGCACGTTGTCCGACATGAAGACCCGCGATGCGCTGCTCATCGGCATCGCGCAGATCTTCGCGCTCATTCCGGGCGTCTCACGATCCGGCTCGACGATCACCGCCGGACTTGCCGACCGGTTCGACCGCGAGAGCGCTGCCGTGTTCAGCTTTCTCATGAGCATGCCCATCATCGCCGCGGCCGCCATCCTCAAGGTGCCGCACGTGCTGCACGAGCAGGGACTCACCGCGCCGCTCGCGGCCGGCGTGCTCGCGTCGGCGATCAGCGGCTGGCTGGCGATCGCGGCGCTGCTCCGGTACGTCACGCGCCGCAGCTACGGCGTGTTCGCGCTCTATCGCGTGCTGGCCGGCATCGCGGTGCTCCTCATCGTGCACTATCGTGGCTGACGCCACCTACGACGGCTGCGGCGCGGACGAGCTTCGGGCCCTGCTCGATCTGCCGCGCGTCGAGGTGTACGACAGCGTCACGTCCACGCTGGATGTGGCGCACGTGTTAGGCGAGGGCGGGGCGCCGGCCGGATCGCTGGTGCTGGCGGAGCGGCAGACGGCGGGGCGGGGACGCGAGGGACGGCGGTGGACGTCGGTCGCCGGGAGCGGGATCTGGCTCACGATGGTCGAGCGTCCCACGGACGCGATCGGCGTCGAGGTGCTGGCGATCCGGTTAGGCATTGGCGCGGCGCGGGCGCTGGACCGGTTCGCCGACGGGCCGGTGCGGCTCAAGTGGCCGAACGACCTGTTCGTGGGCCGCGGCAAGGTGTGCGGGATTCTGGTGGAATCGCGGTGGCGCGACCAGCGCATCGAATGGGTGGCGGTCGGCGTGGGGATCAACGTGCGGCTGCCGCCCGACCAGCCTAACGCAAATGCGCTGCGCCCCGGCGCGACGCGGGTCCCGGTGCTCGAGGCCGTCATTCCGGCCATCCGATCGGCGGCCGCGGCGCGCGGTCCGCTGCGGCCCGCGGAGTTGGCCGAGTATGCCCAACGCGATCTGGCGCGCGGCCGCTCGTGCCGTCTGCCGGCGCCGGGCGTGGTGCAGGGGATCGATGAACGCGGCTCGCTGCTCGTGGCCACCGCGGTCGGCGACGTCACGTGCCGATCGGGCTCTCTCGTGTTCGAGGAGGACGCGTGATTCTCGTGTTCGACGTGGGCAACACCGAGACCACCATCGGCGTGTTCGACGGCCGCACCCTGGTGGCGCACTGGCGCGTGATGACCGACGCGTCGCGAACGCCGGACGAGATCGGCCTCGAGCTGTCGGGGCTGCTCGGCGCGCGCAATCTGCAGCTGTCCACGATCACGGGCGTGGCGATCGGTTCCGTGGTCCCGCCGGTCACCGGCCCGCTCGCCGACGCGTGCCTAACGTGGTTGGGCCGCCGGGCCATCGTCATCGACGGCCGTTCGCCGCTGCCGATCGTGCTCGACGTCGACGAGCCGCTCACGGTGGGGGCGGACCGCATCATCAACACGTTGGCCGCCAGCCATCTGCACCACACCGATACCATCGTCGTCGATCTGGGCACCGCGACCACCTACGACTGCATCACCGCCGACGGCGTGTTTTTAGGCGGGGTGATCGCGCCCGGCGTGCGCACGTCGCTCGACACGCTCGTGCGCCGCACGTCCAAGCTTCCCGCCACCGAGCTCGCCGCGCCGCCGCGCGCGATCGGCAAGCGCACCGAAGATTGCATCCGCGCCGGCGTGATGTTCGGCGCCGTGGACTCGATCGACGGCATCGTGCGCCGCATCAAAGCCGAGTGGCCCACGCCGCGCGAGCCGATGGTAATCGCGACCGGCGGTCTCGCCGAGCTGGTGGCGCCGCTCTGCACGGAAGTGGATCTCGTGGAACCGTATCTGACGCTTGAAGGTCTCCGTCTCGCGCACGCGTTGCTGACCACGCAGACCTCGGACTAACGCGGGCGGTTCCGCTCCGAGTCGTCGACAGCACAAAAAAGTTTTCTGCCGAATCAGTGCATTGTCAGACTGGCGGACGATCAAGGCATAAAATCCCGCTATCCGCCTATTTGGCAGTCATAAGTCGTTCATTTTGGCCAACTTACATGGTATGGGCGCTGCAATGGCCGATTGACCTCGGTTCGAGAGTCGTTATACTTCCTGTGTCTGGCACTCTTAGGTTGAGAGTGCTAACACCGCTCTACCGAGCATTCGTGCAACCCATACTGAAGGAGGGAGGCGACCTATGGCCACCAAGACTGCCACCGCGGTGAAAGTCAATCCGCTGGCCGATCGCGTCGTGATCAAGGCTCTCGAGGAATCGGAGCAGATGCGCGGCGGTCTCTACATCCCCGACACGGCCAAGGAAAAGCCCCAACAGGGCGAAATCGTTGCCGTCGGACCGGGCCGCTTCGAGAAGGACAAGCGCGTCCCGATGGATGTGAAAGTCGGCGACAAGGTCCTGTACGGAAAGTACAGCGGCACCGAAGTCACCATCGATGGCGAGCAGTTGTTGATCCTGCGTGAATCGGACGTGCTCGCGATCATTTCCTAACGGTAGCTCGGTCCGCGCGCCGCAATTGAACGCGGCCGCCGCTGGCCACTACACCTCACAGGATTCTTTCACCTACTGGAACTATGGCTGCCAAAGAACTGCATTTCGATACTGAGGCGCGCGCGGCGCTCAAGCGCGGCGTCGATCAGTTGGCTGAAGCGGTGAAGGTCACCCTCGGCCCCAAGGGACGCAACGTCGTCATCGACAAGAAATTCGGCGCACCGACCGTGACCAAGGACGGCGTCACGGTGGCGAAGGAAGTCGAGCTCGCCGATCCGCTCGAGAACATGGGCGCGCAGATGGTCAAGGAAGTCGCCACCAAGACCTCCGACTTGGCCGGCGATGGCACCACCACCGCCACCGTGCTCGCACAGGCGGTGTTCCGCGAAGGCCTCAAGAACGTGACGGCCGGCGCCAATCCGATGGCCATCAAGCGCGGCATCGACCGCGCCGTAAC
>DATNAM010000092.1:0-3591 GCA_035572595.1 Gemmatimonadaceae bacterium
TTCGGCCGCCCGCAGAAGGCGCAGGAAATCACGCGTAATATCCTCCGGGCTGTCCCCCCGTAAGACGCCCCACTCAGCCTTAAGGTCAATAGAACATAAGACTCAACAACTACTTAGGAAATAGCGAGAGACAGGGAATAGGGAACCGCGCGCTGGCGCGCGCTCGGGGATCGGGGAACCGTGCCGGCGCCCCTCTCCCTTTTCCCCAAGCACGCGACAGCGCGCGCTTCCCCATTCCCTGAGCGCTGCGCTGCGCAGCGCGCAGCGCGCCTATTACTTTCTCTCCATGCCTTTGCCGCGTTCCGGCGCGATCTCCGTTCTCCTCTTCGCTGCCGCGTGCTCGCACACGCCCAAGGCAGGCGGCGCTCCCACTCCGGCAACATCAGGTCCGGCCGCCGCCCAGCCGTCCAGCGCCTCGCCACTCAACGTCCCCCCGATCCCGCTCGTCCTGGGGGCGTTACAAATCCGCGTCGTCTATCCAAGTCCCAATCAACTCATTCAATCCCGGGACTCGAATTTCATTTTCGGATCCGTCGGCAACGGACACGCCACGCTCACCATTGATGGCGCGCCGGTCCAGGTCTACCCAAACGGCAGCTTCATCGCGTTCCTATCGCTGCCCGCGCGCGATCATCCCGCCTACGATCTGCTGGCGACGCTTGGGCCCGACACCGCGCGCGCCACGCAACCCATTCGGCTCCTGCCGCCGGTGCCGGTGCTCGCCAGCGACGGCCCGCTCGCCGTCGACTCCGGTTCCGTGACCCCGTTCGGCCGCCTCGCACTGCGCGACGATGAAATGGTGCGCGTCGCGATTCGTGCCCCGGTCAACGCGTCGGTCATCTGGCAGGGCGACTCGGCGTCCGTGCCGTTGGTCAACGGATCGGCCATGCCCCTGCGCACCGCGTTCGACACGCCGCTCCCGCCCGCCGCCATCACCCCGCGCACCGCCGCCGACACCACGCTCTGGCAAGCCGGCGTCCCCGCGCGACGCATGCGCGCGCAGAGCACCATCGTCGTCGCGCGCGGCGCCGACACGGTGCGACTCCCGGTGCCCGCCATCGCCGCCGCGCCCGCCCAGCCAACGTGGGGCATTCTGGGCGCCGACACGAGCAGCGTGAGCGACACCGATCGCGTGATCATCGGCCGGCCCGTGCCTAACGGAACGTACGAGTGGCTGCTCATGCCCGGCACCGCGGTGCCGGTCACCGGGCTCGACGGCGAGTTCGTGCGCGTCCGCTTGGATGGCGCGCTCGAGATGTGGGTGCGGTCGAGCGACATCGCGCTCATGCCCAACGGATGGCAGCCGCCCGCGCGCGTCGCCGGCAACGCCGAGCTCCGGCCGGCCGCCGGCTGGGTCGACCTCCAGATTCCGATGAGCAGCCGCCCGCCCTTCCTCGTCGAAGAGGGCGACCACGAGCTACACCTCACGCTCTACGGCGTCACCGGGAACACCGACATCATCACCTACGCCGGTGACGATTCGCTCGTGCGCGGAGTCCGATGGGAACCGGTGGGCACCGAGCGCGTGCGATACACGCTCACGCTCGCCACGCAACCGTACGGCTACCTCGCATTCTGGGACAACGGACGCTTCATTCTGCGGGTTCGTCGTCCGCCGCACATCGATCCGGCGCATCCCTTGGCCGGACTCGTGATCGCGGTGGATCCGGGCCACCCGCCGATCGGCGCCACGGGTCCCACCGGACTCTACGAACCGGTGCCGACGCTTGCGGTGGGAGAGAAACTGCGCGACATCCTGAAGGCGCGCGGCGCGACCGTCGTGATGACGCGCACCACGGCGGCGCCGGTTGCGTTAGGCGACCGTCCCATCATGGCGCGGCGCGCCGACGCGCAGGCGCTGGTCTCGATTCACCTCAACGCGCTGCCCGATGGGATCGACCCGTTCACCTCGCACGGCACCGGCACCTACTATTTCCATCCGCAGTCCGAACCCTTGGCCCGCGCCCTCGAGTCGTCCCTGGTCCGCAAGCTCGGCCTCCCCGAGTTGGGCATCCACTATGACAACCTGGCGCTCGCGCGCCCCACGTGGATGCCGGCCGTCTTGTGCGAGGGCGCGTTCATCATGATGCCCGAGCAGGAAGCCGCGCTCCGCACGCCCGAGTTCCAGGACGCGTACGCGCGCGGCATCGCCGACGGGTTGGAGACCTACTTCCGATCGCTCGCTCCGCACCGGTGACCATCCGGCGCCTTGCGTTAGGCCTTGGTGTCTGCGCCGCCGCGCTGGGCGTGGCCGCGCCCAACGCGCGCGCGCAGATCGCGCCCAACGCGCACTGGCGCACGCTCCGCACGCCGCACTTCTACGTCCACTTCACGCCGGCCGAAGAGCGCGCCGCGCGCCGCGCCGCCGTGGACGCCGAGCAGGCGTACGCCGCGCTCGCCCTTAGGTTGCACCCGCCGCGCGGCCCGATCGATCTCGTCATCGCCGACAACGTCGACTTCTCCAACGGTTCCACCACCCCGTTCCCAACCAACCGCATCCTCGTCTACGCTCGGCCCGGTCTCGATATCGTGTCGCTGCGCTACTATGATGATTGGCTACAGTTGGTCATTACCCACGAGTTGACACACGTTTTCCACCTCGACCGCACCCGGGGCTGGTGGAACGTGGCTCAACATGTGTTTGGCCGCGCGCCGTTCCTCTTTCCGAACCAGTACGCGCCGGCCTGGATCACCGAAGGCCTCGCCGTCTTTTACGAGAGCGACATCACGGGCTCGGGCCGCGTCGACGGCACGTACGAGCGCATGTTGCTAACCGCCGGCGCGATGGACGGCGGCCCCGTGTTCTACGATCGCTGGAATCTCGCCACCACGCGCTTTCCCGGCGGCGACCTCCCGTACGGATACGGCGCGCTCTTCTTCGAGGACCTGTCGCACGCCCGCGGACCCGCCGGCATGCGCGCGTTCGTCGAGACCACCGCCGGCAAGTGGATTCCGTTTTTCTGGAACGGCGCCGCAGAGAAAGCGTTCGGCATTTCGTTCGCCGACGCGTGGCGCGACTGGCACGACTCGCTCGAGGCGCGAGCCGCCAAGCCGGCGATGCCCGCGCCACACTGGCGCGACCTCACGCATTCGGGCGCCGAAGCGCTCTACCCCCGCTGGTTAGGCGACAGCGCCGTCCTCTACACCCGCGACGACTGGCGCTCGTCGCCCGCCGCCGCCGTGGTCGATACCGCAGGCGTGCGCAGCCGGTTAGGCAGGCGCAACGGCAACGACGCCAACAGCCCCGCGCCCGATGGCTCGATCGTCTTCTCGCAGCTCGAGTACACCGACCCGTATCACATCCGGTCCGATCTCTACCGCCAGGTAAACGGCCGCCAGATCCGCCTCACCCACAACGCGCGACTCGCCCAACCCGACGTGCGCCGCGATGGGATCATCGTGGCCGTGCGCTTTCTGCCCGCCACCACGCAGCTCGTGCGCGTGAGCCCAAATGGTAAAACCATCGTCCCGCTCACCGTCGCCTCGCTCGACACCGAATGGGCCGAGCCCCGGTGGTCGCCCGACGGCGCGCACATTGCCGCCACGCGCTGGACGCGCGGCGGCTACGCCGACGTGGTGGTGCTCGACTCG
>DATNAM010000093.1:0-5046 GCA_035572595.1 Gemmatimonadaceae bacterium
CGGGTCTTGGGGTGCAGCGGGTCGCCGGCCACCATCTTCTTGGCGCGCTCGAGTATCTTGTCGCGCAGCGCGTCCTTCACGTCGGCTTCCACGAGGAGGCGCGAGCCGGCGGCGCACACCTCGCCCTTGCCATAGAAAATGCCGTTGAGGGCGCCGCGCGCGGCGGCGTCGAGATCCGCGTCGGCGAACACGATGTTGGGCGACTTGCCGCCCAACTCCATCGACATCTTCTTCACGGTGCCGGCGCCGGCGCGCATGATCGCCTTACCCACCTCGGTGGATCCGGTGAACGCGATCTTGTCCACGCCCTCGTGCTCGACCAGCGCCATCCCGGCCACGCGGCCCGGACCGGGCACGCAGTTGAACGCGCCCGCCGGGAATCCGGCCTCGAGCGCCAACTCGGCCATCCGCAGGGCGGTGAAGGGCGTCTCTTCCGACGGCTTGAGCACGATCGTGTTCCCGCACGCCAGCGCCGGCCCGATCTTCCACGCCGCCAGGGACATCGGGAAGTTCCAGGGCACGATGGCGCCGATCACGCCTAACGGCTCGCGCAGCGTGTAGTTGAGGAACGGCCCGTCCACGGGAATCGTCTCCCCGTACACCTTGTCCGCCCACCCGCCATAGTACATGAACGTCTCGGCGGTTAGGCGAAGGTCGATGGCCGACTCGAAGATCGGCTTGCCGTTGTTCAGCGTTTCCAGGCGCGCCAGCTCGTCCTTGTGCGTGAGACAGAGCTCGCCTAACCGATGCAGCATCTGCCCGCGCGACCGCGCGGAGAGGCTCCGCCACGCGTCGCTCTCGAACGTCTTGCGCGCCGATTCCACGGCGCGATGCACGTCCGCCACGCCGGCCTCGGACACCTGCGCGATCGTTTCCTCCGTGGCCGGGTTCACCACCCCGAACGATTTCCCCGACGCCGCCTCCACCGCCTCACCATGAATGATGAGCCGGGTCGGGAACCGATCCATTGCGACTGCCGTCATCGCGGGCGCCTACTTGCCCTTGAACGTCGGCTGCCGCTTCTCGACGTACGACCCGATGCCTTCCTTCGCGTCGAGACTCTTGAACAACAGGCTCTGCAGCTCGCGCTCCATCGCCAGTCCGTACTCGAGCGGCACCTCGGCGCCCGACTGCACCGAGCGCTTGATGTGCCCAACGGCCATCGCCGCCTTGTTGGGCAGGCAGAACTGCCGAGCATAGAGCAGCACGCTGTCCCACCAATTGTCCTTCGGATACACCTCGTTCACGATGCCTAACGTCTGCGCTTCCTCGAACGAGAACGTCCGGCCGGTGACCATGAGCTCGATCGCCTTCGCTTTCCCGACCAGCCGCGCCAACCGCTGCGTGCCGCCCGTGCCCGGCAGGACGCCCAGGTTCACCTCGGGCAGCCCGATCTTGCCCGCGTCCTGCTTGGCTAACCGAATGTCGCACGCCATCGCGATCTCGAGTCCGCCGCCCACGCAATGTCCGTTGATCGCCGCGATCACCAGCTTGGGCGTCTGCTCGAGACGGCTCAACGTCTCGTTCGCATGCAGGCAGAAGTAATACTTGAACGTCGGATCCATCTCGTTGAGCATGTTGATGTTCGCGCCCGCCGAGAAGAACTTGTTGCCCGCGCCGCGCAGCACGATCACTTGCACCGTGTTATCGAACCGCGCCTTGAGGATGCACTCGTCCAACTGGCGCATCATCTCGTGCGTGTACGTGTTCGCAGGCGGATCGTTCAGCTCGATGATCGCGATGTTGCCATCCAAGCTGTACGTGACCAGCGTCGCGGTCTCGCGGTCAGTTACTGTGGCGGTAGCCATCGATCAACCTCAGGTGTAAAGAGTCCATGGTTCGTCGCGCGCCGATCGTGGAGCGCGAAGCACGTGTCATCCCGCCGACGAGCGGGGCAGCGTGGCATCGGACACCGGCAGCCCCACGTATCCACCCAAGAACAGGTGGCAGACGTTCTGACTCAGCAGCTCGACGCCGACATCGCCCAACGGATCGTACCAGTTATAGATCCAGTTCATCATCCCGAAGAGCGAGTACGCCGCCACGCGGCGATTCACGTGCGCGGGTCCATGCTCGCGTTCCACATCGGCGAGCACGTCCATCAGCGCGCGCGTATACTCGCGCTTCATGTCGTTCACTTTTTGCAGATAGTCGCCTTGCAACGCGCCCGCTTCGTGCGACAACACTTTCATCTCCGACATGTGCGATACGAAATAGTCGAGATGGTTGTCGATGAACCGGTTAATGCGCTCGATCGGATCGGTGACGCCCTCGAGCGCCGCGCGCATTCCCGCGATCACCGCCTCGAAGTTGCGGCTCTGGATGAGATAGAGCAGCTCTTCCTTGCTCTGGACGTAGTAGTAGACGCCCGCCAGCGACACGCCCGACGCGCGCGCCAAATCCCGCATGCTGGTTTCATGGTATCCCCTCTCGGCGAACACCTTCGCCGCAGCGGAGAGGAGCGTATCGAGCTTCTGATCCCGGGTTGGTCCGGCCATTCCGCCCCCCAGCACGCGTTCGAACGATCGTTCAACTGGAACCTAGACCCGGAAAATGGGGGCGTCAAGCGAGTCTTAACACCCGGGTGTGATCGACGTCTCACTGGGCGACGGGATGACTGAGCCCAGCCGGACGGCCGTGGAGCCGGATGACGATGCGCTCATCGCGCGGTGGCGGAGCGGGGATGAGCGGGCGGCGACGCTGCTCGTCGAGCGTCACGCGACGCCGCTGGCGCGGTTCGTGGCGGGGTTAGGCGAACGCGCCGAAGTCGAGGAGGTGGTGCAGGACACGTTCGTCCGCGCCTTCGCTTCGTTAGACGGCTTTCGCGGCGAGAGCTCGCTGCGCACGTGGCTCTTCACCATCGCGCGCAACCTCGTGCGCGATCGGGTGCGGAGCCGGAAGGCCAAGCGCGACGTGGTGTCGATCGAGGAGTGGCATGCGGCAACCGAGCACGATGCGCTGGACGCCGCCGTGGCCGACGAAACCGCGGCGCGGATGCGGAGCGCGATGACGAAGTTGACGCCGATGCAGCGCGAGGTGTTCACGCTGCGGGTGACGGAAGGGATGTCGTACAAGGAGATCGCAGTGGTCGTATCCAGCACCGAAGGGGCGACGCGGGTACACTATCACAACGCGATGCGTGCGATCAAGGAGTTTCTGGGATGACCGACTCTCCGCGGGGCGACGAGATGCGGGACGTGCTGCCCGACCTGCTCAACGAGCGGTTGGACGCGGTCGAGCGCGCGGAAGTGGAGCGTCATGTGGCGTCGTGTCCGGCGTGCGCCGCCGAGCTCGCGATGTTGCGGTCGATGCGCTCGGCGCTGGCGGCGGCGCCGCGGGTGGACGTGGCGCGGATCGCGGCCGCGGTGCACGCGTCGCGGAGCGCGTCACCGGCGATGCGCGTGCCTAACGTTAGGCCGCTGGCGGCGCGGCGGGCGGCGCCGGCCAACCGGCGCATCGCGTGGCGGATCGCAGCGGCGTTCGTCGCCGCGGCCTTGGGCGTCGGCGCCTGGGCGGTGACGCATCGCCAGCCGGTGAGCGTAACCGTTGCCAGCAACCCGACGCCGCCGCGCGCCGCCCAGCCCGTAGTGTCGCCGCCAACCGTCGGCGCGACGCCTCCGTCCACGCCGCGCCAAAAACCGGCGCCGGCCACCAAGACGCCGCCCAACGCGCCGCAGATGCTCGCCAGCACCGGTCATCGCGGGCTCGTGATGGATGGCGGCGTGAACGATCTGTCCGACGGCGATGTGAAGATGCTGCTCCAATCGTTGGACAGCCTAACGGCAATTCCGGACGCCGACCCGACGCCCATGAGCTATCAGATCGACGACGACGGCGGTGTGCGGTGATGCGCCGCGCACTCATTTTATGCGCACTGGCGCTGTCCGCGGCCGGCAGCGCGCTTGCCGCGCAGCAAGACTCGTCGCGCGCACCAGACACGGTCGGTGTCGCGCCGGGCGCCGAGACTCCTGCGCGTCGCCAGTTGGAGCAGCAGTTGCGGCTGCGCCTCGGAGAAGTGGTCCGCCGCCAACTGCAGCTCACCGACCAGCAGTACGCGCAGCTCCAGGCGGTCAACAAGAAGTACGAGGCGCCGCGCCGCGATCTGAACCAGCGCGAGCGCTATCTCCGTCTCTCGCTGCGCGCCGAGCTCCAGTTAGGCGACAAGGCGGACCAGGCGAAGGTGGGCGGGTACCTCGATCAGCTCGACGAGGTGCAGCAGTCGCGTCTCCAGATCTTCCGCGAAGAGCAGAAGGACTTGGCCGGATTTCTGACGCCGGTGCAGCGGGCCAAGTACGCGGCGTTGCAAGAGCAGATCCGGAAGCGGCTCACGCAGATGCGGCAGCGGCAGGTCGAGCGCCAGCAAACGCGCGCCGCCCGCGTCCGCGCCCGTCCGCCGAGGTGAGGAGGTTCCCGGCCGACGGCGGCGTCCGACGGCCGCCCGCCTAACGGTTCAACGCCGCCGTCCCCGGGACGTACTCGTCGGCTCCGAAACGCGGCGGAGCTTCGCGGGCGCGACACGACTCACCATCGGAAATCGCTCGGGGGAGTCGAGCGAGTCCACCGCCAAGTCGACGTCCATGCTTGGCCAGTGGAGATGGTGTTTGGCCGGCCGGGTCACGTTAACGATCTGCCGAACCGTCGCGTCCGCGAACCACGGAAAGTGTTCAAACGACACGAACACCTCCCGGTCGTCCATGAGCAGCCAGAAGCCGGTTGGCGAGATGTTGGTGACTTCAACGGTCAAAGTGCGCCTGCCAGGCGTCGCGTATTTCATCGGCGTACTCTCGAGCGAGACGAAGCGCGGTGCTCAACCGGCGATCGGACAGTCCCCAGTTCTGTGCGACTTCGATCACGGGATAGAGCCAGAACTTCGCCTCGCCAGTGGGATGCTGTGTGCAGTTTAGTATCTGCAAGAGGAGATCGTTCTGCTCCGCGCCGGCACGCGCATGGTGGGCTTCCTCGCTCTGGTTAACACGGATCAGATCGGATAACTGCACGGATCACAGCGGATCGCTCGGCTGCTCGGCGCCTGGCGCATCCACCGTG
>DATNAM010000094.1:0-22462 GCA_035572595.1 Gemmatimonadaceae bacterium
CGCCACATGAGGCGCCTCCCCTGCCTGTACTTCTCGCGCCTCAAATGTAAGCGCGTTGTGCGCCGAGCGACAGCGCGAGCAAGCCAAACGCAGCGGTGAGCATCGCGGAGAAATCTGCGCCCTGCCATGTCCCGGTCCACGAGCGACTCGAGCGGCGGCGCAGGCGACGGACCGCGCGTGCACGTCATGAACCTGTCAGAACGCGGCGGCGGGTCTGTTGGTTTCGCCGGCCGCGTCGTTGTGTGGATAGGGTGCCGGCAGTCACGCCGGCTCGAGGGTTCACGCTGGGAGGCTACATGCCTAACGGAATACGCGCCGCGATGGCGGTCGCCGTGCTGCTCGCCGCATCCGGCGGCACGACGCGCCTGGCGGCGCAAGCTACGGGGTCGCAGGGCGACAGCGCCGCGGTGGTCGCGGTCGAGCACCGATGGTTGTTCGTCGGCGACAGCGCGGCGATGGAGCAGATTCTGGCTCCCGACTTCCTGCATCCGGTGTCCACCGGCGACATCCTCACCAAGACGCAGCATATCGCGTACGTCGCCAAGCATCCGCGGTCGCCATCGGTGCATAAACGATTCGGGCGACTGGACGTGCGCGTGTACGGTTCGACCGCGATCGCGACCGGTGTCGTGGACACCGCGCAGGATGGCAAGCAGGGCGTCCGCCAGACGATGTTCACCGACGTCTTCATGAAGCGCGCCGGACAGTGGCGCGCGGTGAGCGCGCAGGAGACGGGGGTGGTGCGCGGCTGACGCGAAGCGGCGACAGGCCGGTGCCTAACGCGAGCGGGCCCGCCGCCGGCAGCATCGCCGGGGCGGGCCCGCTCTCACTGGTGGTACGACCTGCTCGTGCGCTAGAACGTCATGCCGAGCAGAACCGAGAAGTAGCGGTTCTTGATATCGTTACCCTGGAACGTGTCGCTGAAGCCATAGTTGTACCGCGCGCCCACCGACATCTGCGTCGCGCCGAAGTTGAAGCCCAGGCCCGCGCCGGCCACGCCGAGCACGTCGAACGACTTCTTCTGGAAGCCGCCACCGTTCTGCTGGTTGAAGTCATCGCAGCTCATGCTCGAACCGGAGCCCGAGACGTCGCAGCCCACCTGGAGCGCGGCGGACGGACCCGCGATGAAGAACGGGTGCACCGGATTGTGGCTCGCAACATCCCAGCGGAGCAGCACCGGCACCTGAAGGTAGTTCATCTTGAGCGTCGCGCCTTGAGACGAGGCACCCTGCTGCGTGTACAACGCCTCGGGCTCGATCGACCACGCGTGATTCATGTGGAGCGTGAGGTAGAGGCCTGCCTGGAAGCCGGTGCGATTGCTGACGTCCGTCACATTGCTGCCCGCCAACGTGGCGAGGCTGAGTCCGCCCAACACGCCGATCGACGGCTTGGGGGTCGGCATCTGGGCCGACGCGGTGTGCGACGCGGCGGCGAGCGCCAAGGCGGCCGCGGAAACCATGACGAAGCGCTTGTGCATGAGGATCTCCGAAAGTGTCCAGTGACTGGTCAAGAGGCGGGGCGGCCGTTGCGGGAGGTACTGGCCTGCCATCGCTGACGCGCCGGAACTGACTTCCTATGCGTGTGACGCGTGACCTGCTACAAGACTCTTGACCGGTCAAAACGTGACATTCCCGGCGGGGAAACAGGCGTTGGCACTGCACTTAGCTCACTTCGACCGGTTCCCTTCCCCAGTGGTATGCCCGGTCAGAATGCCGGTCCTTATTGCACGCGCTTTGGCCGTGGCCTCCGGCAGCTCCTCGATGCGCACAGCAGGATGCCCGACCGTATCGCGCGTCACGCGCCAGCCGGCGAGCGCGAGCACCGAATCGATGGGCATCGCCTTGCGTCCGGTGATGTAGCGGCGATCGAAATCGGCGAACGACCGACCGCCGGCGAATCGGCCCACCGCGCCCCACCAATCGGCGGCGGTGAAGCCGCGCCACTTGGAGCGGTACGTGTCGTCGTACACGGTTCGCATCACGTCATCCAGCGAATGCGCGTTGTTGCTGGCGTCGCGGATCAGGATGTCGAGCAGCAGGCCCGCCATCGCGCCTTTCGGATAGTAGATGCCGGCCGTGCCATCGGACGCACCGATCCAGGCCGAGAGCGAGGCGTCGCCTAACGCAACGGGCACGGAGCGCTGCACCGCGGCGATGTCGCCCGCCATCTGTGCTTCGAACGCCGAGTCGCCAATGATGCCGCTGCGGACCAGCGCGAGCGGTCCATAGTAGTCCGTGACCCCCTCGCTCACCCACAACCACGGCGTGGGCTCGGCGTCGTCGTAGCGGTATGGCACCATGTCCGCCGGTCGCATCCGTTTGACGTTCCACGCATGAAACAGCTCGTGCGCGTAGAGAAATGGGAAGTACGGATAGTCGGTGCCATCCATCCGCACGCCATCGAGCTGCGAATCGTGGTGCTCGAGACCGCCGCCGTTCACGATGGTGTCCGCCAACTGCAGCACCGTGTACTCGGAGAACGGGATGTCGTGGAACACGGCGCCTTCGGTCGGCACGAGCCGGGCAAGCCACGCGAGTGTCCGCTGACGCCACTCGGCGCGCATGCCGCCGGCAGGGAAGCTCGCGAGACGCACCCACACGGCACCCGTGCGGACGCTGTCGAAATCGAACTTGCCGACGACGAACGGCGCATCGACGAGATCGTGGTAGTTGGTGGCCGTGAACGTGCCGCCGCTTGCGCCTGCGGTTAGGCCGGTGGCGATGCGCCAGCCGGCAGGCGCGTGGATTGCCACGATGGCGGGCCACGTGAATCCCTGCCCGACGGGATAGAGAAAGACGTTGGTGCCGTTGAAGAACGCGAGATCATGGTTCGTGTAGGCGACGGCGCGGTCGTGCGCGTCGGCGTGATAGCGAAATGCCACCGACACCGTGGACGCTCCGTTGGGCGTAATTTCCCACGTCTGGAAATCGAGCTTCCGCCAGGCGAGCGGCGTGCCGTTGGCAGTGGGTGTGAAGCCGAGCACGCGCGAGGCGAACCAGAGCAGCGTGTAGTGTCCCGGGCTCCACGCGGGGAGCGCGAGCACCACCGGCTTGGTCCCGCTCGCGTGGAACCGCATCGTCACGAGGAGGTCGCGCGTCACGGCCGTGGTCGAGTCGATGGTGACATCGTAGCGAATGTCGGATATTGGAGCGGACGCCGGCAGCGGGCGACGCGGCGATGTCTGCGCACCGGACGACACCGCGCTGCCCATGGCGAGGGCGACCGCAGTGGCGAGAACCACGTGATGACGTGTCATGTCGAAAACTGTGGGCATGGATAGAGGGCGTCGGTATTCACGCCGCTTGGACAGTACGTCGGCGCTCGAAGGTTGAACAGGCGCGCGGCGCGCGACGCCTTGCGCGCGCGCCGCCCTCCGCCGAAGTTCTGTGGCCATGCCGCTGGGGAAACGGGCCGGGCGCTCGCGTCGCGCGTCGTGGGAGCGGTTGCCGCGACCGGAGCTGATGCGTGTCCGGGTGCGCGACCTGACGGTCTCGATCGACGGGTCGTGGCTGGAGCCGCGGGTGGATCAATTGCGGCGCGAGCTGCTCGACCGGGCGCTGATCTTCCAACCCCACATCTGGTTGTCCGACGAATGGTTCTCGCCGTTAGGCGTTCCCGGCTTCGCCGCACCCTTCTACCTCGCCCACCCGCGGTTGATGCGACTCGAGCGCTCGCAGATGCTGGACGTCGAAGGCGGGACGCACGGCGAGTGCATGCGGATTCTGCGTCATGAGACCGGGCACGCCATCCAACACGCGTATCGCCTGCACCACCGGCGCCGCTGGCGCTACCTGTTCGGAAGTTCGGCCCAACCGTATCCGGATCAGTATCGGCCGAACCCGGCCAGCAAGCAGCACGTCCAGCACCTGCGCCACTGGTACGCGCAGAGCCATCCCGACGAGGATTTCGCCGAGACGTTTGCCGTGTGGATGCGGCCGCGGCGCCGGTGGCGGGCGCGCTACGCGGCGTGGCCGGTGGCCCTGCGCAAGCTCGAATACGTGGACGAACTGATGGCCGAGATCGGCGGGCAGCCTCCGTTAGTCACGTCGAGAGCCGTGGTCGAGCCGCTGCGCCGGATCTCGGAAACGCTCGGCGCCCACTACGAAGCGCGTCGCCGGCGCTACGTGGTGGAAGTCCCCAACACGTACGACCGCGACCTACTGCGCCTCTTCTCCCGCGATCCGGCGCACCGGTCGCACGAATCGGCCGCGGTGTTCCTGAGACGCCATCGCACCACCATCCGACAACTCGTCGCCCGCTGGAGCGGCGAGTACCAGATCACACTCGACGCCGTGCTCTCCGACATGATGGTGCGCTGCCGTGAGCTCAAGCTGCGCGCCGTGGGGGCCGAGCGGCCGCTCGTCACCAACTTCGCCGTGCTGCTGGCCATCACCATCACGCGCGTGCTGTACAGCCGGCGCCGCGAGTGGATCGTGCTATGAAGCGCCTGCGCGTGCTGGCGCTGGTGTACCCGGATCACGTGCCGCCCGATTCGCTGGACGGCCTGGACGACAAGGACATTCTCGCATGGCGGGCCGAGTACGATGTGATCACGTGCCTGCGCAAAGCACAGCATGAGGTGATGGCGCTCGGCGTCCAGGAGGAGCTGCAGCCGATCCGCGACGCCGTCGAATCGATGAAACCGCACGTGGTGTTCAACCTGCTCGAGGAGTTTCACCACAACGCGCTCTACGATCACAACATCGTGAGCTTCCTCGAGCTGATTCGCGTGCCGTACACCGGGTGCAACCCGCGCGGCCTCGTCATCTCGCGCGACAAGGCGTTGGGCAAGAAGCTGCTGGCGTACCACCGTATCCGCACGCCGGCGTTCGCGGTGTTTCCGTTAGGCCGGCGCACGCGGCGCCCCGCCAAGCTCGGCTTCCCGCTCATCGTGAAGAGCCTCACCGAGCACGCGTCGCTCGGCATCGCCAAGGCATCGCTGGTGCGCGACGACGCCGAGCTCGAGGAGCGGGTGCGGTTCATCCACGAGAGCCTGGACACCGACGCCATCGCCGAGCAGTTCATCGAGGGCCGCGAGCTGTACGTCAGCGTGTTGGGCAACGGACGTGCGCGGTCGCTCCCCACCTGGGAGCTGGTGATCGAGCACAGCGCGCCTAACGAGCCGCTCATCGCGACCGCGAAGGTCAAGCACGATCTGGAATACCAGGAGCGGCGCGGCGTCCAGCTCCAAGCGGCCGATCTCGGCGAGCCGCTGGCCACCACCATCGGCCGGCTGAGCCGCCGCATCTATCGCATTCTCGAGATGTCGGGCTATGCGCGCATCGACTATCGGCTCGATGAGCATGGCGTGTTGTGGTTTCTCGATGCGAATCCGAATCCCGACATCAGCGCAAGCGAGGAGCTCGCCTCGGCGGCCAAACGCGCGGGCATGAGTTACATCAAGCTGCTCGACCGCATCATGGCACTCGGACGCGCCGCGCACGGCCATCGCCCGTAACATCGCACGTTTCGCGGGCCGCCCCTTCCGGCCGAGGCCGTTCGATCGCTAATTGGTGCGGAGCCGGTCACACCCCCGCCATCGGAGCTCTCTATGAACGTCATGGCCTCCCTCGGTCACCTGTGGCTGCCTATCGTGTTGTCCGCCGTCATCGTGTTTTTCGCGAGCTTCCTGTTGCACATGGTGCTCACGTATCACCGGTCGGACTACCGCGGATTTTCGAACGAGGACGCGGTGCGTGCGGTGATCAACTCCGCGCGCGCAGGTCCGGGGCAGTACGCCATTCCCTACTGCGCCAATCCCAAAGACCTCAAGTCCCCGGAGATGAAGCAAAAGTTCCTGGAAGGTCCGGTGGGCCTGTTCGCCATTCGGCCCAGCGGGCAGATGAGCATGGGGCCGATGCTGGCCAGCTGGTTCGTGTACTTGTTGGTGATCTCGTTCTTCACGGCGTACGTGCTCTCGCGCACGATGCCGTTAGGCACGCCGTATCTGGTCGTGTTCCGCACCGCCGGCACCGTGGCCTGGATGGGCTACGCGGGTGCGGAGCTCTCCAACTCGATCTGGCGCGGCCAACCGTGGGCGGTGACGTGGAAGAACGTGTTCGACGGCTTGATTTACGGACTCCTGACCGCGGGCGTGTTCGGCTGGCTCTGGCCGCGGTGACGCACCCCTCGCGCGCAGCGCGGGGTGCCGCGACAATGGCATCTCGCGTTGCGCCGTGCGGGGACAGAATTCCCGCTCGGGCCGCGATGTCGTAACGGAGTTCGCCTGTGCCGCTGGCGAAGTTTTGCGACGCGTGCATCGTGCGTGACCGGCGTCGGCGTGGCCGAGTCCAGTTTGCGTATGGCCTCCTCGCAGCGACTCGCCTCCGCCGCTTCCGCGCGCGGCCCCTGGTTCTCCCACGCGTGGCGGATGGTCGCGGCGATCGCGTCCACCGGCGCCGCGGTGGTGTCTCTCGTGTCGGCGCTCTACACGTACGGCGTGATCGGGCGCGCCGACTCGCATCAAACCATCGCCAACTTCGGCGCGGCGTGGGTCGGCGTTAGGCCTGCGGCCGACACCGCGCTCTCCATTGGCGACACGCTGCACCTGGCCGCCACCATCACCGATCGCAGCGGCAGCGTCCTGGTGGGCGCGCATCCGTCGTGGTCCACCGACGATTCGCGCGTGGCCACTGTGTTAGGCGACGGCTCGGTGGTGGCGCGCGGCCCCGGTTCGACGACCGTGGCGGTGGTCGTCGGCGGACTGGCGGCGCGCGCACGGGTGGTGGTCTCGCAGCGCGTGGCCGCGGTGTCGGTGGAAGCTACCGCGTTCGACAGCGCCGTGACGGTGGCCGAAGACGCCCGGCTGCCGCTCCACGTGGTGGCGCGCGATGCACGCGGCTACGTCATCGGCGGCATCACGCCCCGGTGGCACATCGATGACACGACAGTCGCGACCATCGATTCCGCCGGCATCATTGCCGGCCGCAGCCAGGGACGATCGATCGTGACCGCCGCCGTCGGCGCGATCGACGGACATGCCGCGATCACGGTGGTGGCGACGCCGGCCGCGATCGCAGCCGTCGCGGGAACGCAGCAACGCGCGCTCGCCGGACGGCCACTCGCGCAAGCGGTCGTCGTACGCGTCACGAGCCGCCACGGTCGTCCAATTCAGAATCAGCTCGTGACGTTCGTGTGCGCCGGCGGGCAAGGCACGCCGTCGCCGGACACGTCGCGCACGGACGCGGATGGCCGCGCCCGCACCAATTGGACGCTCGGCTCGCTGCCGGGGCGGCAGGTGCTGCTGGCGTCGGTCGACCATCTCGATACCGCGGCGCGCGTGGAGGCCGAGGCGGATCCGTCGGCGCACAACACGCGCGTGGTGCCGCTGGTGGAGCATGTGGGAGCCGAGGCCGGCGCCGTGCTTGGCGATTCGGTCGGCGTGCGCGTGACGGACAGCACCGGCCGCGCGCTCGCGGGCGTGCCGGTGACGTGGACGGCCCTCGACGGTTCCGTTAGGCCATTGGACGCGCGCACGGATTCGCTGGGATTGGCGCACGTGCGATGGACGTTAGGCACGTCGCCGGGATCGCAGCGCGTGCGCGCTCAAGTAGGGGCAGCCGAGAGCGCCGATCCGGTGGCGCCGCTCACCATCATGGCCGCCGCGCGCGCTGGCAAACCGGCGGCCATGGCGATTCTCGCCGGCGACGACCAGCACGCCATCGTCGGCGCGACGCTCCCCAGGACAATCGTCGTGATGGTGACGGACGCGCACGGCAACCGCGTGCCCGACGTCCCGCTGGTGCTGTCGCCGTCGAGCGGCGCCGTGCCCGATACGGCGCTCCGGAGCGACAGCGCCGGCATCGTGCGCACGCGCTGGACGATGGGACGCGAGGCCGGCCGCCTAACGCTGGCGCTGCACGTCGACGGCGTCGCCAGGTTGATCGCCGTGCGCGCGCGCGCGCTGCCCGCCTCGCCGGCCAATCTCACGTTCGACGATGCGCCGCCGGCGCACGGTGGACACGGCGTGCGCCGCTTGGCCGCGCTGGTGACCGATGCGTACGGGAATCCGGTGCCCGATGTCCCCCTGCACTTCACCACGCACGCCGGATCGGTCGCACCGGCGCGCGGGATTACCGATGCGCACGGACGCGTGTCGCTCGCGTGGACGATCGCCGCTCGCACCGGGGAGCTAACGCTGGCAGGTTCGGCGGTCGGCCACGACGTGAAGGGCACGTACATGGTGCACGCGACAGCGACACACACCGGAGCGCACGCGCAGCGATAGCCGGCGGGCGCCCGGCCTTGCTGCATCGCGGCCCGCGCAGTAAGGTCGTGCGCCGTTGGTCCCTCCAGATCGGGTTCCCTCCACGTTCGGCACAGGCATGTCCAAGCTACCTGGTGTTTTGGCCACGGGCGCGATCGCGCTCGCCGTCGGATCGCTCACCACCGCTGCGGCGCAGTCCAGCCCGACGCCACTCGGCTACTACCGGTTCCCCGCGATTCACGACACGACCGTCGTGTTCACGGCCGAGGGTGACCTGTGGACGGTCGGATTGGGCGGTGGCGTCGCGCGCCGGCTGACGAGCGGACGCGGCGAGGAAAGCAACGCGGCGATCTCACCCGATGGTTCGACCATCGCGTTCACCGGCGAGTACGAAGGACCGGGCGAGGTGTACACGATGCCGATCGCCGGGGGGCTGCCGGCGCGGCGCACGTGGGATGGCAGCGTCGATGCCGTGGTCGGTTGGACGCCCGATGGACACGTGCTCTACTCGACGCGGCGGTATTCGACGCTGCCCATTCTGCAATTGGTGTCGCTCGACACGGCGACCGGCGTGCGGACGCGCGTGCCGCTCGAGCAGGCGTCCGATGGCGCGTACGACGGCGCGACGTTGTTCTTCACGCGCTTCGGATTTCAGGGCAGCCACACGCGCCGGTACAAGGGCGGCACGGCGCAGCAGCTCTGGAAGTGGAGCAGCGCGATGCCGGAGGCGGAGCCGCTCACGAGCGACTACGCGGGCACGAGCAAGCGGCCGATGCCGTGGAACGGGCGCATCTATTTTGCGAGCGATCGCGACGGCGTCATGAATATCTGGTCGGTGGACGAGAACGGCCACGACCCGCGCCAGCTCACGCGCCACACGAATTACGATCTCCAGTCACCGTCGCTGTCGGATGGCCGCATCGTGTATCAGTTAGGCGCGGACCTCTGGGTGCTCGACCTCAAGACCAATCAGGATCGGATGATCCCGATCCGACTGGCGTCGGACTTCGACCAGATGCGCGAGGAGTGGGTGGACACCGCGATGAAGTGGGTGAGCAACGTTCACCTGTCGCCTAACGGCGATCGCGTGGTGCTCACGGCGCGCGGCCAACTGTTCGTCGCGCCGGTGAAAGCCGGACAAGGGCGGCTGGTCGAGGCGGCGCGGCGGCCGGGCGTGCGCTATCGCGACGGCAAGTTCATGCCGAGCGGCGACACGCTGCTCGCGTTGTCCGATGAGAGCGGCGAGGTGGAGCTGTGGACGATGCCGGCCGACGGGGTCGGAGCGGCGCGGCAGCTGACGCGCGACGCCACGGTGCTGCGGTGGCAGGGGGTGCCGTCGCCTAACGGCAAGCTCATCGCGCACACCGACAAGGACCAGCGGCTGTGGGTGTACGACGCCGCGAGCGGCGCCTCGAAGCGCATCGGCACGTCGGAATACGGCGATTTCACCGACCTCGCGTGGTCGCCGGACTCGCGGTGGCTGGCGTACCAGGCGACGTCGCCTAACGGGCTGGGCCGCATCTACGTGTACGACGCCCGCTCGGGAAGCACCATCCCGGCGACGAGCGACCGGTATGACTCCTACTCGCCGGCATGGAGTCCGGACGGCAAGTGGTTGTGGTTGCTGTCCGACCGCCGGTTCCGGTCGAGCATCGGATCGCCCTGGGGACCGCGCGCACCGGAACCGTTCTTCGACCGGCAGAGCGAGATCTTCGCGCTCGCATTGCACAAGAACGAGCGATTCCCATTCGCGCATGCGGACGAGCTGCACCCGGACACGAGCGAGACACCCAAGAAACCAGGGGCGCACCCTGGCGCCGCGAAAACGGCCGAGGCCTCGCCGGATTCCACCAGTGCGATTGTGATCGACACGGCGGGCTTCATGGACCGTCTGTATCAGGTCCCGGTTCCATCCGGCAACTACAGCGCACTCAACACCGATGGTACCCGGCTCTACTTCTTGTCGGCCGAACGCGGTGAGCCGCGCCGCGCGACGCTCAACGTGCTCGCCATCACGCGCGTCGATCCCAAGATCGGCACGCTGCTCGAAAACATCACGGGTTACGAGCTGTCGGCGAATCGCAAGAAGATCCTGGTGAAGCGCGGCGATGATCTGTTCGTGATCGATGCCGGAACGCACGCGCCGGAAAAGTTGAACGATGACCAGGTCGATCTCTCGGGATGGAAGCTGCACGTCGAGCCGCGCGAGGAATGGCAGCAGATGTATCGCGAGGCCTGGCGTCTCGAGCGCGACTACTTCTACGACCGGAACATGAACGGGATCGACTGGCCGGCCATGCGGAAGAAGTACGCGCCGCTGGCCGATCGGGTGACCGATCGCGCGGAGCTGTCGGACGTGTTCGGACAGATGATCGGCGAGCTGTCGGCGCTGCACATGTTCGTGTACGGCGGCGACGCGCAGAAGACGACGGCGCAGGTCGGCACGGCGTCGTTAGGCGCGGAGCTGGCGCGCGACGCCAAGGATGGCGGCTACCGCGTGGTGCACGTCTACCGGAACGACCCCGACGATCCGGATGCGCTCGCTCCGTTGGCACGGGCGGGCGTGGACGTGCACGACGGCGACGTGATCACGGATGTGAACGGCATGCCGACCCTGTCGGGGCCGTCGTTAGGCGCGCTCCTCCGCAACACGGCGGGCACACAGGTGCGGCTGCGCGTGAAGACGGGCACGGCAGGCCCGACGCGCGATGTGATCGTGGAGCCCATCTCGGCCGGCCAGGCGTCCAACCTGCGCTACGACGAATGGGAGTACACACGGCGCCTGCTGGTGGACAGCCTGAGCCACGGCCGCATCGGATACGTGCACCTGCGGGCGATGGGGACCAACGACATCGCGCAGTTCGAGCGCGACTTCTATCCGGTGTACGATCGCGACGCCTTGATCGTGGACGTGCGCAACAACGGCGGCGGCAACATCGATTCGTGGATCCTGGAAAAGCTCATGCGCCGGTCCTGGATGTTCTGGCAGCCGCGCATCGGCGCGCCGTACTGGAACATGCAGGACGCGTTTCGCGGCCCCATGAGCGTGATGGTGAACGAGCACACGGCGTCCGACGGCGAAGCCTTCGCGTACGGGTTCCGTGCGCTTGGGTTAGGCAAGGTGATCGGCACGCGGACGTGGGGCGGCGAGATCTGGTTGTCGTCCTCCAACGTGCTGGTGGACCGCGGCATCGCGACGGCGGCGGAAATCGGCGTGTACGGTCCGAACAGCGAGTGGCTGGTGGAAGGCCACGGCGTGGATCCGGATATCGTAGTGGATGACACGCCGCACCAGACCTTCCTCGGACGCGACGCACAGTTGGAGACGGCGGTGAAAACCTTGATGGACGAACTCGCCAAACAGCCGCCGAGCGTTCCCAAGACGCCCAAGTATCCGCACAAAGGGCCGTGATGCACGAACGCGCGCCGCATCGCGGCGCGCGTTGAGCTCGTGGGCGCCAAGATCGGCGGCGTCAGTAGTCGTCGTTGCCGTCGTCCTCGTCCTCGGCGCCCGGCATGCCGCGCGGGTCGGGCTTGACGGTGAACGGCTGAGTGTAGGTCTTGCCGTTCACCGTTAGGCGCGCGGTGAAGGTGCCGAGCAGCGGGATGCGCCGCCGGCGGAATCCCCCGCCGCCGCCGCCGCCGCCGCCCTGAGTCTCCTTCACCGGCAGCCATACTACCCGGTGCATCCCCGCCGACGTGGCAAACGGCTCGGGCGCCGGACGCCACAAGGCCGACGTGTTGGGGAGTCCCGCACGCCGCCGTCCGCCGCCCGGACCACCGCCGGCAGCCTCGGCCGGCGCACCGCTCGAGAACGTGTGCACCACCTTCCCGGTGCCGTCGACGATCTCGAGCGTCACCGCCCCCGATGCGCCGGCCTTGAGATAATAGTCGATGGCCGCTCCGTTAGGCGGGTTCTCCGCTTGCGGCTCGTCTTTTTGCAGGGGGGTGCCGTTGTCGCCGCCTTGCTGGTAGTAGATCGCGTCCGACGGCTTGAACAACACGACGTCGCTCGCCAGCTGCGATGCGTCGAGCTGGCGCAGCGGCGTGATGTCATCGATCACCCAGAAGCCGCGCCCGTGCGTGCCGACGATGAGGTCGTTCTCGTACACCTCGAAGTCGCGGACGGACGTCGGCGGCAGGTTGAGCTGCAGCGGCAGCCACGAGTCGCCGTCGTCGAACGAGATGAACGCGCCGCGCTCGGTACCGGCGAACAGCAGACCGCGGCGCATCGGATCTTCCTTCACCGTGTGCACGTAGAGTCCGGCCGGGAGACCCTTCGTGATGCGCTGCCACGTCTTGCCCTGGTCGCGCGTGCGATAGATGTACGGCTCGAAATCCTGCAGCTGATGCCGGTCGACGCTCGCGTACGCCGTGTTGAAATCGAAGTGCGATGCTTCGATCATCGTCACGCGGCTCCACGCCGTCATCGCCGGCGGCGTCACGTTCTGCCAGTGGGCGCCGTTGTCGAGCGTGAGCTGGATGAATCCATCGTCGGTGCCGATCCACACCATGGGAACGAGTATCGGCGATGGCGCGATCGTGTAGATCACGCCGCGCTGTGCGTTAGCACCGGTGTCGGCGGCCGCGGCGGCATCCAGGCCCGATGGCACGCCGGGTTGCGGACGTGTGAGATCGGGGCTCACGCGCGTCCACGTCTGCGCGCTGTCGGTCGAGCGAAAGAGATATTGATTGCCGTAGTACAGTGCGCGCGGATCGGCCCGCGAGAGCACGAGCGGCTGCGTCCAGTCCGCACGCGCGGTTTCGCCCTTCGGAACTTCCGGCGTGGTGGTGCCGGCCACCGAAACGTTGAGCGCCAAATCGAACCGCTGTCCGGTACCGCCGAACACGATGCCCGGGTGCAGCGGATCGCCCGCGGTGTAGCCGCTCTCGCCGCCGGCACCGATCGGCTCCCAGTCGCGCGTCGAGATCTCGCCGAACTTGCCGCGCGAGCGCACGGCCACGGCGCCGCTGTCCTGCTGCGCACCGGTCACCCAGTACGGGAACCGGTAGTCCACCGACACATGATAGATCTGCGCCGTCGGTTGATTGAGCCACGAGCTCCACGTCACCTCGCGCGGGTCATCGGTCTTCGCATTGCGCGTGATCACCGTGCCCTGATCGCTCGCGACGATCATCGTGTTCGGATCGTCGGGCGACACCCACGGCTGGTGATAGTCATCGCCGCCGGGCGATCCGCGGAGCGGCACCCACGTGTGCCCGCCATCCATGGAGCGCGACACTGACACGTTGGCCACGTATACGACGTCGGCGTTCTTCGGATCGACGGCAACGTGCTCGAAGTACCAGCCGCGTCCCCAGAGCGCCGAGTCGTTGGACAGGCGGGTCCAGGTGGCGCCGCCATCGTCGGAGCGGAAGAACCCGCCTAACCCGGGCACGCCGACACCGAACTGGCGTGCAGTGACGGCGGCCTTCGAGGTGTCCACGGGAATGCTCGGATCCGGCATGAGGTCGTCGATCACGGCGTACACGCGCTGCGGATTGCTGGGGCACACCGCGATGCCGCTCTTGCCGATGCCCTCCTTCGGCAGTCCGTTAGTCAATTCCTTCCACGTGTCGCCGCCGTCGGTCGACTTGTAGATGCCGCCGCCGGGTCCGTTCGTCGGTGCATAAACGAACCATGGCGGACGGCGCGTATTCCAGAGTCCGGCGTAAATCACGCGCGGGTTGGTGGGGTCGATCACCACCTCCACGGCGCCGACGTTCTCGTTCTTGAACAGCACTTTCTTCCAGCTGCGGCCGCCATCGGTGGACCGGAACACGCCGCGATCGGCGCTCGGTCCGTAGAAGTTTCCGATCGCGGCGACGAACACGATGTTCGGATCGTGCGGATCGACGGCAACCTTGCCGATGTGCTGGGTGGCGTCGAGTCCAACGTGGGTCCACGTTTTTCCGGCATCGGTGGACTTGTACACGCCGTTGCCGAAGCCGGTCGAATCGCGCAGCGTGCACTCGCCGCTGCCGACGTACACCGTATCGGGCGCCGAGGCGGCTACCGCCACGGCACCAATCGATGCGACGGGATTGGCATCGAATACCGGCTCCCACACGCGGCCGGCGTCGATCGTCTTCCACAGGCCGCCGTTGACCGATCCCGAGTAGAACTCGTTAGGCCGGCCGGGCACACCGGTCACGGCGTCGGTGCGTCCGCCGCGGAACGGGCCGAGCATGCGCCACGTGAGTCCGGAAAAGAGCGGCGCCAGATCGTCGCCGGGCGCGGCGAGCCTCGATGTCGCACCGGACATGGAGTGCGCGGTCTGGCGCACGACGTCGCGGATGACGGATGGGGTGCCGGAGATGAATGTGAGCGCGCCGCCGAACAGTCCGGCGCGCACGATGAAGTCGCGCCGGGTGACGTCCCCTTGGGGTTCGTCGGATTCCGGGCGCGGAAGCGTGTCGCGTGTCTCCACAGTCGGGTCTCGTTGGATACGGGGGCCTTGGGACCGTGCGCGCGAGTGAAAGCGTCCGTCGCGCGCGTCGCCGAGTCAAATAGGATGCGGTACAGCGCGTGTCAAGCGAAGCGGCAGTGAGGGCTCACCTGCGAGCGGGTGCGTACGCGATCGGATCGCGCACACCCGCGGCCTCGAAACCGCGCAAGCGAAGCAGGCATGCGTCGCAATGTCCGCACGCTTCGCCCGTCGGCAGCGGGTCGTAGCAGCTGCAGGTGCCGCCGTAGTCCACGCCTAACGAAAGGCCGAGTGCGATGATCTCGGCTTTGGAGAGATGGAGGAGCGGCGCGTGGATCGTGTAGCGGCTGGTGCCTTCCACGCCGGCCTTCGTCGCCAAGTTGGCGAGGTGCTCGAATGCGTCGATGAAGGCGGGGCGGCAGTCGGGATAACCCGAATAGTCGAGTGCATTCACGCCCAAGAAAATATCCGCCGCGGCCAACGTCTCGGCGAATGCCAGCGCGAGCGAAAGGAACACGGTGTTGCGCGCGGGGACGTAGGTGATCGGAATACCTGCGCCGATCGCGCGCTCGTCGCGATCCTTGGGCACCGGGATGTCGGACGTGAGTGCCGAGCCGCCGAAGACACGCAAGTCGAGATCGACGATCTCGTGGCGCGTGACACCCATGCGATGCGCGATGCGTGCGGCCGCGTCGAGCTCGGCGGCGTGTCGCTGCCCGTAGCGAACCGAGAGCGCGGCAACGTCGAACCCGTCGCGCAGTGCGACGGCGAGCACCGTAGTGGAATCGAGTCCGCCGCTCAACAGGACGATGGCGCGCGGGCGGGTCGTGTCGTTCATGCTCTGGAAACTATGCCGAGCACGTCCGATTGGAGAGATCGCCCGTCGTTACCACGCGTTGCTTGAGGGCCGGTACCACGCGGGATAGGTTGCCTCAATGACCCAGACGCTCCCCGCCACAGACGACATCGCCGCGCGCTGGCCCGAGTTGCCGCTCGCGAGTTGGCAGGACACCTACGCCACGCTGCACATGTGGACACAGATCGTCGGGAAGACGCGTCTCGCACATGCGCCGATGGTCAATCACTGGTGGCAGGTCGTGCTCTATGTCACACCGCGCGGTCTCACGACCTCGGCGATGCCCGCGGGCGATGGGCTGCGATCGTTCTCGGCCGCATTCGATTTCATCGCGCATGAGCTCGTCGTGCAGTCGAGTGACGGACGCAATGCGAAGGTGCCGCTGGTACCGCAGTCGGTGGCGGCGTTTTACGCGGCGTACCTCGCGGCACTCGAGTCGCTCGGCTTGTCGGCGAACATTCATCCGGTGCCGGTGGAGGTCGAGGTCGCGATCCCGTTCGCCGAAGATCACGAGCACACGTCGTACGACGCCCACGCGGCGCACACGTGGTGGGTGATTTTGCGTGAGGCGCATCGCGTGTTCGAGCGCTTCCGGGGACGATTTCTGGGCAAGAGCAGCCCGACGCATTTTTTCTGGGGCAGCTTCGATCTGGCGCAAACCCGATTTTCGGGACGTCGCGCGCCGCAGCACGGCGGCGGCGCGCCTAACTGTCCCGACTACGTGATGGTGGAAGCATACTCCCACGAGTGCTGCAGTTTGGGGCTCTGGCCCGGAAGTCCGGGCATGGCGGGGCCTGCGTTCTACGCGTACGCGTATCCCGAACCAGGCGGCTATCCCGCGTGCGCGGTGCGGCCCGCGGGCGCATCGTACGATGGGACGATGCACGAGTTCATCATGCCGTACGAAGTCGTGCGTCGCGCGGTATCGCCCGACCAGGCGATTCTGGACTTCGCGCAGTCCACGTACGAAGCGGCGGCTGAGTTAGGCAACTGGGATCGCGCCACGCTCGACCGTCCGCCGTCCGAGTGGCCGTGAGCGGCTCCGCAGGCGCCTAACTATGGAATGCCGATGAGCTTGTGCGTCTGCAGCGACAAGCGCCAACGCGGGTGGGCGAGGCAGTAGGCGAGCGCGCGCTGCGTGTTCTCCGCGCGATGGTCGCCGTCCATGGGCTGCAGAAAGAAGTGTCGGAACTCGAGCGACTCGAATCGTTCCGGCTGGGCTTCTGGTTGCGTCTGCGGGTAGACGAGCTTGAGCTCATCGCCCTGCACGAGGCGGAGCGGCGCTCCAGCCTTGGGACTCACGCAGATCCAATCGAGTCCCGGCGGCGCGAGCTGCGTGCCGTTCGTCTCGATCGCCACCTCGAAGCCTGCATCGTGAAACGCACTGATGAGCGGGACGTCGAGCTGCAGCAGCGGCTCGCCACCGGTGCACACGACGAGCGGCCTTCCCGTTAGTGGGCGGCCTTCGTTCCAGGTGAGCGTGGCGGCGCGCGCCAGCTCGGCCGGCGTGGCGAACTTCCCGCCGCCGGGTCCGTCGGTGCCGACGAAGTCGGTATCGCAGAACGTGCAGACGGCCGCGGAGCGATCGCGCTCGAGACCCGTCCACAAGTTGCAGCCGGCAAAGCGGCAGAAGACCGCCGCGCGGCCGGTCTGCGCGCCCTCGCCCTGCAGCGTGTAGTAGAGCTCCTTGACGGCGTACGTCCGCGACACGATGACCCGCGCTCTCCGTTAGGCATTGACCCGCGGACACGAGCAACCGCCGCGCGCGGGTTACGAAATCTCGGCGGGTCGCGCCGCGCCCGCCAGCGCGGGCGCCAATCCGGCCGCGGCGGCGAGCGCCGCCACCAGGCCGGCCGGTGCCGCGGCATCAGGTGCCGCGGCGCGCGCTCGACCGCGCTTGCTTGGACAACGAGCTTCGCGACGCCGCCGCGTGCCCTTCGCGCGCATCTTCGTGCGCACGTTCGATCGCTTCGCGTTCCGGCATGTGACCTCCTTCCTAGTCAGCGTTGCGCCTGTCGTAAACGACGAGCCGCCCGAGGACATATCTCGAGCGGCTCGCATAACATGGACCACGCGTCGCGTCACACCGCACGCGAGCAAACGAAATGCAAAATCAGCGGCTCGCTACGGCTTCTTCGGCTTGGCCGGTTTCGCCGTGTGCGCCGCCGGCTTCGCAGCCGTCCGTGTTGTCGGTTGCGTGGGCATCGTGCGCTTGCCTGCTGCCGCGGCCTCCTGATACTGCGCCGTGAGCGCGCGGTGCTCCGAATCCTGACGTACCGTGAGAGCGGGAACCGTCTCGCCCTTGGGCGGCTTCGCGAATTCCTGGGCGTGACGCTGCTCCATCTGCTGTTGTTGCGCCTCGTACGACTTGTCGAGCGCGGCACGCGACTGCACCGCGGTCTTTCCGTTAGGCATGGGCGGCGAGCCGGGCGGCAGGCGCACCGGCAACTTCGGCGGCTCCGCGGTCACCTTGGTAGCCGGATGGCTCGTGCCCGGCGTCGTCGTTGGGCGAGTCACGGTCACACGCGGGGGGCTGGGCTCCGTAGCCGGACGCGCCGCCGGCAACCCGCTGCGCGCCGGCTTGAGACCCGCACCACCCTGGAGCACCGTCGTGGCCGGACGCGCACGAACCATTGTCGCCGCCACCGGCGTCTGCCTCCGCAGCGCCACCGTCTCCGTGTGCGTGAGCGGACGCCCGGCGGTCTTGGCCAGCGCCGCCTGCTGCGACGCGAACGAAATCGGCGCCGGCGGCGGCGCATGCACCGCGAGCACAGGGCGCCGCGCCAACACGGCCGGTGGAAGCGCCGCGCGTCGTCCGGCGGCGGTCTCACCGATCAAGCTCACACGCGTCGGTACCACCGGCGCGCGCTCGATCACCGCGACGCGCGAGATGTCTTGCGGCGCCACGCGCACCACCGACCGCCCAACCGGGGTTCCGTTCACGAACGTGTGCTGCGACACCACCGTCACCGCGTTGACCACCGTGCGATTGCGATAATTCACGTTCGTCACGTTGACGTTCGTGATGTTGATGTTGGTGATGTTCACGTTCGTCACGTTCACACGGCGCAGATACACCGGGCTCACCGTGTACGGCGGGCGATAGACTTCCCGCGGCGCGAGCGGGAACCACCCGATGCCGCCGCCGGGTCCGAACCCTGCCGACGCCGACCAGCCGTTGCCGCCGACGAATACGACTAACGCAGGAGCATAGACGGGCGGCGCGACGGTGCGGCCCGGGCACCATCCCCAGCGATTGTGGATGTACGCCCATCGGCCATAGTGGAACGGCGCCCAACCCCAGGACGCATCATCCACCCAGGTCCATCCCCATCGGCCGCCCCACACCCAGTGTCCTTCGCGATACGGCGCCCAATCGACGGCCACGGCACGCGGGTACCAGACGGGACCATAGCTCGCGTCCTGCGACCACGATCCGTCGGCTGCGAGATCGGCCGTGCCGGGCATGTACGGCGACACGTAATTCGCCGACGCGCTCGCCGCGGCATCGATGCGCTCGTCGCGCGTCTTGGACCACTGGTCGAAATCGTCGGACGAGCCCGCGTCGGCGAGGTTGTACGTGGCCGTGCTGTCGCCCTGCACCGTCGCCACCTGGCCGGCATCGACCGAAAACGCCGCGCCGCCCGCGGTGACGTTGGCCGAGCCGGACAGGACGGTGATCGACGTGGTCGCGCCATCGGCGCTGACGTCGACGCGATATTCGCCCACCGATGCCATCTGGATGGCTGCGTTAGGCGCGTCGATTTCGTCGGTCTCGCCGGCCGCCAACGACCGGAGACGCAGAATCGCCGAGCCCTGCGGCACGCTGAACTGCAGCGCCGCATCATCCAATCGCTCGACGTCCAGCTCGGTCTGCTGATCGAGTCGCATCTCGGCCGAGCCGATCTCGACCTCGACCCGTCCCGCGTTGTCGGCCCACAAGGCATCGCCCGTGGTGACCGGACTGTTGGGCACCGCGACAGCCCATGCGGTGTCGCCGCCGGCGCGGAAGGAAACAGTGCCGGTGAGATATGCCACGCGCCCAACGCGGCCGGGCGGATCGCCGGCTGCCGATCGCGCGGGCGGCTCGGCCACCTGCGCCACGGCCGTCACGCCGCACAAGGTGGTCATTGCAACCGCCACCGTGATGGAAAGCGAGCGCTGCAACGAGCGGTTCGACATGGATTCGAGCCTCGGCTCGGTAGGGTGATGAAGCGGACGCGCGGTCCGCAGGAAAAATGCAGATGCTTCCACAGCGCCGCGAGTCACGGCCGGCGCGACGCCTCGCGCGTCGCACTTTGGCGTTCGGCGACAGCGAGGTCAGGCATGAAAACGATGAGGCCGTTGTTCGGCGTGTTCTTCGAGTAGCCGGCAACGAGTTGCGTGTTGTACCGGTCGATGCTGAACTGGAACGCGTCGCCGGGTTCCTGATCGATGATCTCCATGTCGGCGTCGACCATGTAGAGCTTGCCGAAGTGCAGCGTCCCGCCGTGGAAGTACATGTAGTTGCGCGCCGTCTCCGGTGGATGCAGCGGCCGGTCGCCGGCGGCGGCCGTGTCGCCGAACACCTGCACCACTTCGTTAGGCTCGACGCGCACCGCCGTCACGCGTCCGGCGATGGCCGGCGGCGGGAGCAGCTGCTGCGGATCGAGCAACAGATCGTTCTTCTCCACGCTCACGCCGTGGGCGTGCTCGAGATCGAGCAGTGATGCGAGGGTGATGCCCAACGCCTTCATCAGGCCGCGTCCGTTCACCTTGAAGATCTTGATGGCCACCGGATGAATACGAATCAAACCCTCCGGCGTCATGGACATCACGGCGGTGATGCGGAACGGGATGTCCACCACTTTGTGGAGCGTGCCCTCCTGGATCAGCTTGCCGCTGTCGGTCGTGAACTTGAGATGTTTGAGCGGCGCGCCCTTGTACGCGAACACGTAGCCGTTCATCAAGCTGTCGAGGCTCTGCATGCTGAGCCCGACTTCGGCCGACGCGATGTGAATCACGAACGACGACTTGTCGTCGAACGCGATGGGCTCGCCCTGCTGCTTGCTCTCGAGCTTCCCGCGCAGGCGCGAGATGTCGAGGACGATGCCGCCGCCGATGTCGAAGCCGACGTTGCGGAACTGCGCCTGCGTTCCCGCCGTACCGGTCTTCTTGGCGATCGCGGATGGCGTTTCGTTAGGCGCGGTATCGGGCGGGGGCGTTACTGTCGGACGGTGAACCGGCGATGATCGAGCGCCCGCCGCGCCGCCTGCCACCGCAAGCGCAATGGCCAGGGTCGCCACCGCGGTCGCCGCGCCGCGCCGTTGCGAGGCATGACGTGCGTTCGGCGGGGAGCCGGTGTGCGGGCGCTGCGGTGCCAGACTCATGACCGACGTAGTGGCAAGCACCGCGCCGGACGCTCCGCGCCGCCACGGGAACAGAGCTTGATCCTGCCGTGTGCTCATGTCACCCAGCAAACACAACCGGAGGCCATCCCGAGGGACACGACGCCCCGCCCGGCGTTGGTCAGCGGCCGTCACCACAGGCAGCAATGCTTTGGACCTCGATCGCAGTGTGTTCACCTGGACCGATCCCAAACGCATTGCGCGTTCGCTCAAGCGATCTGCCGACCACAGCAGTCGGCGGAAGAGCGAGCCATATCGATCGGCGATGTCGATGCTGACGTTTTACATCAATCGCGCCGGAGACAATCTCGGATCGCGTCAACGCAGCGTGCTCGAGCGCGCGAAAGGGGAACTGCGCCGGTTGTACCATCGGCCGGCGTGACCGGCATCGGCTGCCTAACTGCCGGCGCGGCCGTCTACGCGCACGCTGGTCACCATTTGCGCGCCGAGCGCGAAGGTGCCCGGCACGTCCGTGTCGCCCGACGCAGACACCGTAACGCTCTCGAGTTGGCACGTTAGGCCACTCGGCACGCTCACATCGGGCGGCAGGTGGTCCAGGAACGACGTACACGACGCGTGCGGCGCTGCCGCCTGTGCGGCGCCGCTCGCCTGGCCGGTGCTGCCGACATGGGTCGCGCTGTCGGTGAGCTCGAACGCGCTCAGGCCGTCGAAGGTCACGATCGACGCCAGGGTGTCCGCCGCGTCGCCGCGCCACAGGAGCAGCGTATACGCGGAATCCGACGGATTCCCTTCGATATCATCGCTCACGATGAAGCCACCCACGGCGGAATACGGCTGCGCCGTGCCATTCACGCTGAGCTGCACCGTCTGCACCGGTGCGCCGAACGCCAGGAGGGTGATGGCCTCCGAGAACTGTTCGCGCCGACGTGCCTGCACGTCGGGGTCCAGCGTCCCGAGCACCGAGTCGAAGCGCGCCATGAGCACGAGGTTCTGATGCGTCGTCGGCGCGGTGGGCGAATTGCTCGAGCAGCCCGCGAGCGCAAGCCCCACGAACGTCACGGCGACGAAGGTCTGCCTAACACTGAGGGCGAGCCTGTTCGGAGCGCCGCCGCGACTACACTCGGGAAAACGCATGGCGTCCTCGATGGGAGGTACCGGTACATACTCCACCCGCAAATCCACGTTCCGCCGCTGCGGTTCCGGCCCGCGTCGCGCGGTCACCGCGATTGTCTCGCGTCTGGTGGGCTCAGTCGCGGCCCGGAAGGAACCTCTCCTGAAGGCTGCCTATACAGCCGAGTGGTCGCTCGCGCGGAACGATTTCCTTTTCTTGATTCGGAGGCATCGAAAGCGGATCGCGCCTCCGTTAGGCGTTACGATGGGACGCCGCCCTGGAGAATCGTCACCAGCTTCGACAGATCGATGCTGCCGCCGGAGACGACGCACACCACGTTGTCGCCCGGCGCCTTGCCGGACATTGCGGCCGCGACCGCCGCGGCCCCTGCCCCTTCGGCGATCACGTGGGCCCGCTCGGCCAGAAACCGAACCGCGCGCGCGATTTCGTCGACCGAGCTCACGAGACTCCCGCCTAACAATGTGCTGGCGAGCGGCCACATCTCCTCGAGCA